>NZ_JAZKRW010000018.1:0-33352 GCF_036626415.1 Salinibacter sp.
TTCAGTTCTGAGTCCGGTTCGGCCCAACACTCTCCTGAATGAGTTCGAAAATGCGACGGTACTCGTCGGTCCAGCTCGCCGGTTCTTCGAAGCCGTGGCCCTCCACCGGATACATTGCCAGCTCCCAGTCCTCCTTGCCGAGCTCGATGAGGCGCTGGGTGAGCCGAAAGATGTCCTGTGGCTGCACGTTCGTGTCCACGAGGCCGTGGGGCATGAGGAGCGGGTCCTCCAACCCTTCGGCGTGGTAGATGGGGGAGGAGCGGGCGTAGGCCAGGGAGTCGGTCTGCGGGTGGTTGAGGATGTTGGAGGTGTAGACCTCATTGTAGTGGGCCCAGTCGGTCACCGAGCGGAGGGCGGCTCCGCCGCCGAAGTGGTCCGGCGCGGTGAAGAGGGCCATCAACGTCATGAAGCCGCCGTACGAGCCCCCATAGATGAAGCGGCGCTCCGCGGGAATGCCGTAGGTCTCACCCACCCACTCGGCGGCGTCCACGTAGTCCTGTAGGTCGCGCCCTCCCATGTGGCGGTAGACGGCCGTGCGCCAATCGCGCCCGTAGCCGGCCGAGCCGCGGTAGTCCACGTCGACCACCGTGTAGCCGAGGTCCGCGAGCATGTTGTGGAACATGTACTCGCGGAAATACGGCGGAAAGTCCTTGATCACGTTTTGCAGGTAGCCGGCGCCGTGGACGAAGAACACCGCGGCCCCATTCGGAGTGTCGGGGCGGAAGACGTGGGCGGGCACCTCCACGCCGTCCGACGCCTCGAAGCGTGTGGTCTCGGGCATGCGCCAGTCGTACGCCGCCCACTCGTCGGTGGGAGACTCCGTGATGCGGTTTCCCTCAGACTCCGCCGTGGCGTCCTTGAGGTAGAGGTCGGCCGGTTGGTTCGTGGTGGAGTAGAGCGTGGCGAGCCGCTTCCCGTTGGGGCTCAGGGCCGCGTCGTGGGTGCCCGTCATCTGGGTGAGGCGGGTGATGTCACCGCCGTCGGCGGGCATCCGCTCTGCGTGCTGCTGGTGCGGCGAGCGCCGGTTGGTGGTCAGAACCCACGTAGCGCCGTCCCGCGACAGTCGGGCGCCGAGCACCTCGAAGTCGCCGCTCGTGGGCTGGGTGGTGTCGCCCGTCTCCACGTTGACGGTGTAGAGGTGGCTGTAGCCGGTCGCCTCGCTCTGGAAGTAGAAGCGCTCGTTGCCGGGCATCCAGCCCACGGTCCCAGGCCCGCCGTACGCGCTGATGCCGGGCCCCCCGATCCAGGCCGCGTCGTGCTGACGGTCGAGCACCGTCAGGTCGCCCGTCTCGGGGTCGAGGCGCGCGATCCACCGGTCCTTGTTGTTGTCGGCCCGCACCACGAGAACGGCGTGCTCCCCGTCCGCACTCCAGTAGGGCCCGTAGCTGTAGAGGGCCCGCTTGGCCGCGCTAGAGTCGAGCTCCACGCCCTGCTCCCGTCGATACTCGGGCACGTCGTACGCCCCGGGAAGCTGGTGCAGGTTGACCTCCAGGGTTGTATCGCGCTCCAGGTCCTGCACGTGAAGGGAAAAGTCCCCGGGCGGGATGCCCACCTTGGGCCGGGCCTGCATCACATCGGCGTGCCCCGACTGGGTGACGTAGTCGATGACCTGTGTCGGGTCGGCGGCGTCGGGCTGGGACTGCTGCGCAATCGCGACGAACCGCTCGGTCGGGTCCATGCGCAGGTCGCTCACCTCGGCGCCGCCGGTGTAGTGTGTGGGGGGCGGATCGTCGGCCTCACGGTCTCGCTCCCGCATCTCCTCGGCCCGCTCGTCCTCCTCTGTGCGCTCACGCAGCGTTTCGAAGAGCTCCAGCTGCTGCTCCTCGAGAACGTCCTCGCGGGGCGTTGGCTCGTCCTCACGGGGGGCACGCCCAGACTGCACGTCGGTCAGCTGACGAACCCGCCCGGTGTTGAGGTGGACGGCGAAGAGGTTGTCGTCTCGCTCGAAGAGAACGCGCTCACCGTCCAGGTCGAACCGCGGGTCGGCCTCGCGGGCGGGGGTGTCGGTCAGGCGGGTCTGCTCGTCGTTGGTTCGGTCGTAGAGGTACAGGTCGCCGTCGGCGGCGTATACCTTCCGGGAAAAGTCGTCGGTGTAGACGTGCTCGCCGTGGTGCCAGCCGTCAAACGTGGGCGGATTTGAGCGCCGCTCTTCTGGAGAGACCTTCTGGGGGGAGCCGCCGTCGCGCGCAACCTTGTAGAGCGAATCGCTGGGAAAGTCGCCGTCGGGGTTCCAGTCGAAATAGAGCGTCTGCCCGGTTTCGTGCCAGCGGACATTGGTGGGCCAGTCCCCAATCCATGATTTAGGCTCCTGCATGATCTGCTCGACCGTAAGCGGTGAGGTCCGCTCAACAGGCTGGGCTTGGACGGCGAAAGGGACCAGGAGGACGAGAAGGGCGCCGAGAATAGAAGCGAAACGAGGCATGCAAGGGGAAAGAGGGTGGAGAATTCTACGATGATTGAAACCTATGGCTCGCCGCATGCAATGTCGACGGGGATAAATCCGCCCGATTCCACGCAAACTGGATTGAAAGATTCCAGACTCATCCAAATCATTATGGGGGGCTTGTCCACCGCGATTGGATGAACTGCCGCACGACCCACATATTCAGAAATGCACATCGCTTCGATAGTCCGCCACTTCCGGAATCAACCGACGATACATGCCAGCTCCTGAATTTCGCGTGTGGGACGGCGACGAGATGATCTACGTCAACGACAGCGCTGTCTGGTCGCTCAAAATTGAGGCCTCCTCAGACTGGGCCCTGCACCGCAAGACCCGCCTCCATTGCAGAGAGTCTCCGGACACGAGTCTCATGCAACACATCGGCCTCACCGATGCCGACGGGGAGCAGATCTTCGACGGCGATGTGTTGGAAAACGACGAAGAGAGGGTCGCGATGGTTCGGTGGGACCCGGAAACCGGGGGCTATTTCTTACTGGGAACAGACGGCCACTCGACTGCGCTTTCTGAGACGAACATCCGGGAAGAGCGGTGGCGCATCGCGGGCAACGTTCACGAAACGCCGGGCATGGTCGATCTGGACTTGTGCCGGTTGCTACGGCACCTTCGGAGGCGCACCGGCGAGTTGGAGTGCCCGGTGTGTGGGGGGACGGAGTTTGAGGCGGGCGGCACGCCCGAGGATCGCCAGGGACCCATCGCGATAAATTGCGTGTGCTGCCGCCACGTCATGCTGTTTCACACAGACGGGCTCGAGTGACCCCGGCGCGCCGGGGGGAGATGGGGAGGCGCGGACGAGCGGTCTACAGAAGGGCCGGGCCCGGGCTAATACGGCACTCGGTTGTCATAGTCGAGCCAGGCCTCGAAGGGACGCTGGGCTTCTTCTGGGAGACGCTGTTGCATCGGGAGGTGCCGGTCGGATGGGGGCTTGGCCAGCTCCTCGTAGATGTGATGGTCGTCGAACCCGGCCGCGGCGGCGTCCTCTCGGGTGGCGGCGTAGTCAATGCGATCGAGCCGGGCCCAGTACGCGGCGCCCAGGCACATGGGGCACGGCTCACAGGTGGCGTACATCGTGCAGCCCGTCAGCTCGAAGTCGTCCAGGGCGTCGCAGGCCTGCCGAATGGCCGTCACCTCGGCGTGGGCCGTTGGGTCGTTGCGGGCGGTCACCACGTTGGTGCCCCGCCCGATGACCTCTCCGTCCCGGACGATGAGGGCGGCGAACGGCCCTCCCTGCCCGGCGGTTACGTTTTGAACGGCCATCTCGATGGCCTCGTGCAGGAACGGAGCGGGGGACGACATGGGGCGGTGGGGGCACTAGAAGAAATGGAATCGGAGGGGAAGAGGCCCGAGCGGAGACGCCGCGCCTCCATCATTCGGCTGTCGCGTCGCATGGTTCCGGCGGAGTGGGCGCTTGCATACCGCGGAGGAGAGCACTTTCTTACCAGGGTCCGTGGCAGTTTCAATGTGTTCCCACCCCCATGGATCTGACCGCCTCTCTTCCCCTCGCCGCCCGCGCCGACGGCCTGCAGCAGAGTGGCATTCGCGCTGTGACCCGCCGGGTGAGCGAGGTGGACGGCATCAACTTGGGCCAGGGCGTCTGTGACCTCCCGACGCCCGAGCCGATCAAGGCCCGCGCCCACCAGGCCATCCGCGACGACGAATCGATCTACTCCCACTACGCCGGCATCGAGCCCCTGCGCCGGGCCATCCTCGAAAAAGAGCAGGCGTACAACACCGTGCCCGCCACCTCGCCGGACGAGGTGGTCGTGGGCGTCGGGTCGACCGGGGTCTTCGTATCGGCGGCGCTCACGCTCCTGGAAGACGGCGACGAGGTGATTCTCTTCGAGCCGTTTTACGGGTACCACCGCAACATTCTGGAGCTTACCGGCGCGACGATCCGGTACGTCCCCCTCGGCGGCCCCGAGTCGACGTTCGACCGGGCGGCGATGGAGGCGGCCGTGACCGAGAATACGAAGGCCGTGGTCGTAAACACCCCGGCCAATCCGAGCGGCAAGGTCTGGACGCGCGAAGAGCTGTCCACGCTCGTGGACCTGCTCCACGCCCACGACCTCGTGGCGATTACGGACGAGATCTACGAGTACATGCTCTACGACGGGGCCGAGCACGTCTCGCTCGCGAGCCTGCCGGACGCCTACGAGCGCACGATCACCCTCTCTGGCTTTTCGAAGGCGTACAACGTGACGGGGTGGCGCCTCGGCTACGGGGTAGCGCCCGCCCCCATCGCCGAAAAGATGGGGCTGATGAACGACCTGCTCTACATCTGCGCGCCCCGTCCCCTCCAGCATGCGGCCCTGGCGGCGTTCGAGGACCTGGACGACGATTATGTGCCTCAGCTCCAGGCGGACTACGCGGAGCGCCGGACGCTCATGTGCGAGACGCTCGAGGCCATCGGGTTTGACGTGCCGTGGCCGGACGGGGCCTACTACGTTCTTGCGAGCTTCGACGGGCGGGCCGATGCGCGGGAGGGGTTCACGGACGACGCGGCGGCCTGCGACACGCTCATCAAGGAGGCCCGTGTTGGGAGCGTCACCGGACGCTCCTTCTACAGGGACCCCACCGACGGCCACCATCAGCTTCGCTTCTGCTTTGCGAAGGAAATGCCGGTCCTGCGACAGGCGTGTGACCAGCTTCGCGACGCCTTCGGGGGGTGACGCGCCGCGCGTCCGTCCGCCGCGTCGTCACGGTCACCCCTCAGCCCCGGCGAGGCAGCCCCGCACCGCCTCGGGGCCGAGCACGTGCCGCGGTTCGTCGCGAAGGAGGCGCCGCGCCCGCTCCAGGTCATCGGGCGTGTTGCAGTGGAGGCGCAGGTTGGGGGTCTTCGGAAGACGGTGGGCCCGCACAGAGTGCGTCCGGGCCAGCCGGTTGAGAAAGCCCCCCAGCGTGTCGGGGGGTCCGCCGTCGTTGAGGTAAGCGGAAACGGCCTCCAGCCCCTCGGTACTCAGCAGGAGCCAAGAGGGACAGATGCGAGTGGAGGCCGCGCCGGTCGGGTCGTCGAGCACCTCGGTCACGGTGGCTCCGTCGAGCCGGAGGACGCTACTGTGGGCGCGCCGCGCGGGGTCGGGCTCGTGGAGCGCAAGGGCATCGTTCGTGGTGCCTTCGTAGGCGTTCAAGATTGGGGCGAGCGGGAACCGGTACAGGCTGTCACCCCCGCTTACCAGTGCGCCGTCAGGCGGAACGCCAACTTCATCCAGCAGGAACTTCAGGTCGCCAACACTCCCGAGCTGGTCGTCGGGAGACTCCACGCCATCGTCGTGGAGGTGCAGCTCGATGCCCGCGGCCGTCAGGTCCGTCCGGTGCGCGGTGGCC
Source organism: Salinibacter sp. (assembly GCF_036626415.1). Taxonomy (GTDB): domain Bacteria; phylum Bacteroidota; class Rhodothermia; order Rhodothermales; family Salinibacteraceae; genus Salinibacter. The sequence goes on from NZ_JAZKRW010000018.1 coordinate 5,786, forward strand.
CATTGATGGAAGTCGGGCGCATCCCGATGATTGACGGCGACGTGGATGTCCGTGAGGGCCGACCAGGCGGTCAGTTCGTCGAGGAGACGATCGAGGATCGGCTTCTCAGCCACCCTTACCAGCGACTTTGGGGTGTCCGCCGTCAAAGGCCGCATCCGGGTGCCGAAGCCGGCGCAGAGGAGAAACGCATTCATTGCGAGCACAGATCGTGACCAGGAAACGGACCGGGGCCTACCCTTGAACGGCGGCGAGGGCCTCAAGGACGTCGTCGTGGAGGGGGCCATTGGTGGCGACGACGCCCGTGTTGGCCTCCAACAACCGACCGTGGGTAAAGTCGAGGGGAGCGCCGTGCATGTCCGTCACGGTGCCCCCGGCGGCCTCCACCGCCAGCGCCCCGGCCGCGTGGTCCCAGATGCGCTCGGTGTAGTCGGGGCTGTCCGGGCGGGGGAGGCGCAGGTAGATCTCCGCCTCGCCCCGCGCCACGATGGCGTACTTCGCCTGACTGTCGATCCGAATGGAATCGGCGGTGATGCCGAGGCGCTCGCCGGCCTTCGCGGCGAGGTCGTGGGAGCTGTGTGACGACACGAACGACTCGCAGAACCGGCTCTCGGACGGCTCGGTCGTGTCGCTGGTGTGGATCGGCGTGGGCACCGCGTCGGTGTCCGGCGTGAGCGGGGTTTGAACGGTGCCCTCGCCCCGCACGGCCAGAAAGGCCTGTCCCCGGGACTCCGGCGGCTCCGCGTCGAGAGCGTTGGGGAGGTGCGGGCAGCACAGGGCGGCCACCTGAGGCTGGCCGTCGACAATCAGGGCGAGCGCAATGGCGTACTGGTCGCCCCGCACGAAGCCTTTGGTTCCGTCGATCGGGTCGAGCGTCCAGAAGCGCTCGCTGTAGCCCTCGTCGGTGCCGTGGTCAATCCAGTCGAACACCAGGTCCGGATTGACGTCCGGGTGGTGGACGCGCACCTCCTCCAGGAGGTGGGCCCGTACATTGGCGTTTTCGTCGGCCTGCAGGGCCGAACTGTCTTCCTCGCCGATGACGGGGTCGTCCGGAAAGGCGTCCCGAAGTGCCTGGCAAATGAGGGCTTGGCTGCCGAAGTCGGCCACGGTCACGGGCGTGTGGTCCTCCTTTTCCATCACGTCCCCGTCGAGGTCGGCGCGGACGGACTGGCACAAGTCGGCGGCGGTCTGGACGGCGTGAAAGGCGACGGTACGTTCGCGGTCGTAGGTGGGCATGCGGCGGAAAAGTGGGACGTGTGAGGGGGCGAGAGGCGGGGGCTACGAGTGGCCCTCCGTGTCGAGAAGGGCGTCGTAGGAAGGAAGGTCGTTGAGAAAGGTATAGCTCTGGTCGCCAAAATCAATAGCACAGGCGTAGTGCGTCTGGCCGTTTGTCACCACGAGGTACGGGGCCTGCAGGACGATGTTGTACCGGGCGCCCTGGTCGAAGGCATCCTGGGCGATCGACACGCGCGGGGCCTTGCACTCGACCAGAAGAAGCGGGTCGCCCTGCCGGTCGTGCACAATCACGTCGGCGCGGCGCGGCTGGCCCTGGCACTGGAACGCGGCCTCCACAGCGACGAGGCCTGCTGGCACGCCGAGCTCCTGAATCAGGTACTGCACGAAGTGCTGGCGGACCCACTCCTCGGGCGTCAGGCGGACGTACCGGTCCCGGAGCGGGTCGTAGATGGCCCGGGTGTCTCCACGCGTCTGGGTCCGAAACTCGTACGTGGGCAAGTTTAGCGCGTCCACCACGCGTGCTATAATATAACCAGTGCGACAGAAAAGTGGGCGGACCCGTACCGGCTACGAGACGGGGGACCCGGGGCTGTCCCCGTATCCCGTCATCTCCACGTACCCGCGGCCGCTCGCGGAGCCCTTCACCCGAACGAAACCCTCCCAGTAGCGGACGGACACATCCAGCTCCTGGTCCGGAAACAGGGGCGTGACCCGCAGGTCGATGTCTTCGTCGGGCACGCGCAGGGTCCAGTCCACCGGGTAGGTGTGCGTGCCGTCCGGGCTCGTCCAGGTGTCGAGCACCTCCACGGAGACGTCCGAGCGATCCAGGGGGCGGGCCGACCCGTTGGGCCCGACGATCACGCCTTCGCTGAAGCGGCTGGGGGTGCCGTCCGTCCGGCGGAGCTGGTAGTACATCAGGTCGCGCCCGTCGTCCAGCTGGAGCGAGAACCAGTCCCACCCCTCCTGGTCGGGGCCCAGGGCCGAGGTGCTCCACTCCCGGTCCATCCAGCTGTTGCCGGTCACCGACAGCGTGTCGCCCGACACGACGAGGCGTCCCTCGGTGGCCAGGCGCGTATAGGAGTAGTAGTACGACGCATTGCCGCTCCCCGGTCCCTTTTGGCTCAGGCCCCGGTCGCCCTGCAGCACGCGCGGCTTGGTGGGGCGGAGGGACAGGTCCACGCCAATCCCTTCTTGCTGGGCGCGCAGCCGGAGCGGGAAGGCCGACGAGTCCGGTCCGGTCATGGACCAGTCGTCGAGCCACACCCGGAACGGCGTGGCCTGCGCCCCGGCGAGCCCAGCGCCCCCTCGCTGGAACCGTTCGAAGGCGTGGAATTTCTCGTTGGCCCCGTCGGTGACGGCGAAGTGGGCCAGGTAGAGCTGGTTCGTGCGCCAGTCGGAGGGGGGCTGGGGCGCTTCGTCCGGCGGGGTCAGGCCGGTCCGAAAGATCGTGAGCTCGTAGCCGTAGGGCTGGGCGTCCGGCCCACTCAGCGTGCCGGTCACGTACCACCACTCCGTCTTGTAGCCGGGATGCGGGCCGTAGTCGTCGGGAAACGTGAAGGCCCGGGGTGCCGTGGCGCGCCGGTAGCCGGTGGTGTCCCCGGCCATCGCCTCCGACACGGAGACCGACGTCTGCAGCTCGGCCTCGCCGGAGGACGCGGTGAGCCAGTAGGCGCCCAGGCCGAGGAGGGCGACCAGACCAAACAGGCCGGCAAGCAACAACCGAGAACGCGACATGGGAGACGGATTCATTGAGGGAGGGACCCCTGCGGCGAGGCCGCGGGGGTGAGTTAGAAAGCATGGCTCGTGCCGAAACACAACGCGAGAGCGTCTCCGGCTGGCCCGACCGGCTTATTCATCCTGCAAGGCAAGCGCGGGGCTGGACCGCGCCATTCGCCAGGTTGGGTACAGGCCCGCCAGGAACGCCGCCACCACCGCCAGCACCAGCGACTGGATCAGGACGTCGCTCGGGACGGTGAGCTGGAGCGTCCACCCGAAGGAGCGCTTGTTGATGACGAAGACCAGCACGTACGCCAGCACGTAGCCGAGCGGGAGGGAGAGAATTCCCGCAATCGCCCCCATCAGGCTCGACTGCAGGGTGAGGTAGCCGCCCACCTGGGGCGGCGTCATCCCGGTGGCCCGCAGCACGCCCATCTCTCGCCGCCGTTCCAGGGCCAGGGCCATGAGGGCCGTCAGCACGCCGATGAACGCGACCGCAATCGCGAGCAGCCGAAGCACCGTCGTGATGGTGAACGTGCGGTCGAAGACGCGCATCGACGTCTCGCGCAGGGCCCGGTTCGACCGGATGAGCACGTCCTGAAGCCCCGCCACCGAAGTGCGCATGTCTGCGATGAGGGCATCGACGGAGGTGGTGTCGGCGGCCGCAAACGCCAGGCCGGACACGCCGCGGTCGTCGTAGTACTGCTCGTAGGTCGACCGGCTCATGAGGGTCACCCCGAGGTCGGAGCCGTAGTCGTAGTAGACCCCTTTGATGGCGAATGCCTGCTGGCCCCGATCCGTCTGGAGGCGAAGCGTGTCGCCCACGCCGACGTCGTAGCGGTAGCTGTACGGTTCGGAGACGAGCACGGACGGCCCCGCCCGAACCGCCGGCCATGCCGACTCGGGGGAGCCGGCCTTGAGCTGGTAGACGTCGGCGGTCTCGGGGCCGGGCTCCACGGCCACCAGGTCCGTGCGTCCCACGTCGGCCTGTACGGTCACGCGGCGGACCGAGTAGGCCCCCTTTACGCCCTCCACGTTCCGCAGGCGACGCGCAACGGTGGAGTCGATCGTGGCGGTGGAGCGGCGGAAGACGAGGCTCGGCGGCTGCACGTACACGTCCGCCTGCAGCGACTGCTCCAGCCAGTTGGTGACGGTGCCGCGGAAGCTGTCGATCATCACGCCCACGCCCACGGTGGCGGCGATTGCGATGGTGAGGGCGGCGATCGCGACGCCGGTGCGGCTGAGGTTCGTCACCACGCCGCGGGCCGCCATGCGCCCGATGACGCCGGCCACGCGGCCGAGGAGGGGGCGCACGCCGTTCGACAGGCCCACCACGGCCCACGGGATCATGAACGCCGTGCCGACGAGGACACAGAACAGCGCCCCGTACCCGGCCCAGATGCTCTGTTCGGTCACGAGGAGCAAGAGGCTGCCGGCCCCGGCCACGAGGAGGCCCACCCCGGCCCACCCGGGGGCGCGCCGCCGCAGGGTCGTCTCCCGTGTCGAGCGGCGCAGGACGGTGCTCACGGAGGCGGCGGTGGCCTCCTGGGCCGGGGGGAGGGCCGCGGCCAACGTCGTGCCGACGCCCAAGAGCGCGCCCTTTGCCAGGGTCCACGCCGAGATCGAGAGCTCGCTCACCTCCACCACGAAGTAGAGGTCGTTGATGGTCTGGGCCAGGAGCTGCACCAGTCCGGAGGCCAGCACGACGCCCAGCAGGAGCCCAAGGCCACTGCCCACCACGCCCAGCACGGCGGCCTCCCCCAGCACGAGCCGAAAGACTTCTCCCCGCGTCACTCCCAGCGCCCGAAGCCGCCCGATCAAGGCGCGACGCTGGACGACCGAAAAGGTCATCGTGTTGTAGATGAGGAACGCCCCCACGATCAGCGCCAGCAGGCTCAGCGCCGTCAGGTTCAGGTCGAACGCCTTCGTCATCTGGGCCACCGTCTCCGTCCGGGTGTCGGAGCGCCGCAGCTGAGCCCCGTCCGGAAGGACCTCGCGGACCCGATCGAGGTACGCCCGCTGCGCCGATCCCTCGGCGGGAGCGAGAAGGTCGATGCGAGACAGCGTTCCGGCCTGGTCGAAGAGCCGCTGGGCCGTCGACACGTCCACGACCAGCAGGTTGGCCACCGCACGGCGGGTCCGCTCGTTCTGCGGCGAGATGAGGCCGCTAAGCACCACCGCGTGCGTGGTTCCCTCAATGTCCACGCGGAGGGTGTCGCCGGAGGCAAGACCGAGGGCCTCGGCGGTGCGGGCACTCAGCAGGGCCGTGTCGTCCGTCATGAACGTCCCCAGGTCCAGGTCGCTGCCGGCCCCGGTCCCCAGGTAGGGCCGGAAGGGCGCGTCGGCCAGGGGGTCGATCCCGACCACCTGGAACGTGCGGTCGCCCCGACGAAGCGACCCGTAGCCCTCGACGATGGGGGCGGAGGGGCGGAGGCCGGCCGCTCGGAGGCGTCGGTACACGTCATCGTCGAGCGCCCCCCCGGCCCCCACCACTTGATGCGTCGCGGCGCCGGTCACCGTCTCGGCGGAGAGCTCGAACGCCCGGCTCGCGCTCGTATTGGCGAGGTCGATCGCCACCACCACCGCCACCCCGATCGCCACGCCCAGCACCGACAGGCCCATGAGCCACGGGTGGCGGGTGAGGTAGCGCCGGCTGGAGCGGTGGAGAAGTGTCATCGAGGAACGAAAGAGAAGGGTAGAAGAGACAGGGACGACCCTGGGCTGTGGACGGCGTTGGGGCGCACCGTCCACGGTTCGCCTGTGTTCGGGTTACGTCCCCGACGTGATGTACTCCGGTACTTCTTCGTGCAGGGTGCCGCCGTGAAGGTGCAGGACCCGATCGGCGCGGGGAAGCACCTCCGGGTCGTGGGTGGCCACGAGGAGGGTGGTGTCGGTGTCCGTCACGAGGTCGCTGAGGAGAGTGAGCACCGCCTGCCCGGTGTCGTAGTCCAGGTTGCCCGTCGGCTCGTCGGCGAGAACGAGGAGCGGCTCGTGGGCCAGGGCCCGGGCGACGGCCACCCGTTGCTGTTCGCCGCCGGAGAGGCGATCTGGGAACTGGTCGGCCCGGTCGGCCAGCCCGACCCGGTCGAGCAGTGCCTGTGCCCGGTCCTTGGTGGCCCGCGGGGCCGCGCCGGCCAGCTCAAGGGGCAGTCGCACGTTCTCCCCGACCGTCAGGGTCGAGATCAGGTTGAACGACTGAAACACAAACCCCACGTGGGACCGACGAAAGCGAGTGCGTTCCGTCTCGGACTTGTCCGTGAGGTCGGTGTCCCCGATCCGGACGCGGCCGGCCGTGGGTGAGTCGATGCCGCTGATGAGGTTCAACAGCGTGCTCTTCCCGGCTCCACTCCGTCCCATGAGAACCGAAAAGTCGCCCCGCTCCAGGCGCAGCGAGACGTCTTGAAGCACCGCGCGCTCCTGGTCGCCCTCGCGGTAGGTCTTCGTGAGGGCGTCGAGGTGAACGAGGGGCGACGAGGCGTCGGGCATGTTGGGGCGAGCGCTGGAAAGAAGGGGAGCGCGGTCGTAAAGTCGGAAGATGGATTCGATCCGAAGGCCTCAACGCCCGAGAAGCAGGGGACCGTTCCAAAGAAAATCCCTCTCTCCGAAATCTTTGCGCCCTGGGCCGACACATGTGGGCCGCCCGTGCGTCCTGAAGGAATCGATCTGAGAAAGAGGGGTCTCTCACTCTCTACGATCCCTCTGAAATCCAACGTCCGACCGGGAGCCTCGGGGGGGACCGGCGAACGATGTTTCGAAAACACCCGCCCATTGTAGAGAATCCTCTGCCCAGTACGCCAAGCGTGGGGGCTGGGCAGGGCGACACGTCCGGTACGCCTTTTGTCACTGTCAGAGATACGGTGCTGCAGGGTTCGACTCCCCGCTCAAAAGCCATGATGGCTGCCGCTCCCCAATGCCGTCCGGTCACTTCCTTCCCCGTATCATGTCGTTCCGAGACGCCCCCGCTTCCGTGTGGATTCTTCTGTTTGTCCCGGCACTGGTCCTGCTGGGCGGGTGTGATGTGCCGAGCAGTGGGCCGTCCCTCGAAACAGAGACGGGGCTGAACAGCCCGGTCGCTGTGAATAAGACCTTTTCGTTTCTCGGGGGGCCGGACAGTCAGCACGCGCCCCTGATCGACACGACGACCTCTCAGTTCGATTCGCTCTTCACGGTTGCGGACTCGGACCAGTCGATCGCCATCGAGGAAGAGGTCAGTTCTTTTGACCTCGGCTCGCTCGATCAGGCCCTCGACGAAGCGTCCGGTGGGCTCGGGGCCAACGCCTCGATTGCCGAACGCGTGATTCAGGGAGATCTGGGAAATCAGGAAATCGCCGCCCGATATTCGCAGACAAACGGCCAACCAGCGCCGGTCCCCTCTCCGGGCAGTCCTCTTCCGGAAGCGGGGCCCCTGCCGGTCATTGAAGACACGCTTCCGTTTCCGTTCGACCTGCAACTCCCGGACTACGGGGTCGCCAGCATTGACGCCACCGGGGTTCAGCGGGGAACCTTGACCGACATCGCTGTCGTCAACGGCACAGACATCAACCAAATTACCTTTGAGCTTGTCAACGACGATCCCTCCTCGTCCCCCCTCACGGATGGTGAGGGAGAAGCGCCGTCCATCACTGTCCGGAACGAGGGAGGGGACGAGCAGGGACCAATCGGCACCGCTCAGTTCGAGTCTCCCATCGACCCGGGCAGTGGCGCCAAGGCCGTTGCCGACGTGAAGGGAGAGTCCCTTGTCGAGGATGAGCTGCAACTCGTCCTGAATGTGTCCGGGGGGGGATCGGAAGATGAGCTTGCCCTCACGCTGTCTCCCCTTCAGTACAGAAGCGTGACGGTTGACGGCGTCAGCACGGTCGACATTGCGGCGTCGAGCTCCATTTCAACGGGGGAGGACGGCAGCTCTCAATTCGCCGGCATTGAGCCCCAAAAGGGCACCATGGAGCTGACGCTCACGAACGACCAGCGGTTTCCGATCGACATCTCGACCTTGCGGCTGGAGAACGACGAAAATACCGCTCTGCCCGACACGTTTGAGACGCTCGGTATTTCGGAGTCGGCCACGTCGATTGATCCGGGGACCGCACACACGTTCAATGTCGATTTGGGAGGACGGGGGGTTGCCCGTAGCGTAGACGTGACGGTGGAGGCGCAGCTTGCTGAGAGCTACGGAAAGGACACCCTGACAGTCGCCGCGGGCGACGGCCTGCGCACAGATGTATCCGTCGCCGAAGACTTTGCGGTTGGGGCGATGTTTTTCTGGCCGACCGGGGAGACGGTGGACGTAAAGGGGCGGTTTGATTTCGAGGCGGACCGGATCAGCTTCGACCAGTCGGGGGACTTTGTGGACCTCAACGATGGGACCCTCGCGATGACCCACCTTCTCAGCGAGCCGGACGTCTCCTTCGAGTCGTTGGACCTACGACTCCCGGACCTCACGCGGCAGGATGCGCCCCTGACTGTTGCCCTCGAGGGCTTTCCGGAAACGATTCAGGAAGATCTCAGCGGCGTTCGGGTGGCCCCCACCAAGAACGAGGTTTCGTACCGCCTCCAGGGCACGCTGCAGGACATCCCGGAATCCTCGCAGACCTCGAGTACCCTGCAGGTGATCCGGTCCACGGACGAAGTCCGCGCGGACGTGTCCGTCGAGAACCTCGGGGTGGAGGCCCTGGAGGCAACGGTGGATCCGTTCTCGGTCGACGTTACGGAGGACGCGAACGGGGATGGAATGTTGGATCTTGAGGATCCTTCGGAGGTGACCCGAGAGTCGTTTGGGGACATCGGGGACGCCACCAACAACGTAGATGGGCTGGAGCTACAGGGCAGCGAGCTCAACTTCCAGGTCACCACTGATATTGGGACGAACGCTCAGCTCTACGCGGCCTTGCAGGGACGGGGAGGGCGCTCTCCCATCTATCTCAAGGGACAGAAGGAAAAGGCAGTCTCCCAAAATTCTACGCGGGCAGATCGCCTAGTCGAGTCAGGAACCCCCATCGCTAGGGAGAACTTGATTCAGTTTGGGGTAAACGGCCCCACCCTGACCGCGGGCCAGAGCATCACATTGACGGACGAAAACTCCAACGTCGACGAGTTCGTCAGCGCGTTGCCCAGCTCACTCCACTTCGTCGCGCAGGCCCGGCTTACGGGCGACGAGAACAATCGCATTCGACTAGAGCGTCCGGTTGCCTTCGAGGCCGGGCTCAGCGCAACGGTGCCGGTCCGGGTCCGCAGCCGCTTCGAGCTTCGGGACACGATCGACGCGGACTTTTCGGCCCTTGACGACGTGACCGACCCCTCGAAGGACGTGACGGTGTCCGACGCCGAGCTGCGAGCCCGATACGCCAACGCGCTTCCGATGGGCGCAGATGCCAAGCTGTTCGTCCTCGACGAGAATCAAAATGAAGTGCTCTCCTTGCCCGGAGACGGCGAGTCGCTTCGCGTGAGGCCGCCGTCCAAAGCCGACGACGGCACGGCCGATGGGACGAGGACGGGCACGGCCACCCTTGACCTGAGCCAGGATCAGCTCCACGATCTGGCCGCCGGGCGTCGCCTTGCCCTCCGCCTCACGATGGCCCAAGAGGAGGGAGAAGTTGCCACCTTCCGGGCGACCGATACCATTCAGTTGTCGCTGGAGGCCTCGGTGGATGCGTCTGTCAGTGTCAACAACTGACCGATTGCCCACCCGTCCCTTTCCTTCATCAGTGAAGAGCACGGCCTTATTATGACCAGCAACGGCCCTCTCAAAACGCTTCTGTGCGCCCTCGCCGTTGGGGGGATTGTTTTTGCTGGAGGGGTCTCTTGCGCGCACGCCCAGGCGGGGCCTCAGGGCTGGGGAGGATCGGGCATCATGGCGGGGGGGGACGGCCTGGAAACGTCGACGACCGTCCTCTTCCCCCGGCCCGCTCAGCTCGCGCTGGGGCCGCGACGCGCCCCGCTCCAGGTTCGGGTCCTGGATCTGCAGGCCGCCGTGGGGGGCGATCTTTTGCAGTTCGATCACTACGAACGCACGTTCGGGGAGCAGTCTGGGACGCTCACCAATACGGAGGAAGCGAAGGTCCTCGACGAATGGTTCGGCGATGAGCAGCGGGGCGTCACGACCCATACGCAGGTAACGCCCGTTGCACTCACGTACCGCCCGGTCGACAAGTCATGGGCCCTCGGGGTTGGGGTGCGGGCCCAAGTGCGCTCGGAGGCGAAGATCGACCGAGGGGTTCCGGAGTTGTTTGCGGTGGGCGCGGATTCGAACCGGACGGTGCCGCTGAGCGGCGGCCAACGTACTCTCAGCACCGTCGACCTCACGGGGGCGTTTAGCTACAGGCTTGAGTCTATTCCGCTATCGATTGGCGTGGCCCCACGGGTGATCGTCGGGACCCAGTACGCCGACGCCGCGCTCGACTCGGAAGTGACGATCCAGGATTCGCTGTGGACGCACGACTACACCTGGACGGCCCGGGCGGCGGGCGGCCTCAGCCGGGCGGTGTACGATGAGGTCAGTGCGTTTCAAAACGATCCCTTCGGGGGCATTTCCGGCGTTGGCGGCAACGATGTGGCAGGGGTGGGGGGCGCGCTCAACCTGGGCGCCTCCTACGCGCTGCAGCCGAACCTCCTCGTGTCGGTGCACCTCACCGACCTCGGCCTGATTCGGTGGAGCCAAGACGCCCAGACGATCTCGGACGATGATGTCTTCCGGTTTGACGGGTTTGAGCTCGACATCGACCGGCTGCAAAATGAGTTTGACGGCGAGGTCGGGGAGTATGTGGAGCACCAAGCCGACAGTCTGGCCCGGGCCACCTACGAGGCGGTGGACCGCGAGCGCGCCGCCTTCTCCACGCCCCTGCCTACGGCCCTGCATGTGAGCAGCACGTGGGCCACAGACCAACTGACGCTGGTCGGCAGCGCGACCGTCGGGCTTCGAGGGACGGCCGGGGCGGCCCGCGCGGCGTCGGCCGTTCACCTCGCTGGAGAGTATCGCCTCGGCCCGATCCCGCTCCGGATGGGCGTACAGGTCGGTGGGGCGCAGGCCGTCACGCTCGCCGGGGGCCTTGGGGTCCGCGTGGGCGGCTATCGGTTTGATCTTGGGGTCCGGGGCACCCCGAGCACCTCGACGCTCGGCCAGGGGGGGCACTATGGCGTTCGCCTGTCCCTGGCGACGGTCCAGTTTTAGAACCCAGCGGGCTACACCTCCTCACGGCGCGGCGCCAGCATGTAAAGCACGGCCATCCGCAGGGCGACGCCGTTCGTCACCTGGCTCAAGATGATGGACCGTTCGTGGTCCACCACGGCGTCGGTCAGCTCGATGCCCCGGTTGACCGGCCCCGGGTGCATGATGAGAAGGTCGGGGTGGCGGCGCAGGTGGTCGGCCGTGATCCCGAACTGGCGGTGGTATTCCCGCGTGCTCGGAAAGAGGCCCTCGTCCTGCCGCTCCATCTGGATGCGGAGGGCCATTGCAATGTCACAGCCCTCCAGGGCCGCGTCGAGGCGGGTCGTGGTGCGTACGTCCAGCGCCGCCTCCATCTCCACCGGCAGCATGGTCGCGGGGCCGCAGAGCGTGACAGAAGCCCCGAGCGTGGTGAGCGCCTGCACATTGGAGCGGGCGACGCGGCTGTGGGCAATGTCGCCGATAATGGAGACGTGCAGGCCGTCAAACGCGTCGACGTGCTCCCGCATCGTGAGCACGTCGAGCAGCGCCTGGGTGGGGTGGGCGTGGGCCCCGTCGCCGGCGTTCAGGATCACGCTGTCGGTGCATTGGGCGAGGAAGTGGGGGGCGCCGGGCGAGGGATGCCGGAGCACCACCACGTCTACCTTCATCGCCTCCACGTTGCGGGCCGTGTCCTTGAGGGTCTCGCCCTTCGTGACCGACGAGCTGGACTTCGAGAGGCTCACGGTCTCGGCGGAGAGGCGCCCGGCGGCGAGGTTGAAGGACAGCTTTGTCCGAGTAGAGGGCTCGAAGAAGAGGCTGGCGACCGAGGTGCCCTGCAGCGTGGGCACCTGCCGGATGGGACGCTCAAGCACCTCCCGGAACTCCTGGGCGGTGTCGAGCAGGTACCGGATCTCATCGGCCTCGTAGGTGGAGAGGTCCAAGAGGTGCTGGTGGCGCAGTTCGGCCGACCGATCCGGGACGGCGGACGAGGAGGAGGCGGCCATGGCGAGAGGCGGGCAGGGGAAGTATTGGAAGCAGACACGGGGCGGCGAAGACACGCCCACTCAGCGAGCGTCGTCGGTCGAGCGGGACGCCGGGGCTTTCACGAGCCAGACCCCGTCTTCGTCGTCGATCTCCTCGACTCGCACCCGCACCTCTTCGTTTGGAAGGGTGGGCACCTCGCGCCCCACGATGTCGACTGCGATGGGGAGTTCGCGGTGCTGACGGTCGATGATGGTGAGGAACTGCACGGCGGCGGGGCGGCCCCGGTCCATGAGGGCGTCGAGGGCGGCGCGGCCGGTCCGTCCCGTAAACACCACGTCGTCGACGAGCACAAGCTTTCGGTCTGTCACGTCGAATGGGATGCGTGTGGTCTGAATGTCGGGCTGCTCCAGCCGCAGGCGCACGTCGTCCCGATACATGGTGACGTCGAGAAGGCCAAGGGGGAGCTCCAGGCCCGTTTGGGTTTCGATGCGCCGTCGGAGCCGACGGGCCAGGTGCACCCCGCGCGTCTGCATGCCCACCAGGGCGAACGTGTCGGCGGGAGACGTCGCCGCGTCGGGGGCGAAGCGCTCGACGATCTGCTGGGCCATGCGGTCCAGCGTCCGCCCGAGGTCACGGGCCGTCATGAGCTGCGCTTTAATGCGATCGTCGGACGACATAGAAGCATCGGAAGCCATGAAAGGCGGCGGGGGCGCGGGGACGGCGTGCGGGCGAAAGCGGCCCGACGCGCCACCCTCAAGGAACCGAACAGGAGGCAAACTTTCTAACGGGCCCGGTGCACTCCCCAATTAGTGGCGTCCGCTCATGGCCGAATCAACCACCGCCCGTCGCTACCTTGATCCCGTCGCGGTGTCCCAACTGGAAACGATGGAGCTGCGGGCGCGCCTGATCGTGGAGGGCTTCATCACGGGCCTGCACCGGAGCCCCTACCACGGCTTTTCGGTCGAGTTTGCCGAACACCGCCCCTACAATCCGGGCGACGAGCTGCGGCACGTCGACTGGAAGGTGTACGCGAAGACCGACCGCTACTACATCAAACAGTACGAGGAGGAGACCAACCTCCGCAACTACGTCGTCCTGGACACCTCCGCCTCGATGCGCTACGCGGGCGACAACGAGCTCTCGAAGCTGGACTACGGCTCGTACCTTGCCGCGGGCCTGCACAACCTGATGCTCCGGCAGCGGGACGCCACGGGGCTCATCGGGTTTGACGAATCCGTGCACACCTTTCGGCCGCCGAAGGCGACGCAGGGCTACCTGCGGCAGCTGCTCGTCACCCTGGAGCAGTTTCACCAAGAGGAGGCCTCAGACCAGCGCACGAATGCCACCGCCGTGCTCGAAGAGGTGGCCGAGCGGGTCAAGCGTCGATCCCTCATCATCGTCATTACGGATCTTTTCGAGAACATCGCGGCCCATGAGGATCTTCTGCGGGCCCTTCGCCACCTCCGGCACCGAGGGCATGAGTTGATCGTCTTCCACGTCCTGGAGGGCCAGACCGAGCGTCAATTTCAGTTTCCGGATCGGCCCATGCTGTTTCGGGACGTAGAGACCGGCGAGGAGGTGTCTCTCCAGCCGGCCCAGCTGCGCGAGCACTACACCGAGGCCGTCGAGCACTTCACCGAGACGTTCCGCCGCAGTTGCCTGGAACACGACATCGACTTCGCGGAGCTGGACACGAACGAAGCGTACGATACGGCGCTTCTGGAGTACCTCAACAAGCGCTCTCGTCTGGTCTGATGGCCCCCGATCACGGGTGGGCCACGGTCGCTGGAGGGGACGCCGTGAGTGCTTCCAGGTGGTTCAGCAGGGCCGTTTGAGCATCGGGCTCCGGGAGGGCCACAATCACCGGGCCGTCGTTCGTGCGAATGCAGAGGACCTGCTCCGACATTGCACTGACGAACACCTGTGTGGCGGCGTAGCGGCGGTAGTGGCGGTGGTAGCGCCGGGCCGGAATGAGCGCTGCGCCGTCGACCTCAGACGGGGAGAGGGTGCGGGTCCGGTCTCCCTGCTGAATCGTCAGCGCGCCCGGACGACACATCACCCGAACCGCGGGGCGAAAGCCCACGAGCCCGACTGCGGCCAGCACGAGGACCGACCCGACCTGGGCCCCCCAGAATATCGTCTGTCCCGTTGGGTGGGCATCGATGGTCGAGCTCAGGAGGGCCCAGCCCAGATAGTGCGCCATGAGCAGGCCGAGGAAGAGCCCTACGATCGTCACGAGGTAGAAGGCCTCTCCCCGCAGGCGATCCTTCGTCCAGGCCCGAATCGCGCGGCCGAGGAGCGACGCGCTGGGGCGGTAGGACCAGGGAGCCTCAAACGTTCGCGTCACGACGACGAGTGAGAGTTGTGGAGAGAAAGGCGCTGTGTGGGGCGCCCGCAGTGATTATGATGGAGGCAGCAGCGCACACCGAGTTGAGGGAACCCCCAACAGTGTGGATGCGGGAGAGTTGCCCGGCTCCTCCGGGCTGAGAAGAATGTTTCAGGTCGTGCCATATTCGCTGAGGTCGAGCGTCAGTTCCTCGCGGCATGCCCGGTAGCCCGTCAGGAGGATTGCGGTGACGGGCACGGCAATCAGAAGGCCGAAAACACCGAGTAGCGTCCCAAACACCAGCAGCGAGAACAGAACGAGGAGCGGGTGCAAACCGACTTGATAACTGAGGATGTTTGGGGTCAACACGCTTTGTTCGAGCAGGCCCTCGCCCAGCAGAACGGCGATGACGATCAGGGCCTTGAGCCAGCTTCCTAGAATGAGCGCCACCAGAGCCCCCACGACCATCGTGATGAGGGCCCCGATCTGAGGAATCAGATTCAAGAGACCAGCGAGCAGTCCAATTAGAAGCCAGAACGGGATGTTGAACAGGAACAAGAGCGCCGACACGTTGATGGTCGCGATGGTGCTGATCAAGAGCTGGCCGCGAAAGTAGCGCCCTACGATGCTGCCGGCCTCCACGAGATAGTCGCGCCGCCCGCCGGCCGTGGGAAACAGGTCGACCAGGGCCGACTGGACCGTGGGATAGTCCTTGAGGGTATAGAAAAGAATCACGGGCACCAGAGCGAGCAGCGTAACGACCCCCAGGAACGATCCCAGAGAAGACACAACCTCCTCCACGGCGCTGGGAAGGCGGCCGGCCTGCTCTTTGATCAGGGCCTGGGCCTGAGCAATGACCTCCTGCTTTTGGAGGAGCCCCGCCCCTTCGAGGGTGTCCAAGACCGTAGAGGCTTCCAGCCAGGCGCGCAAGTTTTGAACCGTGCCCAGCACCCGGTCGGACAGGGCCTGGGCCTGCGTGGCGATGTTGGGGGCGAGAATGAGAATGAACAGAACAAAGACGCCCACCACGACGCTCGTGACCACAAGGGAGGGCAGCCACCGAGGCACCTGATAGCGCCGCTTGAGCTGTTCGACGAGCGGGTTCAGCAGGTAAGCCAAAAGGTACACAGCCGCAAACGGAACGAGGACACGGCTTACCTTATCCAGCGTCCAGAGCAGGAGCAGCAGTCCCCCGGACAGCAACAGGGCCCGAACGGCCTTGTGCCCACGAAGCGGCCAGAGAAGAACAACCCCGGCCAGGCCAACCAGGGCCGGCGACAGAAAGCCGTTCTCCGGGGGCGGCGTGTGCATCTCGTACAGCATCACGAGAAAGAGCACAACGCCGCCCGCAACGAGCACCGCCTCGAATGCCAGTCCTCGGAGCCGTTCCAACCGAGACGATGAGGAGGACTCCGAAGAGGACGCCTCCGGAGGGTCGAAACGGACGACCGAATCGGAGGACGCTGAGGAGTCGGATGAGGAGGAGTCGGAGGCCATGGGACCGGAAGTCAACCGTAAACGCACCACCACCTGCAAACTGTCGCTGTTCCAAAGGGTTCAGGCCAAGGCCCATTTCAGAGTCTGTGCTTTCGAGGAAGGGGCACCCGTGGGCGGGGATCTGCCGAACGGTCAAGGAGGATGGGCCGTTGGGGAATTTGAGCGTTCGTATTGTGACGATAACCTTTCCCTCGTGCCTTCCCCAACCCCCTCCGCGTCGCTGCCCCGGCCCCTCCGCGGTGCTGATTCGGATGCGTTTACCCGTCGCACGATTACGACCCGCTGGCCCCGCATCGCCGGTCGTGTCATCGAAGAAAACGACTTTCCGGACACGATCAACGCCTGCATTCAGGCGCTTCGAGACGACCTTCCCGACGGCCCCATCCGCCCCCTTCGAGATGAGGAGGCACCCGACGCGGCCCTCTGGGCGGAGTTCGTGGCGCCGCACCGCGGGAAAACCTGGCTGGAGGCCCCCTGGTTCTTTGGCGAGACGTATTTTTACCGCCGCCTCCTGGAGGCGACCGGGTACTTTCGATCCGGAGCAGGGGCGCGGGTGGACCCGTTCAGCTACCAAAAGGACCAGGGGCTCGTCCAGACGGCGGATCGGATTGGGGCGCTGGCCGAGCGGCGCACCCGGGCGCTCGACGAGGACGAGGATGCACGCCCGGTGCTCACGCGGCTGTTTCGGACGGCCCTCTGGGGCAACCAGGCAGACCTGAGCATGTGGACGGCCGGGGAGGAGGGGCCGGACCACCAGGACGCCGACCGGGCCGAAGAGCACCTCCTGGTCGACGACACGGACGCTGCGCTCGCGCACCTCACGACCCGAGACCGGCCGGCCCGGGTCGACATTTGGGCCGACAATGCCGGTTTTGAGCTCGTCTCCGACCTCGCCCTGGTCGACGGACTTCTGGCCACCGAGGCGGTCGGGCAGGTGACCGTGCACCTCAAGGTGCACCCCACATTCGTCTCCGACGCCACCATCGACGACGTACACGCAACCCTGGAGGCGCTGGCTGGCGCAGAGGCGGCGCCCGTTCGGGCCCTATCGGAGCGGCTCCGGGGCGCCCTTGCGTCGGGGCGGCTTCGTCTCCGGGATGCCTGGGTGTGGACCTCGCCGCTCCGGGCTCGAGCGCTCCCCCCGCACGCTCGCGCTGAGATTGCCCGGGCCGACCTGCTGATCACGAAAGGCGACGCCAACTACCGGCGCCTCCTGGGCGATCGGCAGTGGGCCTTCACCACCCCCTTCGAAAAGGCGGCCGCTCCGCTGCCGACGCCTGTGCTCGCGCTCCGCACGCACAAGTCGGAGGTGGCCGCCGGCCTGTCGCGGTCGCAGGTCGACCGGCTCAACGCGCAGGACCCGGATTGGCCGGTGAATGGGGAGTGGGGCGTCATCCAGTGGGCGCCGGCGCATCCGTCCCCGGAGGCGCTGCGTCCGGCCGCCGCGACCTGAGGGGCCGACCGGGAACGCCCCCACGCCGAAATCGTGAAGTGAAATCGAGGAATTACCTCCCCGCCTCACCCAGCCCGTTTCCCCCATGTCCGACCGCCTCACCTCTCGCCAGCGTGCCCACCTCCGCAGTGAGGCTCACGGGCAAGATCCCCTGGTGCACATCGGGAAAGAGGGGGTGACCGACCCTGTGATGGAGGCGGTGGAGGAGGCCTTCAATACCCGCGAGCTGGTCACCATTCGCGTGCTCGACAATGCCCCGCGTCCTGTCCGCGAGGTCGCCGAGGCGGTCGCGGACGCGCTGGAAGACGTACAGGTGGTCCGCACGATTGGGGGAACGGCCCTGTTCTACCGTCCGCACCCCGACGACCCCGAGATCGATCTGCCCGCCCCGGGCGGGCAAGATTCTTAGGGAGGGGCTACGACGTCTGCGTGTCCCAGTACCGGCGCAGCCCCAGGGCCGCCATCCAGCTCGGGTTGGCCCCCTCGTAGTGCTCCCAGGCGTCGTCGCCGACCCCCTGCTCGGCGGCCCGCTCCCGCATCCACGCCGTCACCTCGTCTTGCAGGGCCTCCTCGTCGCCGTCCCACCCCGGCAGGGTCCGTGCAGCCCACTCGTCCGCCGTCTCGATGGCCGTCTCGAGCCGACGAAGATGGGCGGAGATGTCGTCGTAGAGCCCGAAGTGAGTGGGCGCGAGGCGGGTGAGGTCGTGCCGGTCGGCCGCGGCCCGGAGCCGCACCAGGCTCTCGCGCCAGGCGTCGAGGTCGATCTCGGGGGGCGCGAGGGGGAGCTCGACGTGGGACTCGCCGGGGATGCGCACCCCGCCCACGTCGCCGGTGAAGCAGATGTCCCCGATGACGTAGCTCATGTGATGGGAGGCGTGTCCCGGCGTGTCGAGGGCCATCAGTTCAGAATTCCCCAGCGGCACCGTGTCGCCGTCCCGCAGCGCAATGAGCTGGTCGTCGGGGACCGGACGCATTTCCCCCCAGAGCGCGTCCATGTCGTCTCCGTAAATTCGTCGGGCGCTCGCGAGCAGTCGGTCGGGGCTGGACAGGTGGGGCACCCCGACGTGGTGGGCGTACACGGTGGCGCCATGCCGGGCGAGGTGGCCCGCCGCCCCCGCATGATCGAGGTGAATGTGGGTGAGGAAGACGGCCGAGACGTCCGCCGGCGTGAGGCCTTGCTCCGCCAACCGGGCCTGGAGCATGGGAAACGTGGAGCCGGGGCCCGTCTCGACGAGGGCCACGCCGTCGCCGTACGGAAGCAGGTACGCCGCAATGAGGTGAGGGCGGTCGTGGAAGCGAAGGTCGAGTGTTTCAATCCGGTCGAGCATGGCGGGAGGGGGGGTGGGCAGAAACCGTCGATCTCTCGTCACGAAGGGTGGCGCTGTCCATTCCGGCAGAATGCTGGCCCCTCACCGGGTCGGGGCGCTCTCGTCGGGGTCGGTCGGCTGGAGCAGGCTGCGCACCTCGTGCAGCAGCGACGCGGTGCCCGCCGTTACCAGGCCGCCGCCGAACACGACGTCGTCTTCGGCGGGGTCGAGCGGCTGGGCAACCCCGCCCGCTTCTCGCACACACGGCACCAGGGCCGCCACGTCCCAGGGATGCATGAGGGTGTCCACCGCGGCGTGGGTGCGCCCTCGGGCCACGAGGGCGTGCTGGATGCAGTCCGTGACGAATCGAAACTTGCCGGCCCGGCGGACCAATTCCGTCAGGCGGTAGGGCGTCTGGTCGGCCGCGGCCGTGACGTCGGAGCTGTGGAGGGCCGTGGTCGTGACGGTGGCGGCGTCGAGCGACTCGACGGGGTCGACGCTGACCGCGTGCTCGCCCTCGGCCGTCCGGAACCGGCAGCCCTCCCCCCGGGCGGCGTAGACCGTTTCGTCGAGGGCCGGAAAATGGATCACCCCCACGACCGGGACGCCGTCCTCCAGCAGCCCCACGAGCGTGCCGAAGAGCGGTACACCGATCGTAAACCCGGCGGTCCCATCCACGGGGTCGAGGATCCACTGGTAGCGGGCGTCGTCGGGGCCGCTCTCCCCGAACTCCTCCCCGAGGACGGCGTGGTCGGGGCGCGTCTCGGCCAGGTGCTCGCGCATCGCCCGCTCGGCCTCGCGGTCGGCCTCCGTCACCTCCGTGCCGTCGGGCTTGTGGGCGACACTGACGGTGCGGAAGCGGGGAAGGATCTCCTCCTCCGCGAGGTGGGCGAGGTCCAGGGCGAGGTCGAGGTCGGAAGAATTTGAAGGCATGGGGGCGTGTCGCTGTGAAAGGAGAAGGGGGCACTCGGACCGACGTGGTGGAGCGAGCACTGGCGATCACCGGGTCGGCGCGTCCGCGGTGATCTCCGTCAGGGTGCGACGGGCCGCCTGCTGCTCGGCGTCTTGCTTACTGCCAGCGGTCCCACGCTCGTAGGCCGTGTCGTCTACCTGCACCTCCACCGTGAACGTTTTGTCGTGGCTCGGGCCCGTCTCCCGCACCACGTGGTAGGTCGGCTGCGGGCGGCCCTCGGCCTGGAGGTGCTCGAGAAGTTGACTCTTGTAGTTTTCGTCCCGGGTGGCCACCTCCCGCAGGTCAAGCGGGGCGAGCACCTGTTGCTGAATGAAGGCCCGGGCCGCTTCGTAGCCCAGGTCCAGGTAGACCGCCCCCACGAGCGCCTCGAAGGCGTCCGCGAGGATGCTGGGGTTGTCGCGCCCCTCGCCCTCGGCCGCGTTCTGGCTCATCAGAAGGTGCGTCCCGAGGTCGAGGCGGCGGGCGTAGGTGGCCAGGGGACGCTCGCTCACGAGACGGGCCCGGAGTCGGGTCAGCGCGCCCTCGTCCTTGTCCGGAAAGCGGTCGTAGAGCACCTCGCCCACGAACACGTCGAGGAGCGCGTCGCCCAAAAATTCGAGCCGCTCGTTGGACTGAAACTCATGCGTCGGATGGACCCGAAGCAACGACCGGTGGGTGAGTGCCCGTCGGTAGTGGGACCGGTCGTCGACCGGGCGGCCGATCAATTGCTCGATTGTAGACCGGGAGACCTGAACGCCGGGGGGGAGAGACTCGCTCATGAAGCACCTCGACAGAACTGACAATATCCAACGGCAAGCTTACAACGCGGGCCGCTCCCTCAAGATCTATGGAATCGACGAAGACAGGCCCCATTACGACCCGGGACGGTTGGTCCCCGGCGGATCACCACTCGTTGACCCGTCGTGAAAGCCAGAGTCCCTTCTTGTGCCATCATCTCCCCCAAACGTATGCCCCTCGTTTCCACGAACCCCGCGACCGAGACGGAGATCGAACGGTACTCCTTTCACACCGACCGCGAGGTGGAGCGGCGGCTGACACAGGCCACGTCGGGCTTCGCGGTCAACCGCGAGCGGTCGTTTGCCGAGCGGGCGGCCCGGCTGGAGCGAGCCGCGGAGCTCCTCGACGACAGGGCCCCCGCGCTCGGGGCGCTCATGACGGAGGAGATGGGCAAGCCGCTCCCCCAGGCCCAGGGAGAGGCCGAGAAGTGCGCGTGGGTGTGCCGGTACTACGCGGAGCACGGGGCCGACATCCTCGCCGACGAGCCGGTGGAGACGTCCGCGCAGAAGAGCTACGTGGCGTACGAGCCGCTCGGCCCCATCCTGGCCGTCATGCCGTGGAATTTTCCGTTCTGGCAGGTCTTTCGGTTCGGCGCGCCGACCCTGATGGCCGGCAATGCGGTTCTGCTGAAGCACGCCCCGAACGTCACCGGGTGCGCCGAGGCGATCGCGGATGTGCTCCGGGAGGCCGGGTTCGCGGACCACGAGCTACAAGTGCTCCGCGTCGACGAGGCAACGGTCGGCGATGTCCTGGGGGATCGGCGGGTGCGAGGGGCCACGCTCACCGGAAGCGTGCCGGCCGGGGCGGCGGTCGCCCAGCAGGCGGCGGCCCAGATCAAACCTACAGTGCTGGAACTGGGCGGCTCGGACCCCTTCATCGTATGCGCCGACGCCGACCTGGAGGCGGCCGCCTCCGTGGGGTGCACGGCGCGCATGCAGAACAACGGCCAGAGCTGCATCGCCGCGAAGCGCTTCATCGTCGAGCGGGCCGTGCTCGACGACTTTCAGGAGCGACTGGTGGACGCGGTGGAGGCGCTCACCGTCGGCGACCCGACGGACGAGCAGACGGACGTGGGGCCGATGGCCCGCCACGATCTGCGCGACCAGGTCCACGACCAGGTGGAGCGGGCCATTGGCGAAGGCGCCGTGGCCGTTGCGGGGGGGCACACGCTCGAACGCGACGGCTTTTTCTACGCCCCGACCGTCCTCGCCGACGTAGATCCCGGCACCGTGGCCTTCGACGAAGAGATTTTTGGCCCGGTGGCGTCCATCGTCGCGGCGGACGACGCCGAGCACGCCGTGGCGCTCGCCAACGACACCCGGTTTGGGCTCGGGGGAAGCATCTTCACCGAGGACCTGGAGAAAGGCGAACGCATGGCCCGCGCCGTGGAGGCCGGCTGTGTCTTCGTCAATGAAATGACGAAGAGCGACCCCCGGGTCCCGTTTGGGGGCATCAAGGACAGCGGCTACGGGCGTGAGCTGTCGCACCACGGCATCCGTGAGTTCGTGAACGCCAAAACCGTATGGGTCGAGGAATAACCCTTTACTTTAGGCGAGGTCTTTTCGAAAGAAGTGCGATACGGCCCCGCCCAGGCGAACGTATCGGAGGAGCATGTTTGCCACGTACAGGCTAAGAAGCTGGAGGGAAGTACAGTCCGGGGCCCTGCGGCGGATTCGACGAGGGTCCGGGGGGACGGCATGCAGGAGCAGTTCGAGCAGAACGCGTCGCCCGTCCGCGTCCAGCGGCTCGGCGAGGCGGGCCAGGCCGCGGCCCACGCGCACGGCTTTCTTTCGGTGCGCGTCGAAGGTTGTGCGGGCGGGATGATACACTACGATGTCACCGCGAAATCCTTGCGTCAGGTCTGGATGGCGATGCACCCGCTGCCCAAATTCCTTGTCGCCCCCGGAGCGGGCCCGATCGTCGAAGAGTCCAACCCGCCCAAACACGGCGCGCCGGACGGCCAGGCACGCGGTGGGGACGAACTGTTTCTGTTCGAAGTGGTACCGAGACGGCAATCCCATGACGGAATCGTACCATCCCCAGAACCCCTCGTTGCCGTCCGGCACGTACGTCTCGACCTCGTACCCGAGATAGTCGATCGACGTCGCGGTGAATGCCTCCTCGACGCGGCGGAGCCAGTCCGTTGGGGCCGTCATGTCGGCGTCGATGAAAACGACAATCTCCCCGTCTGCGGCCCGGACGCCGGCGTTCCGCGCGGCGTAGGAGGACTGCCGACCCCGCTCTGCGACCGGCCGAATCCGGTCGGGGTGTCGTTCCGCCCACTCCTGTATCATGGCCGATGTCTCGTCCGTCGAGTTATTGTCGACCGGGATCACTTCGTAGGTCGCGTGGTCCTGGGCCACGACGGACTGGAGGGTGGCGTCGATTCCTCCGGGATCGTTGTAGACAGGAATGACGACGGACAACTTCATGACGGGGGGCGATCAAACTGTGGACGGGTTGAGGGCGTAGACGGAAATGGGCGCCGCGACCCGTTCTCGTCTCGGGGCGGGAGCATGAAGGGATGCGATCTGATCGTCGAACTCACACCACGCCGTGGGCATCCGGGTAGCACATCTTTGCAAGGCGTTTTCGAAGCGCTCGGAAACGTTCATCTACGACTACGTGACCGAGCTCGAGCGTCAGGGGACGGAGAACCATGTCGTGGCCAGTCGCCGCGTCAACCGGGACGAGCGGCCCTTCGAGAAGGTCCGCGTCGTGCCGTGGCCGTCCGTCTGGAATCCGTACCGCGTTGCGCAGCGGGTGCTGGAGGTCGTGGGCCTGGACGGCCCCCTTGACTCGTCGTGGCGGACGTGGTGGCCCGGGGCGGAAGACACGCTCGCCCAAATCGCCCCGGACGTTCTGCACGCGCACTTCGGCCGGCCGGGCGTGAAGGCGGTTCCCATCGCCGAATCGCTGGGGGTGCCACTCGTGGTCACATTTTACGGGTATGACATTTCGCAGCTGCCCCGGCACCCGCGATGGCGGGCGGCATACGAGTCCGTCTGGCAGACGGCCCGGGCGATCGTGGTGCTCTCCGAGGAGATGAAACGGCAGGCCGTGCGTCTGGGGGCGCCCTCCGACCGGGTCCAGGTCGTGCACCTCGCTCGGGATCTGGAGGACTTCTCGTATCGTCCCCCGGAGGGACCGGTTTCGGAGCTGATCAGCGTCGGGCGTCTCACGGAGAAAAAGGGCCACCTGGACGCCATCCGGGCCGTCCAGCGGGTGGAGGGACAAGGGGGCGACCTTCGGCTGCGGATCGTAGGGGAGGGGCCGCAGCGCGACGAGCTTGAGCAGTACATTCAGGACCACGCCCTGCAGGACACCGTCGAGCTGCTCGGCACCCGTCCCAATTCCGAGGTGGGCCAACTCCTCCGGCGGGCCGATGCATTCCTGCTCTGTAGCAAAACCGCGGCGAGCGGCGACCGGGAGGGCACCCCTACCGTGCTCATTGAGGCGCAGGCCGTGGGGCTTCCGTGCGTGTCCACCACGCATGCGGGCATTCCGGAAATGATTCCGCAAGACAATCACTTCCTGCTGGCCCCCGAGGGCGACGTGGACGCGCTGGTGGACTGCATCCGGCGGCTTCGGGCCGCGTCGACGGAGGAGCGGCGGCGGATCGCGGAGGCGGGGCGGACGAAGGTCGAAACCGCCTTCGGGCTTGCGACGGAGGCGGAGAAGCTCCGGGCCCTCTATCGGGCGGTTCAGACCCCGGCCCCTGTGTCCTAGACGATCCCGAGCCGCTTGAGGGTCTGCACGACGGCGCGGGCCTGGGCCCGCCCGTTCCGGTAGAGGCCCCGCACGACCCGGAGCCAGAGGGGGACGCGAGCCCCGGTCAGGTCGTAGCCCAGATCCCGCAGCAGGTCTCCGGCCACGGCTTCCACGTCGGCCACGTCTCGGGACGGGAGAGATGTTCTCCAGGCCTGGGCCCGAGACGGATCGACGGCGTTGGTCACGTTCTCGTGGAGGTGGGCGTGCTCGTCTGGGACCGACGCGTCCCCAGTCCGGTCGAATGTGAGCAAGTGCTCGGTGTAGTTGAGGTCGATCCACCCACACACCTCCCGAAGTACCGAGGACGGATTGTGGACCAGGTCCTCGTAGAAGAGCTCGTGGTACCGGTGGTCGCTGAGGTGCTGTCTGGCGTCTCGGCCGCTTTGTACCTCCTCCTTCCAGTGTAGGGCCGAGCGGCGCATGCTCGACGTAAACCCCGCCTCCACACGGCTGCGCGCCACGTCGCGACCGTCACGGATCATGTGAATAAACTGGGCCTCGGGATAGGCGTCCGAGAGCCACTCGATGTGGCGGACGTAGTGTGGGGTTTTGTCCCCCCAGCGGGTCTTGCCGTGCTCGTGGGCGGAGGCCTCGAACAGCGCGGCCGCGGCCCCGGCGAAGTCTGTGGGGGCCCGCTCCGCCAGGGCCGTTTCCGCAGCGTGAATGCTGAGGTCAAAAATCGGAAACGCGTAGGCGCCCATCGACACCTCGGTCGTCTGCAGGTCGCGGATGAAAAACCAGCGCTGGTGGGGGGCCTCGAAGGTACCGTACAACTCCGCCTGGTCGTAGAGCGAGAGTAGAAATTCTGATTCGGGGGGGATGTGCAGATCGGGATGCTGGGTCAGCATCAGCCGAAGCAGTGTGGTGCCGGAGCGGCTACATCCGACGATAAAGAGCGGGGGCGCAGACGACATCCTGGTCGGAGGGGCGGACGAGACGACAGCGGGCGAAGAGATGCTCGGGGATCCGTTCTCACGAGGGGGAAGGGCCCTTGGGCCCGGATACACACGGCCAGTGGGCGGGAAGGTCGACGCCGAGAAGATCCGCCAGCCCAGCGTTTTGGCGGGCAAAAATTTGCCGGAGGCAGTTGCGGGCGGCCTTGTCCATCGGGGGGGTATCGCGGTGTGTGGTCAGGTTCAGCTGTCGCAGGTGGTACACCAGGCCCTGCACGGCGTACGGCGACTGGGGCTTCCGGGGGTATGGAAGGCCCGTGTCCCCGTGGCCCTCGACCCCGGTCGTAGCGTAATTCAGCAAACGCTGGAGGCCCGGCCAGCGGGGCACCGGGGACTTGTTCTTGTGGGCCTGGGTCCGCGCAACGTCGACCGACGGCGACACTCCAAGGAACGAGCAGACCGCGTCGACCACGGCCTGCGTCTCGTCTACGAACTCTTCGAAGAGCACGATTTTCAGCTGGTCCCGAGAAAACCACCTAAAGTATCGCTCGAGCTGGCGCCTGTAAAACCCTCGGAGAAGGAGGGTGCTGGGTCCATGTTGAAGTTCGTGCTCGAAGCTGTGGGCGGCTCGTCCCGTCTTCACCCGGTGCCAGTAGTGCGAATAGGCCCGGTCTACCGGATTGCGGAGCATAAAAATGAGCTTGACGTCCGGAAGCAACTCGTGGATGCGCCCTGGGGCATCGGGGGCGGCCAGGTAGATCGTAGAGTAGTCCCCGACGGCTTGGGCGGGCCGTGCCGGGTCGAAGAGGGAGCGGTACCAGTCGAGATTGGACGCCAGGTCGCGGTCGTAGTCCGGGGACGGATGCGAGGAGGCCCGGGCCGGGAAGAAAAAGCCGGGGTGCTGAACGGCGTCGTCCATCGAAAAAAAGTGCGTCTCGCCCTCGGGAAGATAGATCTCTTCATGCTGCCGAAGGAGATGGTGAAGAGACGAGGTGGCGCATTTCATGGCGCCTCCAAGAATGAAGTCGGGCAACGCATCGGGCGACGGGGCGTCGGGGTCGGCCATTCCCATCTGGAGAACGGAACGTGCATGCGAAGACGAGGCAAGGAGAGGGGCACCAGCGAGCAGTCGGATGATCGCTGGCGGGCTCTCACCAGTCCTTGCCTGCAGGGTTCCTGCGAAACGAAGTGGCCCCCCTGCCGTGAAAGCAGCCGTGATTTCTCACTCCGGACGAATCTTTCCCAAGCCTCGTGGCTGCCAACTCCGATTCCCAAGGCGCCGTGTTCTGGGACTGGCTGCGTGCCCTCTTCACGTCGGGCGAGGATGAGCCGCGGCGGGATGAGGATCCGCAGCGGGGCGCGGCCCTTACCGTGTGCGTGCTGCTCTCGTGCGTCCTCTGGCTCTCGCTGACCCTCGGCGAGCAGCGGACGCAGACGATGCGGCTGCCGGTTGAGGTCGTGGCGACCCCGGAGGGACAGGCCCTTGCCGAGGTGCCCCCCACGCACGTGCAGGTGCAGATGCAGGGCCGAGGGCTCGACCTCCTCCGTGTTCTCTATAATCCGCCGGTCGTGGAGGTGAACGCCACCACGAGTCAGGTCGACGTGGCCAGTGAGATTGCCCTTCCGCAGGGCACGTCGCTCCAAATCGAGACCGTCACCCCGGCTTCGTTTGAGATGGCCTTGGGGCCGCGCCACACCCGAAGGGTGCCGGTCCGGAGCCGCGTAAAGGTGGACTTGGGGTCCGACTATGAGCTGATCGACGACCCGCAACTTGCGCCGGACTCGGTGGAGATCGAGGGGGCAGAGTCGGTGGTGCGGGGCGTGGAGGGGTGGCCGACCACTGCAAGCACCATCGAGAACCTTCAGGACACTGTTGAGGTACAGGCGCCCTTGGCTGACACCCTTCGTCGGCTCGTCGATGTGCGCCCCCAAGCGGTGCAGGTAACGGCGCGTGCGGGCCGGTTCGTCGAAGAGACGCGGGAGGTAGAAGTGGAGGTGACCGGCGTGCCGTCCGGGCAAGACCTCGTGTCGCTTCAGCCTTCTACGATTCGCATTCGGTACCGGGTGCTGTTTCGTGACCTGTTCAAGGCCCGCCGGTCCTCGGAGTTCTTCGCCACCGTCTCGTACGACCAAATCCGCTCTGACACGACCGGGTACGTGACTCCGCGGGTGCATGTCCCCTCGGACCTTCACATCCGGGATGAGGAACCCATCCCGCCCCGGCTGCGCTACTACACCTTCGTCTCTGAGAGCTAAGTAGACACGCAAAAGAACCTTAACAACAAGTCATTCCGAGCGCAGCGAAGCGGAGTCGAGGAATCTCTTCGAAGATCAGCAGAAGCGACCTTCAGGCCGGTATATTCCCAAATCAGCGTTCGCGCTGGACCCAGTAAGATTCTTCGACTCGCTCCTCCCTCCGGTCGTCGGTCGCTCAGAATGACTCTCGAATAAACGTATTTCTGCGTGCTTACATAGCGTAGCAGAGTGGAAGAGGTCG
>NZ_JAZKRW010000019.1:0-31287 GCF_036626415.1 Salinibacter sp.
TGGAGCGAGCGCCGCTGCAGGGCGAGGGCGTAACGGTCACCGTTGGGTCGCGGGCACGCAATACAGTCGCCTCAGAGCTTGCCGTGCCCGTCGACGTGTACTCGGCCGATCAGATTGAATCGATCGGGACCGCCGAGGTCGGTCAAATTCTGCAGGAAGTTGCGCCGTCGGCCAATTTTCCGCGCCAGACGGTGGCGGATGGTATGGATGCTCTGCGATCCTTTACGCTGCGGGGCCTGAGTCCGGATCACACACTGGTGTTGGTGAACGGCAAACGCCGCCACAAGTCGGCTCTCGTGAACCGGCTGGGATCCGGTGTGCAGAAGGGATCGAGTCCGGTGGACCTGAATGCCCTTCCCTCCAGCGCCATTCAGCAGATTGAGGTGTTGCGCGACGGAGCGGCGGCAAAGTACGGCTCCGACGCCATTGCCGGGGTCGTGAACGTGCAGCTCAAGCAGGAGCCGCTGCCCCTAAGCGCAAGCTACCAGCTTGGGGGACACGTAACCCGCGGGTTCAATAACGACGGGACGACGCACAACGTGAGCCTCCAGGGCGGTACGGGTCTCGGAGACGACGGCTACCTGAACCTCTTTACGGAGCTCCGTCTCCGCGATCCCACCAATCGGGCCGGAGCCAGTCCGCGTGATCAAATCGAAGACGGAGACGCCGACGAGGTGATCGACATCGACGACGATGGGGTCCAGGAGGCCGTCGAGAAAAACAACCCAGTGCCGCAGCCGACCTTTCACTGGGGCGATGGCGAGTCCGACAACGTGTATGTGTGGGCCGACGGGGCATACCCGGTGAGTGATGCTGTTGAGGTTTACGCCTTTGGCGG
This sequence comes from Salinibacter sp., assembly GCF_036626415.1. Taxonomy (GTDB): domain Bacteria; phylum Bacteroidota; class Rhodothermia; order Rhodothermales; family Salinibacteraceae; genus Salinibacter. Next base: position 839 of record NZ_JAZKRW010000019.1, read on the forward strand.
GTACAGCTACCGAAACTCCATTGGAGAGGGATTCTACCGGCGGGCGAAAGGAGGTCGCAACTGGCCGAGCATTCATCCGCAAGGCTTTCTTCCGCAGTTCGACATTAACACGCAGGACTATTCTGCGTCGGTCGGCCTGCGTGGGACGGTTCTTGGGGGATGGGACTACGACCTAAACCTGCAGTCCGGGGAGAACGATTTTGAGTATAATATCGCCAACTCCCTCAACGTGACGCTGGGCCCGAACAGCACCCAGACCTCCTTTGATGCGGGCACGGTGAGCCACCGCCAGTCGCACGCCCAACTCGACCTCTCACGCGGGTACGATGTAGGTTTCAACGGACCCCTGAATGTATCATTCGGGTCCGTTTTCCGGATCGACGAGTATGACATTGAGGCCGGGGAGCGAGCATCCTGGGTTGACGGCCCGGTGAAGGAAAATCAAAACGGAGGTCGGGCTGCTCCCGGAGCGCAGGTGTTTCCGGGCTTTCGCCCCGACCAAGAAGTGGATGAGAGCCGAAATAACCTCGGGGTGTACACGGAGCTGGAGTCAAACGTGACTGACGAGCTACTCGTAAACCTCGCGGGTCGATTTGAGAGCTATAGCGACTTCGGCGAAACGTTAGACGGGAAGCTCGCGATACGCTTCCAGCCCCAGGACGCTGTGACCTTCCGGGCATCGGGCAGTACTGGCTTCCGAGCTCCCAACCTGGCACAGAGCTTCTTCTCCAAGGTGTCCACGACGTTTCTCGATGATCCGGACACGGGGGAGCTCCGGCCCTTTGAGGTCCAGCTGGCCCAAAACGAGAGCGACATTGCCGAGGCCTTGGGCGTACCTGATCTTGAGGAAGAAACGTCCATTAACCTGAGCACAGGGGTCACGGTACAGCCCGTTGACAATTTCACGTTTTCGGCCGATGCCTTCTTCATCGACGTCGATGATCGGATCATTCTCTCCGGCGAGCTTGGAGAAACCGAGGAGCAGCGAGAGCTGGTCCAGAACATTCTCGCCAACAACGGCATCGAGAATGTGGCCCGGGTACAGACGTTTGCCAACAGCGTCGACACGCAGACGTGGGGCATCGACCTGACGGCCAAGTATCAGACAACCATCGGCGAGAGTGGCCGGCTACTCTTGACCGGGGCGTTCAATCAAACGCAGAGCGAAGTGAACAGTGACGTGCGGACGCCCGACGTTCTCGGACGAGATTTCCGGGCAAGCATCCTCGACCGAGAGGCCCGATTGGAGCTTACGGACGAGCGCCCAGACAATCGGCTCAACCTCGATGCCACCTATGAGGAAGGTGGGTTCACGGCCAAGCTCGGGGCCCGGCGCTACGGCGAAACGCTCTCGCCGGACGGGACGCCCGAAGGCGACTTCGTGATTAGTTCAGAGTGGCTGTTCGACCTCACAACGAGCTACTCGTTTTTCGATGACTACGCAACGGTCACCGTCGGGGCACGCAACTTGACCGATGTGTACCCGGACGCTGATCCGCTGTTTTTCGGGATGTTGCCTTTCCCAACGTCTTCGCCGTTTGGGTTTAACGGTCGAGAGGTATTTGCCCGTCTCTCAGTCACCCTTTAGAGGACGCATTAATGCTGCTTCCAGCGACACCGAGCGCCTTCTCGGCCCTCTTTAGGGCGGGGGAGGCGCTTTTCTATTGTTGCGGCATACTGCTCTTTCTGGAACGCAAATCCCGCTCGCTCGGTAGCAGCCGGTCCCAATCGCGTCGTCGCTCGTGCCCAACGGTGGTTTTTCGTGTCGTTTCTGAATCCCTTTGCGCTCCTGGCGATGGCGGCGGTGGCGGTGCCGCTGTTCCTGCACTTCTTCAACCTGCGCCAGCCCCGCACCGTCGAGTTTAGCTCGCTGGCGTTCGTGAAAGAGCTGCAGGCGTCGGCGGTGCAGCGGGTCCGCATCAAGGAGTGGCTGCTGCTGGCCCTCCGCATGCTGGCCATTGCCAGTCTGGGGATGGCGTTTGCGCAGCCCACCCTCACGAGCAATCTCGGGGGGATGGCGGCCTCGGCCCCCACCGCCCACGCGGTTGTCGTCGACAACTCGCTCTCGATGACGGCGGACGGGGCGAGCGGGGCGTACTTCGACCAGGCGATCCAGAAGGCCCAGGGCGTGCTACAGACGGTGGAGCAGGGCGACGAGGCGCTCCTCTGGCCGACGGCCCGGAGCGGCGCGCGGCGGCCGGAGCCGACGACGAACACCGGCGTGGTCCGGCAGTCGCTCGCGGAGCTGGAGCCGCAGGCCGGGGCGGCCTCGCTCGCGGAGGCCGTGGGGCGGGCGGCCGACGCGACACGCCAGGCGGACGCTCCGCAGGCCGTCGTCTACGTGGTGAGCGACCTGCAGGCCAGCACCCTCGGCGACTCGGTCGCGACGCGCGTCCCGGACGGCGTCCAGGTGCAGCTGCTCCCCGTCGAAACCCAGGCCCAGTCCAACGTTGGCGTCTCGGACGTAACCGTCACCAGTCGCATCGCCGAGGTCAACCAGCCGGTACAGCTGGAGGCCACTCTCACCAACCACGGCCCCGACCCGCTCGACGACTACATGGCGAGCGTCTACCTCGCGGGCGACCGGGTGGCCCAGTCCACGACCACGCTGGAGCCGGGCCTAGCGACGACGGTGTCCTTCACGGTCACGCCCCAGACGCGGGGCTGGCTGGACGGGGCGGTGGTGACGGAAGACGATGACTTCCCGGTGGACGACCGGCATCACTTTGCGCTGCACGTGCCGGAAGAGCGTCGTGTCCTGCGAGTGCGCGGAGACGGGCAGGACACACGCTACCTCGACCTCGCTCTCTCGTCCGAAATGGTGGCGGACCGGATTGCCTTCCGCACCACCGCGATCGACGAGCGCGAGCTGGCGTCGGCGGAGCTGGGCCGGTACGACGCAGTGCTTCTCGCGGGGCCTCGGTCTTTGTCGAGCGGAGAGGTCGACGCCCTCACCCGTTTCGTGGACCGAGGGGGCGGCCTGCTCCTCTTCCCGAATGCCCAGGCCCGCCCGGAGGACTACAATGCCCTGCTCGGACGCCTCAACGCCGGCTCGTTCCGGGGCTTCAGCGGAACCCTGTCGGGCGATCAGACCGTGGCCTCGTTCGAGCAGGTGGACCTGCAGCACCCGCTCTTTGAGGGCGTCTTTCAAGAGCAGCGCCGGGAGGAGGCGTCTGTGGAGCGCCCGGACCTCTACTACGTGATGAACTTCCGCCCCTCGGGCCAGGCGGGACAGACCCTGATCGAGCTTTCCAACGGCCGCCCGTTCCTCCACGAGGCGCGCCATGGACGCGGGCGGTTGCTCACGGCAGCCGTGGCGCCCACCCGAGCCTGGAGCGACCTGCCCGTCCGGGGGCTCTTCGTGCCCCTGCTCTACCGATCGGTCTACTACCTCTCCGCCACCACCTCCGTCGCAGGAGAGCAACTCGTGGCCGGCCGCCCCGCCGAGCTGCGCGTAACGGGGGTGGCGCCCGACGCGTCCGTTCGCGTCCGAGGGCCCGACGGCATTGAGGTGACCCCTGAGCAGCGCACCCTCTTCGGGGCAACGCTTCTGCAGGTGGGGGGCACGCTGACGACACCGGGGCTCTACGACGTCCAGGCCGGCTCCACGCGGGCTCGGCGTGTGGCCGTAAATATCAATCCCGCCGAGTCGAACCTCCAGGGGGCGTCCCCGGAGGCTGCCTCCGAGCAATTGCAGAACGCGACGGGCGCGCCAATGCAGACGGTGGCCGCGGCGGAGGCCGGCGACCTTGAAGAGACCCTGCGCACCCGCCGGGCAGGGACCGAGTTGTGGAACGTGTTTCTGCTCCTGGCACTGGTGTTTCTTGCGGCGGAGATGCTCGTCGCCAGCCAGTGGGCGCCCGAGACGACATCCACCCAAACGGATGCGAGTCCCTCCAGGCGGCCGAAGTGATCGGCTCACAGTGGGGCCGGGTCGTTGGGGCGATGGTCGCCTGCATGGCGGACGTCTCCGTTGCGTGCTTCCTTCTGGGGCGGAAGACCGGTGCCGGCGGCATGACGGCCGCTGCCTCGGGCACGGTGCCTGTCGTCCACGGAGCGCTCCGTGGCGAACGCAGGGGCCGCGCGTGTGGGGACGAGGCCTGGAGGCCCACGTCGACGATGTGTTTTCGGGGCAGCGCCTGGCCAGCCGCAGGGACCTTGCTCCTTCCCTTACACTCGGGAAAGACGGGCGGTCGAGAAAATTATGTTTTCCCCACGGACCCTGTGCAACAACCCGGTGCCAAGGCAGGTACCACTGTATGGAATTTGGTTGAACCGAGTGTTCATACCTCGGCTGCCCCATCCCCTGTTCGCATTTTCCCCTCGATAGAGCTGCTTTCGCCGCATTGTTTGCCCCTGAACACAAGACGGAAGACGCCGAAACTGCGATCATCGTTGGGGTGATTACGCCTCGAGAGTCGCGATGGGAGGTGCGCGATCACCTCAACGAACTGGAGCACCTGGCCCGTACGGCCGGGGCCGACGTGACCGACCGGCTGACGCAGTCGCTCAACAGCCCGAGCCCGGCCACCTTCATCGGCTCCGGAAAGGTCAAGGAGCTGGCGCGCCTCACGAAAGAGCGGGACTCGGACCTCGTCATCTTCGACGATGAGTTATCACCGGTGCAGGTCAAAAACCTCGAGAAGGAAGTTGGGTGCAAGCTGCTCGACCGGACGGGGCTCATCCTCGACATTTTTGCCAGCCGGGCGCAGACGCGGGCCGCGAAAACACAGGTTGAGCTCGCGCAGCTCGGCTACCTTCGCTCCCGCCTTACGCGGCGCTGGACGCACCTCTCGCGGCAGGAGGGCGGCATCGGCACGAAGGGGCCCGGCGAGAAGCAGATTGAGATGGACCGCCGCATCATCGACAAGCGCATGGCGAAGCTGCGCGAGAAGCTCGACGAGATCGATCGGCAGCGCACGACCCAGCGCAAGGGCCGGGAAGGATACACCACCGCCTCGCTGGTTGGCTACACGAACGCGGGCAAGTCGACTCTCCTCAACGCCCTGGCCGACGAGGACCTTGAGGCCGAAGACCGCCTCTTCGCTACGCTCGATGCGACCACCCGCACCGTCGAGCTGGACTCGAACAAGGAGGTGCTGATGTCCGACACCGTCGGGTTCATCCGGAAGCTGCCCCACCGCCTCATCGAGAGCTTCAAGAGCACGCTCGACGAGGTGCGCAAGAGCGACGTGCTCGTCCACGTGGTAGACGTAACGCATCCGAACTACGAGGAGCAAATGAAGGTGGTCTCTGAAACCCTGGGGGAGCTGGGGGCCCGGGACAAGCCGACCCTCGTGGTCTTCAACAAGATCGACGCGATGGAGGACCGAACCTTGCTCCGTCGCCTCCGGCGCAACCACCCGGACGCGGTGTTCACGTCGGCCCTCCGCGGCATCGGCCTCGAAACGTTGCGGGAAGACCTGCTCGACCTCATCGAGCAGGACTACGTGGAGCGGGTGGCCTACATTCCGGTGAGCGAGCCGGAGGTCATCGCGCAGGTGCATCGCCTCGGCGACGTGATCGACGAGGAGTACGAGTACGCCGAGAATGGGAGAATGGACTCCCTGAATGGGGAGGTGGAAGAGGCGCAGGCCGTGGCGCGTATCCATTTCCGCGCTGCTCCGCGCAATGATGCCCGTCTCCGCGAGGCCTTGGATCCTCTCGGGGCGCTCCGACCGGCCGAGGAGGACAGGCCGGTCTTGGATGCTTAACGGGCCGAGGCAGTTCTGATTTCAGGGGCCCTGCGGCTCTGGCAGAAGGACGTCTTCGGCACGGCAATTGTGGGGGGTTGCACTGCCCCCTCCGTCCACGCCCCCTGCTGCATGTCTTTTTTCTCAAGCCCCCGACGCCATGAAAGTACGTGAGGCCATCCATTCCGCCACCCCTGCCCTCCAGAGCTCCGACCCGGTGGAAAAAGCCCTGGGGCTGCTCATGGAGCACCATGTGCGCCACCTGCCGGTCGTGAACGAAGACGGACGGCTGGCCGGCGTGATTGCCGAAACGCGCCTCATGGACGCCGACGGGCCGGAAGCCCCGGTTGAGTCGCTGCTCATTGGGCGTCCCGTGAGCGTGGGGCCGGACGCTCACATCTTCGACGCGGCCCGCATGATGGTCGAGCACGACCTCAGCACCGTGCCGGTGGCCGAGTCGGACGGGCAGTACCTCGGGGTGCTCCGCCGCCACGACATTTTCGACCAGTTTGCGCAGATGCTGTCGACCCGACAGCGGGGTGCCATCCTGGCCCTGGAGGTCGATGCGCGCGATTACGCCTTGGCGAAGCTTGTCCACGTGATCGAGCAAAATGAGGCGAAGGTACTGGCCGTGGCCTCGGAGCTCCCGGAGAATTCAACGGACGACATCCGGGTCACGCTCAAGCTCAACGTAAAGGACACCTCGCGCGTCCGGCACGTCCTGGAGCACCACGGCTACCACGTCGTGGCGGCTTTCGGGGAGGAGGACGGCGAGCTGGAGGAGCTGGTCGACGAGTTCGTGCGGTACCTGGAGGTGTAGGGCCGCGATGCGTGAGGAGTGATTCGTGATCAATGTCGGGGGACATCTTCACGTATCACGTTTTCACGCATCATGTTCGCACGCCTCATGCGCCTCCGCCGCTCTGCCCCGCGTCTCTTCGCTGCAACCCTGTCGTTCCATGAATGAGTCCATGAGTGAGTCCCCGTCCGAGTCTCCGGACTCCGCCGCCGTGCTGCAGTCCATGACGCTCCTGGCCACGTTGTCGACCGCCGCGACAGTCCGGGAGTCGGTGGCCAAGCGCCGGGCGGGTCGCGACCCCTCGGCCCAAGAGCCCGCCGATCGTGCGGCTGCTCGCCTCCGAAACACGGGAGACGCGCTCATGGACCTGCTCATGGAAATGGCCCTGAGCCGCGTGCCCCTGGAGCAGCGCGACGAGGAGCCCTTGCCACATGCCGTGCGCCATTTCGACCTGTTTATGAAGATGCGCCGTGCCGAGCGCCGCACGCAGGCCATGCACCAGCACCTGTTGAGCCTCTATCCGGCCGTCTCGGAAGAGCTGGTGGAGGCGGCGCGCCGCACGCACGACGCGATCGAGCAGTTCTTGGGCGACGCTCCGACCGCCGAGGGCCCGCACCTGTCGGATGTTCTGGAGCGAGGCACGAGCCTCGTTGTGTGGACGCGGCACGAAGTGTAGCGCCGTCCAGGGGCCTCATTCCCGAAGCTCCAGCACCATTGGCGTCCGGGCGGGCACCGCGAGCGTGTCGGTCAGTGTCACCGTCTCGCCGCTGATCACGTCGCGGCCCGCCGAGTGGCCCTGAATGCGCTCCGCGAAGCGGTCGAGGTCCAGCGTGCGCGCCTCGTCGGCGTCGTTGAGAACGACCATCACCGTGTCGTCGGCGTCGTCGTGGCGGAAGTAGACGTAGGTGTCGTCCTGCGGAATGTAGTGCGTGAGCTCGCCGTGATGCACGACGTCTGCGCCCTCGCGCCAGGTCGTGAGATTCGTCACGAAGTCGTGGGCTTCGTTCTCGCGGGCGGTGCGGCCCTCCTCGGTGAACACGCTCCGCTGGTCGGTCGGCCAGCCGCCGGGCATGTCGGCCCGCTTGGCGCCATCGCCCTTTACGTCGAGCATCGGCTGCATCAGCTCGGTGGCGTAGTAGACCTGCGGAATCCCGCGCGTAGTCATGAGGAACGTGTAGGCCAGCTTGAAGGCCGCCGGGTCCTCGTCCACGACGGAGAAAAACCGGTCGAGGTCGTGATTGTCGAGGAAGGTGACCAGCTTGTTGGGGTCAGGATAGACGTGGTCCTGGGCGAGCGTCCGGTAGAGGTCGTAGAGGCTCCCGCCGTCGGGGGCGAAGGCGTCCCGCGCCGCAAAGCTCAGCGGAAAGTCCGTGACGCTCGGCAGGTCCGAGTCGTAGCCGTCGGGATGGGCCTGAAAGTCGTCCTGCCAGTAGGCCTCGTGGGGCACGGTGGGCACCCAGCTCTCGCCCACAATGTTGAAGTCGGGGTACTCCTCCAGCACGGCGGACGTCCAGCGCGTCATGTACGCCTTGTCGGCGTAGAAGTAGGTGTCCATCCGGATGCCGTCGATGCCGGTCGACTCGATCCACCAGAGCGTGTTCTGAATGAGGTAGGTGGCCAGGAGCTCGTTGTCCTGATTGAGGTCGGGCATTGAAGGCACGAACCAGGCGTCTGTGAGCTGCTCCCGGTCGTGCTCCGAGGCGTACGGGTCGATGGCCGCCGCGCCCTCGTGATTCGTGGTGCCGTGCGTGTCGACGTCGTGGACCCAGTTGCTCGTGGGCGGGTCGTCCATCCACCAGTGGCGGTCGCCGATGTGGTTGTGGATCATGTCCATGATGACCTTCAGGTCCCGCTCGTGGGCGTCCTGAACGAGGCGGCGGAACGTGTCGTTGCTCCCAAAGCGCGGGTCCACCCGGTACATGTCGGTGGCCGCGTAGCCGTGGTAGGCGCCGTACTCGGGGGACATGTCGTTTTCGAAGATGGGCGTCATCCAGATTGCCGTCATGCCCAGATTGTCGATGTAGCCCAGGTGCTCGCGGATGCCGGCAAAGTCGCCCCCGTGACGCGCGTTCGGGTCGGAGCGGTCGACGCCCTCCAGAAAGCCGGGGATCGAGTCGTTTTCGGGATTTCCGTTCGCAAACCGGTCCGGCATGAGGAGGTAGATCACGTCCTCGCTGGAGAAGCCCTGCGCGTACGTGTCGGTGCGGCGCGGGCGAAGCTCAAAGTCGCGGGTAAGCGTCCCCTCGTCGTGCCGGAAGCGGAGCGTCATCGTGCCGGGCGTGGCCGCGTCGGCAATGCGGAGGCGCACGAAGAGGTAATTCGGATTTTCGACCTCGGTGACCCGCTCCAGCGACACGCCGGTGTGGTCGATGTTCTGCACCCGCGTCTCGGCGAGATCGTCGCCGTAAACCATCAGCTCCACGGTCGACCGTTCCATGTCGACCCACCAGAAGGGCGGGTCGATGCGCTCGATCTCGGGCGCCTGAGCAAGCGCGAGGGCAGGACAGACAAAAAGGAGCAGGGCAGCGGCGAGCGTGCGGTGCATGGAGGGGGCGGACTTGTGAACGTAGTGTGGGGCTGTCTTTCGGATCTTACGGAAATGATACCACACAACGTAGCGGGCGGCCCGGGCGACGTCCACCCGGCCCGACCGAATTGGGGACGATTCCACACGCGGTGGAGGAGGGACGGCAGTCTGTAGGCGGTGTGTGGGCTGAACCATCCCTGACTCCTTCCCGTATTCTCTCAACTGGACTCACAAGTGAAAAAGTGCCTTCTTCGCACCCTCTCGACTGGCCATCTGTTCTTCATGAGCGAGACTACCGACCTTCCGGATCGCGCGATCAGCGACTACGCGGCGTCCAACATTCAGGTACTTGAGGGCCTGGAGGCCGTGCGCAAGCGCCCGTCCATGTACATCGGCGACGTGGGCCTGCGGGGCCTGCACCACCTCGTCTACGAGGTGCTCGACAACTCGATCGACGAGGCCATGGCCGGCCACTGCGACGAGGTTGGGGTCGAGATTTACGAGGACGGCTCCGTCTCGGTCACAGACAACGGCCGCGGCATTCCGGTCGACCAGCACCCGGCGGAGGACCGCTCGGCGCTAGAGGTGGTGATGACCGTGCTCCACGCCGGGGGCAAGTTCGACAAGGACAGCTATCAAGTGTCCGGGGGGCTGCACGGCGTGGGGGTGTCGGTCGTGAACGCGCTGGCCTCGCGGTTCGAGGTGACCGTCTGGCGCGACGGTTCGGTCTGGGAGCAGAACTACCTGTGCGGGGTGCCGGAGGACCCGGTGCACAAGGTGCGCCCCATGGAGGCGGACGAGGAGACGGGGACCCGCATTCGGTTCTGGCCCGACGGGGACATCTTCAAGACGACGGAGTTTCGGTTCGAGACGCTCTCGGACCGCCTGCGCGAGTTGGCCTTCTTGAACGCGGGGGTGCGCATCCGGGTCGAAGACCACCGCGAGGACGACGAGGAGCTGGCCCGCGAGACGTACCACTCGGAGGAGGGCATTATCGGGTTCGTCGACTACCTCGACGAGGCGCGCGACTCCATTCTCGACGAGACGATCTACGTCGCGGATACGGACGGCGAGGTCCCCGTAGAGCTCGCCATGCAGTACAACGACGAATACAACAAGAACGTCCTCTCCTTTGTCAACAACATCAACACGCACGAGGGCGGGACCCACGTTACCGGCTTTCGGCGCGCCCTGACGCGGACGCTGAAGCGCTACGCTCAGCAGAACGACATGCTGAGCGACCTCAAGTTCGACCTGTCGGGCGACGACTTTCGGGAGGGGCTCACGGCGGTGCTCTCGGTGAAGGTGTCGGAGCCGCAGTTCGAGGGGCAGACGAAGACGAAGCTCGGCAACTCGGAGGTGCAGGGCATCGTCGAGTCGCTCATCAACACGAAGCTGGGGCGCTGGCTGGAGGACCACCCCGACCAGGCCGAGCAGATCATTCAGAAGGTGATCACGGCGGCCGAGGCGCGGGCGGCGGCGCGGAAGGCCCGCGAGCTCGTGCAGCGCAAGAACGCATTCTCGGGGGGGAGCCTCCCCGGCAAGCTGGCCGACTGCACCTCGCGGCAGCCGGAGGAGAGTGAGCTCTACCTCGTGGAGGGGGACTCGGCCGGCGGGTCGGCCAAGCAGGCGCGCGACCGTCACTTTCAGGCCATCCTGCCGCTGCGCGGCAAGATCCTGAACGTGGAGAAGGCCCGCCTCGACCGCATTCTGGAGCACGACCAAATTCAGAACATCGTCACGGCCCTCGGCACCGGCCTCACGTCGACGGAGGAGGAGTTCGACATGAGCGAAATGCGGTACCACAAGATCGTGATGATGACCGACGCCGACGTCGACGGCGCCCACATCCGGTCGCTCCTCCTCACGTTCTTCTACCGCCAGCTGCGCCCGCTCATCGAGAAGGGCAACATCTACATCGCCCTGCCGCCGCTCTACCGCATCCAGAACGGCAGCCAGGAGATCTACTGCTGGTCCGACGAGGAGATGCAAGAGCGCATGACGGAGCTGCGGGCCGACGGCAAGAGCCCGAGCATGCAGCGCTACAAGGGCCTCGGCGAGATGAACCCGGAGCAGCTCTGGACCACCACCATGAACCCGGAGACGCGCAAGATTCAGCAGGTGACCATTCAGGACGCGGCGGCGGCCGACCGGCTCTTCTCCACGCTCATGGGCGACTCGGTAGAGCCCCGGCGCGAATTCATCGAACGCAACGCCAAGTACGCGACGATCGACGCGTAGGCAGTATCGCGTGTTGCGTATTCCGCAGGCCCGATTGGTGCCCTGACCCGCAGAATACGCAAGGCGAAATCCGCAATCCCCTGGATAGTGTCCCGCATCTGTGGAGGCGTCCCCGAGTTCATATTCCCCGTCCGAGGAGGGGCCGGACATATCCATTGTCGTCCCGGCCTACGAGGAGGCCCAGTCCCTGCCCGACCTGGCCGACGCGGTGCGGGCGGCGTGTGAGAAAGCCGACCTCTCGTTTCGGCTGTGGATTATCGATGACGGGTCGCGGGACGAGACGTGGGAGGTGGTGCAGGGGCTGTGCGAGGACGACCCGCACATCGCGGGCATTCGCTTCCGCCGCAACTACGGCAAGTCCGCGGCGCTGGCCGTGGGGTTCGATCGGGCGCAGGGGCGCTACGTCGCGACCATGGACGCGGACCTGCAGGATGACCCGAACGAGATTCCGGCCCTCCTAGAGATGCTCCGAGAGGGCGACCACGACCTCGTCAGCGGATGGAAGAAAAACCGCAAGGATCCGCTCCGCAAAACCATTCCCAGCCGCTTCTTCAACTGGGTCACGCGCCTCTTCTCGGGCCTCCCCCTGCACGACTTCAATTGCGGCTTGAAGGTGTATCGCCGCGAGGTGGTCAAGAGCATCGACGTCTACGGCGAGCTGCACCGCTACATTCCCCTCCTCGCCAAGTGGGAGGGCTACGACCGGGTCGCCGAAAAAGAGGTGCGCCACCATCCGCGCAAGTACGGGACCACCAAGTTTGGGATCGAACGGTTTCTTCAGGGCTTCCTCGACCTCATCACGGTCGTTTTCCTCACCCGCTACGCCGTGCGGCCCATGCACTTCTTCGGCTCGATGGGCACCGCGGCGTTCGCGCTCGGCTTCTTGGTGAGCCTGTGGCTGTCGTTCGACAAGCTCGTGCTCGGGCACAACATCGGGGACCGCCCGCTGCTGCTGTTTGGGGTCCTGCTCATCCTGTTCGGCTCGCAGATGTTTACGACGGGCCTACTGGGCGAGATGATCATCCGGCCGCGGATGGAGGATCCGTCGACGTACGAGGTGGCCGAGGCCGTGGGCCCCGCCGACACGGCCGCTGAGGTGCTGGAGGGCCAATGAGACGGAGATCACGGGGGCGGGACGGTCGCCGGCAGCGCGTCGTGAAGGGTCTCCACGACGGCGTCGACGAGGCGCTGCTTGTGGCGCCGCCGCGTGACGAGCCGCACGTCTCGGGTTGGGGACGGGTCGGCGAAGGGGACGACGAACGTCGACTGCTCCGTCTCGGGCATGTGGTGGGTGGCGAGTCGGGGCAGAAGGGTCATCCCGCCGCTGTTGCGGACGAGGCGGACGAGCGTCTCGAGGGAGCCGCTTTCGAACTGGGCCGTGGCCTGGGGGGTGGACGAGACGCGGCCGCACACCTGAAGCACCTGGTCCCGGAAGCAATGCCCCTCGCTCAGCAGCCAGAGGTCCTCGAGGGAGAGGTCGGCGGGCGTCAGCGCGTCGCGGTGGGCCAGGCGGTGCGACGGAGCGACGTAGCCCACGAAGGGCTCCGTGAACAACACGCGGTCGTGGAGCTCGGGCCCGGCCTCGTTCGTGGCGATCAGGGCGGCGTCGAGTGCATCGGTGCAGAGCGCGTCGAGAATTTCGGTCGTGGGCCACTCGCGCAGCACCAGGGACACCTCGGGGTAGGCCGTTTCCAGGGCTGGCAGGAGAAGGGGAAGCAGGTACGGGGACAGTGTGGGCAACAGGCCCAGGCGGAGCGTTCCCGTCACACGGTCCTGTATCTCCGATGCGACCGTCGTGAGTCGATCCCGGGCGGCGAGCACCTCGCGGGCCTCCTCTACGATGTGCTCCCCGGCGGCCGTCGGCACCGCCGGCTGCCGACTCCGATCGATAAGCTCCACGCCCAGCTCGTCCTCCAGCCGGCGCAGCTGCCCGCTCAGGGTGGGCTGGGTCACGTCGCACGCGGTGGCCGCGTCGCCGAAGTGGCGGTGCGTGTCGAGGGCCACGAGATACTGAAGCTGCGCGAGCGTCATCGGGCGAAGGGGCGGTACTTTGATAGGAAGAAACTATCAGGAATATAGAGATGATCGATTTGAATAATCAAGTTCGGGGCCGTACCTTACAAAATGTCTCGTTATCCCTTCAGCAACGTCTTCATTTCTACCTATGTCAGAAGAGCACGCTCCAGAACGCACGAACGGGGCCGGCGGGTGTCCAGTGATGCACGACGGCTCCGACAACGGTTCGGCGGGGCAGCCGGCGAGGAGCACGCCCGCGACGAACCGCGACTGGTGGCCCAGTAGCCTGGACATCGAGATCCTCGACCAAAATGTGCAGGAGGTCGGGCCCTGGAACGGAGACTTCGACTATGCGGAGGCCTTCCAGGAGCTTGATTACGAGGCTTTGAAGGCGGACATCAAAGAGGTGATGACGACCTCGAAGGACTGGTGGCCGGCCGACTATGGAAACTACGGCCCGTTCTTCATTCGGATGTCGTGGCACGCCGCCGGCACGTACCGCACGACGGACGGACGCGGGGGCTCGTCGGGAGGGCGACAGCGGCTCGCCCCGCTCAACAGCTGGCCCGACAACGCGAACCTCGACAAGGCACGCCGGTTGCTCTGGCCGGTGAAGCAGAAGTACGGCCGCAAAATCTCTTGGGCGGACCTGCTGGTCCTGGCCGGCAACGTGGCCATGGAGTCGATGGGCTTCAAGACATTTGGCTTCGCCGGCGGCCGGGAGGACGACTACAAGCCCGACGGGTCCATCGACTGGGGCCCGGAAAACGAGATGGAGACCTGGGATCGGTTCGACGAGGAAGACGAGCTTGAGAACCCGCTCGGCGCGACCGTGATGGGGCTCATCTACGTGAACCCCGAGGGGCCGGAGGGCACTCCGGACCCGGAGTGGTCGGCCCAGCGGATTCGCCAGTCCTTCGGCCGGATGGCGATGAACGACCGGGAGACCGCCGCCCTCATCGCGGGCGGACACACGTTCGGCAAGGTCCACGGCGCCGACACCGACGAGCACCTTGACGCCGAGCCCGAGGCCGCCCCCATCGAGCAGCAGGGCCTCGGCTGGGAAAACCACTACGGCTCCGGCAAGGGAGGAGACACCATTACCAGCGGCATCGAGGGGCCCTGGACCGATGCGCCCACCCAGTGGGACATGGGCTACCTCGACTTCCTCCTCGACTACGAGTGGGAGGTCCACGAAGGCCCCGGCGGGGCATGGCAGTGGCGCCCGAAGAGTGACGAGCTGAAGGGAGTTGTGCCGGACGCCCACGATTCGTCGGAGACGGTGGACCCCATGATGCTGACGACGGACGTGGCCCTGAAGCGGGACCCGGACTACCGGGAGATCATCGAAGACTTTCGCGAAGACCCGGATGCGTTCGAGGATGCGTTCGCGCGGGCCTGGTTCAAACTGCTGCACCGTGACATGGGCCCGAAGGAGCGATACCTCGGCCCGGAGGTGCCCGAGGAGGACCTGATCTGGCAGGACCCTGTGCCGGAGGTCGACCACGAGCTGATCGGCGACGAGGAGATCGCCGAGCTGAAGGCGGCCATCCTCGACACCGACCTGTCCGTCCCCCGCCTGGTCAAGACCGCCTGGGCGGCGGCGTCCACCTACCGGGACAGTGACAAGCGCGGGGGCGCCAACGGAGCCCGCATTCGGCTCGAGCCGCACCGGCACTGGGAGGCCAACGAGCCGCACCAGCTGGCCCACGCGCTGGAGGTCCTGAAAGGCATCCAGCAAAACTTCAACGCGTCGCGGTCCGACGATGTGCGGGTGTCGCTGGCCGACCTGATCGTGCTCGGCGGGGGCGCCGCCATCGAAAAGGCCGCGGCGGACGCCGGCCACGACGTGGAGGTGCCGTTCACCCCCGGGCGCACCGACGCCTCGCAGGAGCAGACCGACGTGGAGGCGTTCGAGTGGCTGGAGCCGCAAGCGGACGGCTTCCGCAACTACATCGCCGACGATCCCGGCCAAGACTGGGCCCCGGAAGAATTTCTGATCGACAAGGCCGACCTGCTGAACCTGACGCCCGCCGAGACGACGGTGCTCGTTGGCGGGATGCGCGCGCTGGACGCGACCCACGAGCAGGCCGACGGGTACGGCGTCTTTACCGACCGCCCGGAGACGCTGACCAACGACTACTTCGTGAACCTGCTCGACATGGACTACGAGTGGGAGCCGGTCTCGGACGCCAAGGAGCACTTTAAGGTCCGGGACCGGAACACCGGTGAGGTCAAGTGGAAGGCGACCCGCGTGGACCTGATTTTCGGGTCCAATTCCAGGCTGCGGGCCCTTTCCCAGGTCTACGGGGCCGACGACGCCGAGGAGAAGTTCGTCGACGACTTCGTCGACGCCTGGACCAAGGTCATGACCCTCGACCGCTTCGACCTCGAGTAACACGGAACGGCCCTCCACCCCCGTCTCTACGACACAGGCCCCGGACGACCCTCTGGTCGCCCGGGGCCTTTCTGTTGTCTGTTGGGGAAAACTTCGCACACGCGTTCGCCCGTCCCGCCGAGAAGGGGCGGCAGGCGGCCCGTGCGGGTGAACGAAGCCCCTTCCGAGCCGGCGAGGTTGCCGGCAGGGCCGCACTGAGGCCCACCGACACGTTCATTGTCCCACGCATCCACACGCCCAATTCTTCGATGCAAAAACGCACCCTTGGCGACCAGGGCCTTACCGTCTCCGCCCTTGGCCTCGGCTGCATGGGCATGTCCGACTTCTACGGCACGCCCGACGAGAATCAGGCCATCAAGACGCTCCAGCGATCCATCGATCGCGGCCTCACCTTCTTCGACACCGCCGACATGTACGGCCCCTTCACCAACGAGAAGCTGTTGGGGCGCGTGCTGGGCATGCACCACCACAAGGTGACGATCGCGACCAAGTTCGGCATCGTGCGGGACGAGGACGGGGCGATGCAGGGCATCAATGGCCGCCCGAGCTACGTGCAGAAGGCCTGCGAGGACTCCCTGCAGCGTCTCGACATCGAGACCATCGACCTCTACTACCTGCACCGCGTCGATCCGGAGGTGCCCATCGAGCACACGGTGGGGGCCATGGGGCGGCTCGTGGAGGAGGGGAAGGTGCGGTACCTCGGCCTGTCGGAGGCCGCCGCCGACACGCTCCGCCGGGCGAACGAGGAGCACCCCATTACGGCGCTCCAGACGGAGTACTCGCTCTGGAGCCGCGACCCGGAGGACGACATTCTGCCGACGTGCCGCGAGCTGGGCATCGGCTTCGTGCCGTACAGTCCGCTCGGCCGCGGCTTCCTCACCGGCCGCTTCCAATCGCCCGACGACCTGCCCGAGGACGACTGGCGCCGCCACAATCCGCGCTTCCAGGGCGAGAACTTCCAGAAGAACCTGGACCTCGTGGCGGAGGTGAAGCGCCTGGCCGCCGACAAGGACGTCCCCCCTGCGCAGCTCGCCCTCGCCTGGGTGCTGCACCAGGGCGACGACATCGTCCCGATTCCGGGCACGACGGACCCGGGCCACCTGGACGAAAACATCGGGGCGCTCAACGTCTCGCTGTCCCAGGCGGAGCTCGACCGCATCGACGAGATTGCCCCGCAGGGCGCGGCGGCCGGCGATCGCTACCCGGACATGAGTACCGTCAACCGGTGAATCATTTTCTCATTGAGACATTCAATCATTGCAACCATTGGGGCATTGATTTATCGGGGCAATGGAGTACATAGATTGGACAGAGAATGATGGGCTCAAAATGGGACAATGATCAAAAATGGAACGATAAAAAAATGAACGTTGCCGTGGTGGGCCCGATGCATCCGTACCGGGGCGGGATTGCGCACTTCACGGAGATGACGGTGACGGGGCTGGCCGAGCGCGGGCACGACGTGCGGCCGGTCACCTTCTCGCGGCAGTACCCCGAGCTTCTCTTCCCCGGCAAAACGCAGTACGAGCCGGAGAGCGAGGCGCCCCCGGCCGTCCAAAACGCGCCGCGCCCGCTCGACTCCATCAACCCGGTCTCGTGGTTCCGGACGGGATTTCACCTCCGAGACCAGGCGCCCGACGCGGTGGTCTTCCAGTACTGGATGCCGTTCTTTGCCCCCGCGTACGGCGTCGTCGCGCGGGGGCTGCGGCGGCACTACGGCATCCCCTCGTTCGCCATCGTCCACAACGCGCTGCCCCACGAGCGGCACCTTGGCGACGCGCTCCTCAGTCGCTTCTTCCTGCGCGCCTGCGCCGGGCACGTCGTGATGTCCGACGCCGTGGCCGCCGACACGCGCCGCCTCGCCGGACCCGAAGTGTCCCTCAAGCAGATCGAACATCCGGTCTACGAACGGTTCGGCCAGCCCGTCCCGAACGCCGAGGCGCGGGCGGCCCTCGACCTGCCCGACGACGCACCGGTGATTCTCTTCTTCGGCTTCGTGCGGGCGTACAAAGGGCTGCACGTCCTTCTGAAGGCGATGCCGGACGTGCTGGCCGACAATCCCGACCTGCACCTCGTCGTGGCGGGGGAGTCCTACGACGACCCGGAGCGCTACCGCCGCCTCATCCGCATGCACGACCTGGGCGACCGCGTCCACTGGCACGACGAATACGTTCCGTCTGACGAGGTGCCCGTCTACTTCAGTGCCGCCGACCTCGTGGTGCAGCCGTACGTCTCGGCCACCCAGAGCGGCGTCGCCCAGATCGCCACCCACTTCGAGACGCCGATGGTGGTGACCGACGTGGGCGGCCTCGCGGAGTCGATCCCGCACGAGGAGGCCGGGTTCGTCGTCCCACCCGAGAATCCCGAGGCCCTGGCCGCGGCCATCACGCGGTTCTTCGGGGAGGACTGGGCCGGGCGGCTCGCGGATGGAGTGCGCAAGCGCAAGCGCGCCCAGCAGCCGGCCCGCCTGCTTGAGGCCATCGAGGGACTCCTGACGGACGACGCGGGCTGAGTGGGGGCGGCGTTTCGGGAACTCACTGTCGGTAGCGGTCGAACCAGGCGAGCACGTGGTCGGCCTTCGTGATGAGCTGGCTGGGCCGGTACGCAATGCCGTGGGAGGCGCCCGGAATCTCGACGTAGGCCGCCTCCACGCCGCGCAGCTTGAGCCCGTTGTAGAGCTGCTTCGCCTGCCAGGGGGGCGTGCGGAGGTCATCGCCGCCGACGATCACGACCGTCGGCGTGTTCATGGAGCCGAGCAGCGAGACCGGCGACACGTCCCAGTACTCCATCGGGTTCTCCCACGGCTGGCCCGGGTACCGGTACTCGGCGTAGCCGTAGTAATTGTCCGCCGCCAGCGTCTTGCTGATCCAGTTGGTGACCGGCTTCTGCACGGCCGCGGCCCGGAACCGGTCGGTCTTGCCCGTGATCCAGGCGGCGGAGGTGCCCCCCGCACTCCCGCCGGTGACGTACAGGCTGTCGTTCGCCACATAGTCCCGCTCGACGAGCCGGTTGACCCCGTCCATGATGTCCTGGTATTCCCCGCCCGAGAAGTCGTTGTAGAGCAGGTTGCCGAACGCCTCGCCGTAGCTGGTGCTGCCCCGCGCATTGGGGTAGAAGACGACGTACCCGGCCGCCGCGTAGAGCTGAATCTCCGCGGAGAACCGGTCGCCGTAATTCGAGATCGGGCCGCCGTGAATCTCCACCATCAGCGGGTAGGCGCGGTCCGGGTCGTAGTTCGGCGGTGTCACCACCCAGCCGTGGATCTCGCGCCCGTCCTTCGAGGAGGAGTAGCGGATCTCCTCCACGGAGCCGAGGGTGCGGTCGTCGAGCAGATCCCCGTTCAGGTCCGTGAGCTGCCGCGCCGTGTCTTGGCCCCGGCGCGTGACTGCCAGCTCGGCGGGGTGGGCGGGCGAGGTTTGGTTGAAGGCAAGGCGTCCTGCCTCCGAGACAGAAAAGTCGCCGCCGCCGTACGGGCGGCCGATCGACGTGCCGCCCAGGTTCTCCGCTACCACCGAGGTGGAGCCGTCGAGGGTCGTGTGGCCCAGTGTGGTCGTGCCCTCGTCCTCGTACTGGATGTAGAGCCCGTCGCCGTCCTCGTCCCAGGCGATGTCGTCGATCGAGCGGTCCAGCCTGAAGTCGACCCGTCGCCGGTTGGAGCCGTCGCGGTCCATGACGTAGAGCCGGGTCACCTGGTAGGTCTGGACCTCGTCGTCGTAGCCGAGGTAGGCGATCTGCTCCCCGTCTGGGGACACGCGGGGCGTGTGGTCGGGCCCGAAGCGGTCCGTTAGGGGCGTGCTCTCGCCGCCCTCTACCGGCACCGTGTACAGCTCCGAGTTGCGGCGCTCCCGCTCCCAGTTGTCGTGGCGGTTGGCGGAGTAGAGCAGCGCCTCGCCGTCGGGCGTCCACACCGGGCGGCTGGAGTGGTGGTAGTCGCCGGACGTGACCTGCCGGGCGCGGCCGCCGTCGGCCCGCACGACGAACAGGTGGTCGTACCCGTAGTCCAGGACGCCCGTCCCGTCGGATTCGTGGTTGAGGCGCGTCTCCACGCGGGGCGGCTCGGCCCAGTCGGCCCCCTCCGGCGCCTTCGGGGGCGAGACCAGCGTCGGCTCCGGCGCCGACACGTGGGCCGAGAATGCGAGGTGCGTCCCGTCGGGCGACCAGGACAGCCCGCTCGGGGCGTTCTCGAGCTGCGTAAGGCGGGCCGTCTTGTTCTCGTCGACCCAGTGGACGTAGATCTCGGGGCCGTGCTCCTCGCCCGAGCTCGTGAACGCAATCTTTGAGCCGTCCGGGGACCAGCGGGGGGAGGATTCGTCGGCGGTCCGGTTGGTTAGCTTCGTGTGCCCGGTGCCGTCGGCGTTGAGGAGCCAGAGGGCCGAGGTGCGGCGGTCCTCCATCACGTCCATGCCCCGCCGCCGGTACACGATTCGGTCGCCGTCGGGAGACACCTGGGGGCTGGCGACCCACTCCAGGTCGAACACGTCCATGCGGGAGAAGGACGGGGCCTGGCCGTGGGCGAGAAGGGGAAGGGCACACGCGAAGAGCAGGGCGAGGGCGGCTCGGCGAACCATCGGGGGAGGAGGAAAGAATGAGGGGATCGGGCACCCACGAAGAAAAGATACCGAGGTCGGGAAGACAATCGGGCCCGCCCGGAGCGCCCGGACCCCCGAGGTGCAGGGGGAGAAGAGGAGGGAGCGGGTCTACAGACGGACGATGCGTGTGGAGTTTCTGCGATTTAAACGGGTCGCCTGGCGCGTCCCGTGTCATCTTTCGCCGCCCTTCTTTAGAATCAATCTAAACAAATCCAACTCACTCAGATCAACTCGTACGTCCCATGACGCGACTCTTCAGCCTCAGTCTTATCGCCACCCTGGTTCTGTCCCTGCTTGGATGTGGGGGAGAGCAGCAGGACGAACTCGTCATCTACTCGGGGCGTAGCAAGGCGCTCGTCGATCCCCTCCTAGAGCAGTACGAGGGGGAGGTTAACGTGGAGGTCCGTTACGGATCGGACGCTGAACTGCTGGCGGCCCTGCAGGAAGAGGGCGACCAGTCCCCGGCGGACGTGTTTTGGGCCAACACGACTGGCGCCCTCGGCAACGCCGTCAACAACGACCTGCTTACCGAACTGCCCGACGAGTTGATGGAGCAGTCCGCCCGCTTCGCCCCAACCAATCAACGCTGGCTGCCGGTCACCACGCGCTTTCGCGTGCTGGCCTACAACAGCGATACGGTACGCCCGGAGGACCTGCCCGACTCGGTGCTCGACCTGCCGGAGCACGAGGAGTTTGAGGGGCGCATCGGATGGACGCCCGCCTACTCCAGCTTCCAGGACTTCGTGACTGCGCTCCGCGTTACGGAAGGGGAGGAGACGGCCCGCACGTGGCTGACCGACATGCAGGCGTTGAATCCGAACAGCTACTCTTCCAACACGCCGATGATTCAGGCGCTGGACGCGGGGGAAATTGATGTAGGTCTCACGAATCACTACTATGTCTTGCGTCTGCGCTACGGCGACGCCAAGGTGGACGATGAGGGAAGTATCGATCCGGAGGCGTCCGTGGCAACCCACCCCTTTCAGGAGGAAGACATTGGCAACCTTGCGCTGGTCACCGGGGCGGGCGTACTCCAGACGAGCGACCAGTCCGAGGCCGCTCGCGAGTTTCTTCGGTTCCTGATGTCGGACGAGGCACAGTCCTTTGCCGCGGAAACGCTCAACGAGTACCCGCTTCGTCCCGGCGCGGAGGTGCCCGAATACATGATGCCGGTCGACGAAGCCCTGGCGCTGAGTCCGGACTTCGACTTTGAGCGGCTGCAGGAGATGGACCCGACTCTCGACCTCCTCCGCGACGTCGGGGCCCTGTAGCATCCCATCGCGACGGCGCTTCTGCGCACGAGCACGTGCGGGAGCCCCTCGTGCCCGTCTCCGCCGAGCCTTCTACCCCCCCACACGCAAAAATGACAGGTGCCCGCGTGCTGGACACGATCCGCGATCGGTGGTACGTGGCGATTCCCGTAGCGGTCGCCGTGGGGGGGGTACTCATTCCGCTGGTGTACCTACTGCTCCGTGCCTTCCAGGCGGACCCGGCCACGCTGTGGGATCTGGTGGTGCGGGGCCGGACCCTGCGACTGCTGGGGAATACGGTGGGGCTCACCGTGGGGGTGCTTGTGGGCACGAGCGTGCTGGCGCTTCCCCTGGCGTGGCTCACCACCCGCACGGCCCTCCCGGGTCGGCGGCTCCTCACGCTGCTGGGGGTGTTGCCCCTCGCGGTGCCCGGCTACGTGATGGCGTACGCCCTGATGGCCACGACGGGCGAGTACGGCACGCTCGCGCAGACGCTCGGCCTCGTGGTGCCCCGGCTGAGTGGCTACGTCGGGGCCTGGATGGCGCTCAGCCTCTCGACGTTTCCGTATCTGTTTCTGAACCTGCGGACCGCCTTTCTGGGGCTGGATTCCTCCCTAGAGGAATCGGCCCAGGCGCTGGGGCGCGGCCGGTGGCGGGTCTTCGTACAGGTGGTGCTGCCCCAACTGCGCCCGGCCTTCCTGTCGGGCGGGCTCCTGGTGGCCCTCCATGTGCTGGGCGACTTCGGGGTCGTGTCGCTCATGCGGTACGATACGTTCAGCTACGCCCTCTACATCCAGTATGCCGCCTCCTACGACCGCATCTACGCGGCCTGCCTGGCGCTCATGCTGTTGGTGCTCACGGGGGCGATCCTGCTGCTGGAGGCCCGGCTGCTGAAGGGACTCCTGTTCCATCGGACGGAGAGCGGGGCAGGCCGCACCGCCGCCCAATATCGACTAGGCCCTTGGCGCTGGGCCGGGTACGCGTTCGCGGCCGGCGTGGCGGGGCTGTCGGTCCTCCTTCCGGCGGGCACGGTGGGGTACTGGATGGCCGACTCGACGGCGAGCGGGCTGCCCTGGGCCAGCCTGGGGGCGGCGCTGTGGGACTCGGTCTCCGCGTCCGCCCCGGCCGCCGTGCTCGCGGCGCTGCTCGCGCTGCCGGTGGCGTACCTGGGGGTGCGGCACCCGTCCAACTGGACACGCGTCGTCGAACGGGTCGCCTACCTGGGCTACGCCACGCCGCCCCTGGCCTTCGCGCTCGCGTTGATCGTCTTTTCGCTCGGGGCCGTCCCGTTCGCGTATCAGACGCTGGGCCTGCTCGTCATGGCCTACGCGCTCCACTTCATGGCCGAGGCCGTAGGGCCGGTGCGGAGTGCGCTCTACCAGGCGCCGCCCCACCTGGAGGAGGCCGCCCGTTCGCTGGGCCGGTCCCCGCTTGGCGCGTTCGTGAGCGTCACCTTTCCCCTCGTGCGGCGCGGCCTGCTTGTGAGCATGGCGTTCGTCTTCCTCTCGGCCATGAAGGAGCTGCCCCTCACCTTCCTCTTGGCGCCGATCGGCTTCGAGACGCTTGCCCTCAACACGTGGAGCTACGCCGAGGAGGCCATGTTCGGGCAGGCGGCCCCGTACGCGCTCACCATCATGTTCGTCTCGGCGCTCTTCGTAGGCGTGTTGTTGCTCCGCGAGCGGGCGACCGAGCACCCCGCGTCCGCAGAGCGCGCGTAGACCCGTTCAATTGTCCCGTCGCCGATGGACGGACGGGGAACGAGTGGGGCCGACGATAGGTGCCATGTCCGCTATGAGTTCCCCAATCCTCTCCGTTCAGAACTTGACCAAGCGGTTTGGGCCCGCGGCCTCGCCCGTCGTCCACGAGGTCTCGTTTGAGGTGGAAGACGGCGAGATCTTTTCGATCCTGGGCCCGAGCGGCTGCGGCAAGACGACGACGCTCCGCTGCGTCGCCGGCTTCGAGGAGGCCTCGGCGGGCACAATCGCGGTGCGGGACCAGACGCTCTCGGGGCCCGGCGTGCACGTGTCGCCGGACGCGCGGGACGTGGGCATCGTCTTCCAGAACTACGCCCTTTTTCCGCACCTCACGGTACGCGAGAACGTGGCGTTCGGGCTGAACGGGGCGTCCGACGCCGAGCGGACGGCCCGGGCCCAGGAGGCGCTGGAGATGGTGGGGCTCGAGGGCTTCGAGGACCGGCGGCCCCAGCACCTCTCGGGCGGACAGCAGCAACGGGTGGCCCTCGCGCGCACCCTGGCGCCGGAGCCGGACCTCCTCCTCCTCGACGAGCCCTTTTCCAACCTCGACGCCCTGCTGCGGCAGGAAACGCGGCAGGAGGTGCGCGAGCTGCTGAAGAGCAAGGGCATGAGTGCCGTCTTCGTCACGCACAATCAGGAGGAGGCGCTCTCGTTTGCCGATCGCCTGGCCGTGATGCGGGGCGGGCAGCTCGACCAGATCGGCACGCCGGAAGAGGTGTACTACCAGCCCCGGACCCTCTTCGTCGCCCAGTTCTTGGGCCGCACCAACCTGCTGCTCTCGCAGGCCGCGGGCCCCGAGGCGGACACGCCGCTGGGGCGCGTGGGGCTCAACGAGCCGGCGGAGGGCACGGTGCTCGTGTCGATGCGCCCGGAGCACCTTGCGCTGGAGGCGCCGGAGACGTCGGAGGGGACGGTGGGGACCGTCGTGGGCCGGGCGTTCAAGGGGCACGACATCACGTACCGGGTGTGCTGCGAGGGGAGCGAGTACCTCGTCCACACGGACAATCGACAGTTCCACGAGCCCGGCGATACGGTCGCTGTCCGTCCCCTGGAGCCGGCCGTCGTCCTGGAGAGCCGGTCGACCCCCGCCGAGGTGCCGAGCGGGGCCACGCCCGAGCCGGAGCCTGAAGAGTAGCTCGCTGCGAGTCATGCGTCGTCTCGTTCATGGCCTCAACGCTGGCCTCGCGCTTCTCTTGATCGGCGGAAGCCTGTGGGCCTTTCCGCGCCTTCCCGCCCGCATTCCGCGCCACTTTGGGCTCGGCGGCACGGCGGACGCCTACTGGGACGCGACGCTTCTGCACTGGATGCTGGTGCCAGCCATCGCGCTCGTCGTCGTGGGAATCGTATACGGCGCCGCCTGGTGGACCGGCCATGCGCCCGGCTCCGTCAACGTGCCGAATCAGCAGAAGTACGATGCCCTCGCCCCGGCCGAAAAGCGCGTGATTCTCCGCGACGTGCAGGTCTTTTTGTACGGAGCCGCCACCGCGATGCTTGTGCTGTTCTCCGTCATTCAGGCAAGCACCTACCACGTGGCCACGACCGGGGCGAACGCGCTCCCGACGGCGGGATGGGGCGTGTCGATTGCGATGCCGGTCGGACTCCTCGTCGCAGCCCTGGGCCTCGCGTGGTGGCTGCCGCGGCGCGTGCGGGGGCTCGCGGACGACCCGTAGAGGAGGACCGCGAGCGTCCGTAACGACGAGAAGAACTGGGAGACCCAGAGAGGCATCGTTCTCACTTCCTCTTTCTCAATCCTCTTCTCCCATGACGACCGACTACGACGTCCTCGTGATCGGCGGCGGCGCCGGCGGCCTCTCCGCGGCCGGCATCGCCACCAATCTCGGCGCCAAGACCACCATGATTGAGCGCGACGCCCTGGGCGGCGACTGCACCTGGACCGGCTGCGTGCCGAGCAAGACGCTCCTGAAGGCCGCGAAAGTGGTCCACCAGGCCCGGACCGCCAGCGCATACGGCCTCACCGACCAGTCCGTCGACGTCGACTTCGCGGGGGTCATGGACCACGTCCGCCAGGTGCGACAGGACGTGTACGAGGAGGCCGACGCCCCCGAGATCTTTGAAGACCTCGACATCGACGTGCGGCAGGGGAACGCGCACTTCATCGACAGCCACACCGTGGCCGTGGAGCGCGAGGACGGCACCACCGAGCAGGTGACGGGGCAGTACATCATTGTCGCGGCGGGGGCCAGTCCGCTCGTCCCGCCCATCGACGGCCTGCAGGAGGTCGACTATCTCACGAACGAGACACTCTTCGAACTGGACGAGCAGCCGGAGCGCCTCGCGATCGTGGGCGCGGGGCCCATCGGGACCGAGATGGCCCAGGCCTTCGCGCGCCTCGGGTCGGAGGTCATCGTGCTCGACATGGCCGATCGCATCCTTTCAAACGACGACGCCGAACTTACCGCCACGCTGCGCGAGACGCTGGAGGAGGAAGGTGTGGAGTACATGTTAGAAGCGCAGGTGGAGCAGGTGACACAGTCCGAGGGTACGATCACAATTTCGGCGGGGGAGAAAGGCGATGTCGAAGCCGACACCCTCCTCCTCGCCACCGGGCGCACGGCCAACGTCGACGGCCTCAACCTCGACGCCGCGGGCATCGACTACACGCGCAGGGGCATCACCGTCGACGACCGCTGCCGCACCAGCCAGGACTACGTCTACGCCGTGGGCGACGTGACGGGCCGGTATCAGTTCACGCACATGAGCAACCACATGGCGAAGGTGGCCGTCACGAATGCGCTCCTGAAAATCCCCTCCAAAATCGACGCCGACCACGTGCCGTGGGTCACCTACACGGAGCCCGAGCTGGCCCACGTGGGGGCCCACGCCGCCGACCTCGACGAGGACGGCGTCTCGTACGAGACCTACCACTTCCCCTACGACCAGCTGGACCGCGCCATCACCGAGGGCGCGACGATCGGCCAGATCAAGGTTCACGCGAAGTCGCTCACCGGCAAAATTTTGGGCGCAAGCGTGCTCGGTGAGCGGGCGGGCGAGCTCATCACCGCCTTCACCATCGCCATGCGCAACGGCGTCACCCTCCGCAACATCGGCGACACGATCCACCCCTACCCGGCCTACGGCGAGGGCGTGCGGCGGGTGGCCGACCAGTGGTACGTGCAGAAGCAGTCGCCGACCTTCACGAAGGTGCTCCAGACGGTTTTCGGCTACCGCGGCCCCGTGCTCAAGTACGGACCGGACGAGATTGTGTGAGGCCGTTCATGCAGGGGGTTTTGCGTGGAGCGTTTTGTGCCGGAAACAGGGCGCCAAGAGGAAACCTGGGAGAGGAAGAGTTGTGGAAAGGCATCGTGAAAAGAAGATCGATCCTTTCTGCATTCTCCCTCGCTGCTCCGCCTGTTCATGTCATTTCGGTCTGTTCTTCCGACGGTGATTGTGGCCGTCGTGTGTCTCGTCTTCGCCGTGTCTCCCGCCGCGGCCCAGTCTTTAGAAATTGAACCGGCCAGCCCCACCCTTCAGGTTGGGCAGAGCCAGCAGCTAGAGGCCTTCTACGTGAGCGCGGACGAGGAGCGGCGCCGCGACACCACGGTGGTCTTCCTGGCCCGCAACGGCAACGCGGCCCCGGTCACCCGCAGCGGCGAGGTGACCGCCAACGAGCCGGGCACCCACGAAATCATCGCCCTGCGGCCCGGCACCGACACCCAAGATCGCCTCGTGCAGCGCGTGTCGGTGACCGTTGCGCAGGCGCCGGTTGAGACGGTGGCCTTCGCCGGGGCGCCGGAACGGATCTACGCCGGGACGCAGATGCCCCTTGCCGTCGAGGCCCGGACGGCGGACGGGCGCATCCGCGACGACGTGACGGTCCGCGTCGAGAGCAGCGATCCGGACGTTGCCACGGTGGATCGGCTGCACCGCGTTCGGGGTGAGGCCCAGGGCACCGTCACGCTCACGGCCCAGGCCGGCGGCCACGAGGGGACGACGAGCGTTGAGGTCGTCAAGAACCCCGTCGCGTCCCTCGCCCTGAGCGGCGGGGCCGACTCGGCCCGGACCGGCGCCGTGCTCGACTTTGCGGCGACGGCCCGCACCGAGGCCGGCACGGCGGTGGGCGACGCCCCGATCCAGTACGCCGTGCGCACCGACCACACGGGGCCGATCGCGCCGGGGGCGGCCGCCGAGATTGGGGGCGACGGGCGCTTCGTGGCGGAGGACGCGGGGCAGTACACCGTCGTCGCCACGAGTGGGGGACACACCGCCACCCACACCGTCACGGTTGCCCCGCGCGATCTGCCGGGCTCCATTGAGGTCGTCGACCACGCCCGCGTGTCGAACGTCCACACGTCCGACCTCTGGGTGTGGGAGGCGCCGGACGGCCGCGACTACGCCCTCACGGGCACCTGGGGCGGGGACGGCGAGGCGTACTTCTGGGACGTGACCGACCCGTCCGACATCACGCCGGTCGACACGGTCACCGTCGACGCCCGCACCGTCAACGACGTGAAGGTGAGCGACGACGGGCGCACGTGCATCATCAGCCGGGAGGGCGCGTCCGACCGGAAGAACGGCATGGTGATTCTCGACTGCTCGGACCCGACCGACGTGTCGATTGTCACCGAGTACACAAACCGCCTCACCGGCGGCGTCCACAACCTGTTCATCTACGAAGACCACGTCTACGCCCTCAGCAACGGCCGCCGCTACGAAATTATCAACATCGAGGACCGTGCCAACCCGACGCGGGTGGCCGACGTTGAGCTTGAGACGCCCGGCCACTCCATCCACGACGTGTGGGTGGACGACGGCATCGCCTACTCGTCGAACTGGGACGATGGGGTCGTGATGGTGGACGTGGGCAACGGCGTGAAGGGCGGCTCGCCCTCGAATCCCGTCGAGATTGGCCGGTACGCCTACCCGAGCGGCTGGAACCACGCGGCCTTCCCGTACGACGACCCGGAAACCGGGAAAAACTGGGTGATCGCGGGCGACGAGGCGTTCCCGAACGGGCTCAACACGGAAAACGAGCCGACCATCCCGGACGGCTGGCTCCACTTCGTCGACGTCACCGATCCGCAGAACCCGTCCGAGGAAGCGCGTTACCGGGTCCCCGAGGCTGGCTCGCACAACTACTGGGTGGAGGGCGATACGCTCTACGTGGCCTACTACAATGCGGGGCTGCGCGTGGTGGACCTGTCCGGCGACCTGAAGGGGAATCTGTACGAGCAGGGCCGTGAGATCGCGCACTTTAAGCCGTACGACCCGAAGGGCCGCATTCCCAACGCCGCCATGACGTGGGGCCCGCAGCCGTACAAGGGACACATCTTCTTTGCGGACTGGAACTCGGGCCTCTGGGCGGTTGAATTGACGCGTGGGGAGTGATGCGTGAAAAGTGATGTGTGAAAAGTGATGCGTGAAAAGTGAGGACGTGACGCGTGAAGCGGACGTCGTTGCCCCTTCGGCCTTTCGATCCTCAATCCTCAACCCTCGTCTGCCATGAACACGCTCCGACTTCTCTTCCTGGTTGTCGGCTTGAGCGTCCTGACCGCCGTCCCTGCGCTCGGGCAAAACTACTACGCCTACGTCGCGTCCGAATCGGCCGACGAGGTGGCGCTGGTGCGGTTTAACGCGGGGGAAGAAACGGCGACCGTGGAGGAGACCATCCGCGTTGGCTACATCGCGCCGGAGACGGAAGGGGCGCACGGCATGACGGTGGCGCCGGACGGGGAGCACTGGTTCGTCTCCATTGCCCACGGCAAGCCGTACGGCCGCGTGGCGAAGTACGAGACCGCGACGAACACGAAGGTCGACACCGCGCACGTCGGCATGTTTCCGGCCACGATGGAGGTCTCGAGTGTGACCGGCCTGCTCCACGTCGCCAACTTCAACCTGCACGGCAAGCCGACGCCGGGTACCGTTTCCGTGGTCGATCCGGAGACGATGACGGAGATGGACACGGTGAAGACCGGCGTGATGCCGCACGGCTCCCGCTTTGCCCCGGACGGCCGCACGCACTACTCGGTGGCCATGATGGACGGGACGCTCTACGAGATCGACGCGGTGACGCGGACGGTGACCCGCACGCTCACGACAGGGGAGGGCATGCCCAAGCCCACCTGGGCCGACCCGCACCCGACCGATCCGTTCGTGTACGTGGCCCACAACGGGGCCGACGAGGTGGTGGAGGTGCACCGCGAGGACTGGGCGGTGACGCGCCGCTTCGAGACGGGCAGCGGCACCGCGCCGTACAACCTGGAGGTGTCCCCGGACGGCTCGACGCTGGTCGTCTCGTACAAAGGCACCGGCGAAACCGGGATCTGGAATCTGGAGACCGGGGAGCGGACGGCCCGGCTCCCCAACACGCAGTCCGTGACGCACGGGGTCGTCGTCGCGCCGGACAGCCGCTACGCGTTCGTCTCGGCGGAGGGCGTGGGGGGCGAGCCGGGGGCCGTCGACGTGTTCGACCTGCGGTCGAATGAGCGCGTCGCCTCCGTCGAGGTGGGCCAGCAGGCCGGCGGCATCGCATTTTGGAAGCGGGAGGAGACGACCACCTCGGCCCGATGACGGACGCCCCCGGCACCTACGCGCTCCTTCTTCGCGCCGGTGAGGAGCGGATCATCGAGGTCGGTGCCCTCGGCGCTATGCCCGTCCGGCCCGGCACGTACATCTACGTGGGAAGCGCCTTCGGCCCAGGGGGGCTTCGGGCCCGGGTGGGGCGGCACGCCCGGGGCGACGGGGCGCTGCACTGGCACGTCGACTACCTCCGCGCCGTCACGGCACTGGAGGCCGTCTGGTACACCCACGACACCGAGCGCCGCGAGTGCACCTGGGCGGCGGCCCTTCGGGCGCTTTCCGACGGCACAGTCCCGGTCCAGGGCTTCGGGGCGTCTGACTGTAACTGTCCGGCCCACCTCGCTCGTTTTGCATCCGCGCCGTCCTTCGACACATTCCAGGCGCGCCTCTCTGAGCGATGTCCCGATCACGCGTCCGTCGAACGAGTCGGAACGAACGATCTCCTGTGATCCTGAAGGCGGCCGGATTTTCCGGGGCGGTGTCCGTGTCTTCCCTCATCCCCACACGCCAATCCATGCGCACCCTCGGCAACCTCCTCTGGCTCCTCTTCGGCGGCGTCTACATGGGGCTCGGCTGGTGGCTGGCCGGGCTGCTGATGTACGTTTCGATCGTCGGCATCCCGTTCGGGCGGTCCTGCTTCGAGAT
>NZ_JAZKRW010000020.1:0-30774 GCF_036626415.1 Salinibacter sp.
TCTTCGATGGAGTCTGCGCCGGTTTCCTCCGCCACGGTTTTCAGGGCCGCGAACGTTTGCTCGTAGCAGTAGCAGCGGTCGATGGTCATTGTGGAGGGGACGCGGATGAGAGAGCTACTGAGTCGACGAGGGAACCGGGGCGGGGTCGCGCCGCCAGGCCGTTTCTCGATGAGAACGGTCAAATGCAGCGTGGTAGCGGTCGGGATGGAGAATCTCGGCCAGAATGTCGAGGGAGGCCGCCAGGCGGGGCCCGGGCCGGTTGAAGAAGTGATTCCCGTCGGTCACGTACACGTGGCGGGTCTGCACGGCCCGCAGGGCAGTCCACTGCGGGTCGGTCCGGAGAACGTCCATCTCCGCGTCCGTCCGTGACAGGCCGAACCCACACGCCATCACGACGATGCGGTCCGGGTCGGCGTCGTGCAGGGCGTCGAGGTCGGCGCGACGGTGGGCAAAGACCGGCGTCCCGCCCGCCGCTTCCAGGAGCGTCGGGACCCAGCCCCCGGCCCCCATCAGCGGGTCAATCCACTCCAGGGCCGCAACGGTGGGGCGGTCGGTCGCGTCGGGAGGCGCCACCGCGTTCGAGATCGCCCGCACGCGGTCCCGCATCTGCCGGACACACCGGTCGCCGCGGTCGGGGCAGCCGAGGGCCGCGGCCACGCGCCGGATGTCGTCGTGCACGTCCGCGAGGGACCGCGGCTCCAGGGCCACGACCGTCGGGGTGCCCTCGATGCGATCGGCCACCGCCTGCTCGACCGTCGGCAGGGACACGGCGCACACCTCGCACTGCGACTGGGTGAGGATGACGTCGGGACGCAGAGCGTTCAGCCGCTCCACGTCCACATCGTAGACCGACATCGCCTCGTCGAGCAGGGCGCGCACCCGATCGTCAATCTCGCGGCTCGATCCCTCGAGCGGCACCTTCGGGGCGGTCAGGGCGGGCAGCGCCTCCACGCCGGGCGGATGGTCGCATTCGTGCGAGCGGCCCACCAGGTCGTCCCCGTGGCCGAGGGCGGCCACGATCTCGGTGGCGCTGGGGATGAGGGACACAATGCGGGGCATGGGACCGGGGCGTGATAGGCGTTACGCCGAGGCGGCCGACGGGGCCGATCGAAGGGCCGGCACCCCCCGCTTCAGCAGGGCGACCCCGCCGAACAGCGCGGTCACGTACACGGCGTTCCCCGCGAGGCTGTTGGCGAGGTACGGCAGGCCGGCGACGTAGCAGGCCCAGAGGCCGGCGGCCGTCGGCGGGTAGGTGTCGAACAGCCACCACATTCCGAAATTGGTGACCAGGAAGAAGAGCAGCGACCCGGCCACGGTGGCCCCGGCCACGCGCCCCACGCTTCGATCCGACCGAAGCCAAAAGCCGAGCACGCCGATGGCCGCAAAGCCGCCGTAGACGAACGGCACGAGCGCGTGGACGCCAATCACGAGGTCGCCCAGCAGCAGGGCCCCGAGGGCCACGCCGAGGCCGGTCCACCGGTTTGCAAAGTGTGCCCCGCCGAACAGCGCCAGCGCGGCGATGGGCGTGACGTTGGGCGGGTGGGGCAGCAGGCGGGCGGCCGCGGCGAGCAGGACGACGCCAGTAAGAACGGCGAAGCGAACGAGGCGATCGCGGTACATCACAGGAGCTTGGAGGTTGTTTGTCGATAGAAACGCGCACTGGAATGCACAGAGGACCTATTGTCGGTCGCGCAGGAAGACGATGTGCGCCGGGGTGTTACCAGTCTCGAAGCGGGTGACCACGTTTCCCGTTCGGTCGAGAACGAGTGCGGTCCCGTTTGCCGAAAAGAGGGGACCGCCGGAGTCGCCCACGGGAAGGCGAGTCACGTAGAGGTCCTGCGTCACGTCGTCGTAGCCGACCGCGGTGATGTTGATGAGCTCATCGTTCTGCGGAACCTCCAGGGTCGTGTCGAGCGCATTGATGTCGGCATTCACGCGAAAGATTTCTCCCGTTCCCGGTTGCCCTCCAAGTCCGAAGGACTCAACCCCGCTGATGGCATACAGCTCTTCTGCACCCTCCGAATAGTACGCCGACTGGGTCGCGTTCGCCGAGCCAATGGGCGCCCCAAGCTCCACGCGGTCTGCGACTGTCTCAGTGTCCGGATCGAGAAATAGCACTTCGGAGGGTTGGTCCCCTCCACCCTGGCAAACCACGATCACCTCATTCTCCCCATCCACAAATACGCTTTTTGGATTCGGACAGCCGTCGAGCGATCGAGTATTGGTTACAACATCAGATTCTGTATCCAGAACGGAGAGGGTTCCGTCCGCGGAGTTTGCCACAAACGCCTTCCCGGCAACCACGCCAATGCCCTCCGGCGACCGGCCGACGTCGACCCGCTTCGGGATCGAGTTGTCGTCCAAGTCGACCACAGACACTGTGCTCGTATCGGGATCAAAATTTTCGTCGAAGAAACTCAGGTTGGTGACATATCCTTTGTTCTCCGTTGGGAAAGCGATGCGTCGTGGCGGACGCTGTAGATCGGAGATCTGACCAATCGGCCCGAGCTGATCGGTGTCGAAGGTCGTGATCCGCCCCGCGTTGTCGGATTGTGTGTTGTCGACTACAAAAAGGCGGTTGTTGTGCAAGGCCAGGCTGTTGATGAAGGCCACATCGATGTCGTTGAGTGTGGCCGTGGAGTCTGAGGGGCTATAGAGCGTGAGGGAGCCGTCCTGGGCACTGAAGTTGCCCGAATTGGCAATTACCACGTCCGTCGTCACCCGGCGGTCGTCGTCGTTGGAGCCGAAGAGGTCACAGCCGGTTATCAAGAGGGCGATGGCGGCCAGGCACGCAACCCAGGTGGCGGAGCGAGCGGCGCGCATGTGGGGCAGAGGCGCGAGGGCGGAAGGGGAAGAAGAATGCATCGTCCAGTAAATTCAAGGAGAGGGAAAGGAAAAGCGAAGGCGGAATGTCGCGTGGCGGGGGGGCATGGGGTAGAGCCGTATGATTTCGTAGCGGCGGTCGAGTACGTTTTTGACCTGCGCCTCCAGGGCGAGTCGACCCCCATCGAAGGCCCACTCGTAGGCGGCCCGCACGTCAACCGCCTGGTACGGCGCGAGCGCCCTGGACTCGTCGCTCGAATAGAAGCGGGTCCCCACGAGTCGGCCCGTGGCGGAGACGGACAGCCCCCGCCACTCCACGCGGGACCAGAGCTTCCACGTCTGCTGGGGGACATAGGGCAGTTGGGCGCCGTGGGCCGGCGAGTCCGGATTCGCCCGGTTTTCGGCCCGGGTATGCGTGAAGTGGCTGCCGCCGGACACCGCAAGGCCGGATCGGAACTGGCGCCTCCCCCGGACGCTCAGCTCCAGGCCCCGGCTGTAGACGCGGGACACGTTGGCGGGGCTCCAGACCTGTACGCCACTGATCTCGTAGCTGGGCCGCCACACGATCTTGTCGGTCAGGCGTGTGGCAAAGGCGGTCGCCTCCACTGTGAGGAGGGCGTCGGGGCGTGCGAGGCGGAAGGACACGCCGCCTTCCGTGGTCCAGCCGTCTTCGGGCCGGAGTCCAGGGGTGCCCCCCGGCTCGTAGTAGCGCTCGTTGAAGGTCGGGTACCGGAAGGCGCGCCCCACGAGGCCGCGGAGCGTAAGGCCGACGTCGCTGAACGGACGCCAGCGGACGCCCAGGCGAGGGCTCGGCACGACGGTGGGCGCTCCGTGTGCCCCGATGGCGTCGAGGCGCACCGCCGGTTCGAGCTCGACAGGAGCAAGGGACAGGGTCGCGTCCACGAACGTGGCCCCCGACAGGCGGTCGACGCCACCGTTCAGGGACGCCCGGTCGTAGCCGACCGTGGTGCCCGCCGTGATGGTGCCGAGGGTAGACAGGGGGTATCGTAGCTCGGCGTCTGCCTCCGTGGCCGTCGTGAGGATCGTGCGGTCGGTTTGGGTCGGGGGATTGCGGTAGCGAAGGCGAGACCGTTGGCCCTGCGCCGACAACTCGAGGGTGCCCGCCCCCAGCGGCAGCGTGCTGTCGGTCCAAAGTCGCCCCAGTTCGTCCCACTGACGGGCCCCGCCGCTGCGTGCACTGGCGGGGCCGGGAAGGCCGCGCCGGGCTCGCGTCCACCACCCGGACAGACGCCAGTGTCGCTCGTCGCCCCGCCACACGCCCCGTCCAAAGAAGGTCATCGTTCGGACACTAGCCCCGTCCCGCCGCAGCGTCTGCGCGGGCACCAGAAACGAGTTGCGGTACCGAAAGTCGCCGTCGGTGCGGTAGTAGCGCCCCGCCACCAGCCCGGACCAGGCGCCCTGCCCGCCGGACGCGAGGGCCGACACGTGCCGTTCCCCGTATGCACCACGGCCACCGGCTGCGCGAAGCAGCGGATCGGTCTGCGGGCGCAGCGTCTCGAGGTGCACGGTACCGCCCAGGCTGCCGGAGCCGTGCCGCGCCGATCCGGCCCCGTGCTGCACCTCAACCGACTCGATGAGCAGGGTGGGGAGCAGAGACAGGTCCAGCTGGCCGGTCTGTGGGTTGGCGACGCGAAGGCCGTCGAGCAAGACTTGCGTTTGCGTGCCGCCCATGCCCCGCATCGAGAGACTGGCGAGGCCGGTGCTCCCGTACTGCTTCACGAACGCCCCGGAGCGCATGGACAGCAGGTCGGCCACCGACTGCGCGCCGCTCTGGGCCACGGCGTCCGCGTCGAGGGTCGTGACGTGGGCGGCCGCCGGGATAGAGGCGGAGCGGTCGAGAACGCCCTCCACCGTCACCTCGGGAAGGGCTACGGACATCGCGATGGAGGAATCTGCAACGACGACCGGTGGGCGCCGCGTCGTGTCGGCAGGGGCGGGGCCCTGGCCCCACGCAGAGAGGGGCAGAAGGAGAACCGAAGCGATAAGTATGACGCGTGCAACCATAGAAAAGGCCCTCACCTCAGCATCGAGGCTCGGGCGGCTGCACGGGACCCACGCACGACAACCCAGGGGCCGTCCCGAAAAAAGAGACAGGGGGACGTCGGTGTCCGCTACAGAGGGGACGCGCTGGGTAAGGAGGGCCACAATCGGGGCAGACACGCCACAAGCCTCTGGTCCCGGAGGTTGTTGGCGGTGAGAGAATCCGCGATGGCAGTCGGGATTCTCGTCACGCACACAGGCAGGTCTCCTGGCTCGTCGAACCCACGGGCCGCAACGAACGCGGCATCGCGTGGTCGACGCACACGCTCGGCGACTCCCCTTCCCGCCACGACGAGCCGTCCCGACGGCAGTTGCCGGGAGCACTCGGTCGGGCAGTGGCGAATCGCCTCCAGCGCGCGTCCGTCGTTCGATTCACAGTTGCGGGTACAGCCCCAGACTGGCCGTGGCGAGTCGCTGACGAGCGGTCTTCAAGACAAACGAAACCCTTCAGCGTGCACCATGGCGGCACTGGCGTTCCCTTTTCATCTCGCCCGGCAGGGGCCCGGCGAGAACCTGTGACGTGTGTCAAAGAACGATCTGTAACTGGAACCTTCAATGTAGATGTCCGACGCAGCAAAGCACAATCCCTTCACGGGATCTTTTGCGACTTCGACCGAGACGCGGAGAATTCTCACTGCCCGCGGAGGCGTCGGGCCAGTTCGGCGGTGTGCTCCGCGTCGCTGGGGGGTGTGTTGGCGTCGGTCGGGGCCTCGAGACGGCCCGCCTCCATGTCGTGCAGGGGCGAGGGGTCCGTGGAGTCGTCGTGCTTTGCGATCCAGGCCTCGCTGGTCACAATCGTTTCCAGGTTCTGCACGCGCTCTTGGAGGGCCTCCCGCTCGTCCTCGAGGCGGGCAATCCGATCCTGAAGCCCGTCGATTCGTTTCTCCACCGCCCGGGTGGAGGTGCCGAGCTCCTGATGCTTGGACTTGAACTTAAGCCACTCCTTGTACCCGGCGAGGGCAATGCCCAGGATGGGAATGGCAAAGACCATGACGACCGCGACGAGGGGAACGAGGGACATGGGCATGGGCCGAGTTTGGGCATCAGTGCACTTCTTTGTAATGCCGACGGCTTTGCTCCTGTTGCACCGGGGGACGCTGGGCGCGCTCGTTCCGGCGGGACGAGCCCTTTTGAAGGCCGAGGGCCGAGAGGTCGGCTGCTGCGCCCTTGAATTTGGCGAGTGCGCTCTTCAAATTTAAAGATCAGATTTTCAAGAGGGGCATGTCTGCCCACCCCCACCAACCGAGTCCCTCGTCGTGCTTAGACCGTCCGTGTGGCCCCTTCTGCTTCTCGGCATTGGGGGCCTGTGGGCCACCGATCCCGCAGAGAGTACTGCCCACTCCGTGCTCGACGACAGCCTGCGGTTGGGGCCGGCAGAGCCCATTGCCGACATTCGGGCCGACGCGGATGGGGACAATGTGCCGGACCGGACGGGAGAGACCGTTACGGTGGCGGGGCGAGTGACGGGGGAACGGGGGCGCCTGGCTGTGCCGGTGCCCGAACTGGGTGTCGTTCAAGACAGCACGGGCGGCCTCCACGTGTTTCTGCCCGGCGGCCTGGTTGCGGAGCGGGGCGACAGCCTCCGCATTCGAGGGACCCTGGAGCACGCGTATGGCCTGGCGCAGCTTCGAGACGCCGAGGGCCGGGTTGTCGAGACCGATGCGCGGACGCCAGCGCCCCTGCCGCTCACCGTGAGTACGGCGGTGGGGGAACAGTACGAAGGCCGGCTCGCCCGACTCCAGGGCCGCGTTGCCAGCAAAGGAACGAATCGAGGAGGCGACTACCTGCGCCTTCAGGATCGAGGGGCAACCGTCCCGGCGCAGATTACCGTGTTCGTGGCGAACCGACACGGGGCACGGTTCGGGCTGGACCGTTTTGCGGAGGGCGACGTGGTGGAGGTCACAGGGGTGGTGGGGCAACACGACTTCGAGGCGCCGTACGACGATTATTATCAAATCGAGCCGCGTGACCGCGGTGACCTCGCTCAAGTCGGGTGGGTCTCAACCTACCTTTGGGGAGCACTCTTGACGCTCGCGGGGGGAGGCCTCGCTGCTGGAGTGGTCGTCATTGGGCTCCGCGCCGCCGTTCGGCGTCGCACACGAGAGGTAGAAGAGAGCCGGGCCCGCTTCCGGCGACTGGCGGAGGCGACGCTGGAGGGCATTGCCCTCTACGAGACCGACGGGGAAATTATCGACGTGAATGCATCGTTGGCCGAGATGCTGGGGAGGGACCGGGTGGCCCTGATCGGTGAGGACATCACCGAAGTCCTGACGTCGTCCTCTTCCGTCGAGTCGGCCTGGCTCAACGGCACGGCCGACCCCTCGGTTGAGGCCGAGCTGTTCTGCCCGGACGGCACCGCGACTCCGGTCGAGCTCGAACGGCGAGAGGTCACGGCCGGCGACGCGACCGTTCACGTGTGTGCCGTCCGCAACATTTCGAAGCGGAAGGAGTGGGAGGGCGAGATCCTCCGCGCAAAGCAGGAGGCCGAGCAGATGGCCCGACTCAAGTCGACCTTGATCAACAACATGAGTCACGAACTGCGCACGCCCATTACCACCATCACGGGCTACGCGGAGGTGATCATGGAGGAGGGCGAGGAGCCGCACCAGTCCTTCGCTGCCCAGATCCGGGAGAGTGGACGGCGGCTCTCCGACACGCTCCAGTCGGTCCTAGACATGGCGCAGGTGGAGTCTGGTACGCTCAACGTGGAGGTGCAAGAGGTGGCGGTTCCGAACGTGATCCGCGATGTCCTCGACCGGCACCGTCAAGCAATCGAAGACAAAGCGCTGACCGTGGAGGTCGATGCGCCGGAGGGGTGCACCGTGGCGACGGATCGCACGCTCCTGTATCGCGTCCTCAACAACCTTGTCCAGAACGCGGTCAAGTTTACGGACGAGGGCACCTTGCAGGTGCAGGCCGCGCCCGTCGAGTTCGGGGTTCGGATTCGTGTGCGGGATACGGGGGTTGGCATTGAGTCCTCGTTCCGGCCGCATCTGTTCGAGCCGTTTAAGCAAGAGTCTGAGGGGGTCGCGCGAGAGTATGATGGGGCCGGGCTGGGCCTGGCCCTCACGAAGCGCCTGGTGGATCTGCTAGGGGGGGCCATTGAGGTGGACAGTGTCAAGGGAGAGGGCAGTGTGTTCACGGTCGAACTGCCGTCGCTGGCGGAATCCGAGGCACCCACCCCGGTCGTCGCCGATGGGACAGTGGGGTGAGCAGGTCCTCCACTCAGAAGCACGAAGAAGAGAAAAATTGCCGCACCGCATCGACGAGGGCGGGCCCCCGCTCTTCCGGCACGTAGTGGCCCACCGAGGGGTAGCGACGCACCGTGGCGGTCGGAAGGGCTGCCCGCCACCGTCGCAGGCACCTTTCCGTGCCGAAGGCCGGATCGGCCATGCCCCAGCACAGGAGGGCGGGGCAGTCTTGAAGCGGGTGCCGGCGTGTCCACAGCGCCCGCAGCCAGTTGGCCTCGGTCCGGAGCGCCCGGGCAAACGCCCAGCAGGCGTGCCGGCGCGGCGGGGTGTCCAGGGCCGCAGTGTAGTCCGCGATCCATTCGTGCGGCCCATCGGCCCCGGTCGTCATCGGCATGAGGACCCGGGCGAACGCATTGCCGTGCTCGACGGCGAGGCGGCCCAGGGGAGTAGCGAGCAGTCGGCTCGCAGCCTGAAGCAGGGGCCGGTGCGTGAGCGGCCACGCCCAGGTGTTCATCAGCACGAGGCGCCGCACCGTATCGGGATGGCGGAGGGCGTACGCCAGGCCAATGGGCCCGCCCCAGTCGTGCAGCACGAGGGTGAGATTTGAAAGGTCGAGCGACCGCAGCAGGCGCTCCACCAGAACTGCGTGTGCGGGAGGGCGATATGAAAAGTCCGTTGGTGCGGCCGAGCGGCCGAAGCCAAGGTAGTCGGGGGCGATGCACCGATAGTCCGCCGCTAGGTCGCGGAGGAGGTGGCGATAGAGGCGGGCACTCGTGGGATTGCCGTGCAGGAAAACGATGGGCGGCCCGTCGCCCAGGTCGGTGTAGGCGAGAGGGCCGGCCGGGGTCCGAAAGGTCCGCGTCGCGTTTGGCGGCGTTGGGGCAGTGGGCATGGAATCGGGGCCGGTGGACCTGGCGGCAAGGCTAATCGAGCAGTGTGGGCACCGACTCGTACTGGTCGGCCACGGCCCGGGCCTCTGCGGCCAGCCGCTCTCGGAGGGCCCGTGGCTCCAGCACGTGTGCGTGGGCGCCCCAACTCAGGAGCCACGGCATCACTTCGAGCACGTGGTCGACGTTCAGGGTGAGCAGCAACCGATCGTCGGCGAGGTATTCACGGGCGTCGACCCCGACGGAGGGAGGAATCTGCACGTCCGCGGCCACTTCGTCCCCAAAGACCACCCGGACGCGTCGTCGGGTCGCGGCGGTGGGGCCCTGAGAGTGCGTCCCGTAGCTGGCGGGACGCTCGAAGGTGGCGTCCGTCATGTTGAGCCCTTGAATGTGCTGCAGGCGTAGGTGCACCACGCGGTTGCGGTCGTGTCCGTATCCCACGAGGTGCCACGCACTGCCCTGCCGTACCAGGCCGTACGGGTCGATGCGCCGCGTGACGGCGGAGGCGTCGCCGGGCGGCGCCACCGTGGCGGTCAGGGTGCGCTCCTCCACGAGTGCGTGTCGCGCCTGCCGCAGAAGGCCGTCCGTGGTCGAGTCGCCAAAGACGCTGGGTGGCACCAGGGGCACACTTCCGCGCAGGGAGAGGGCGCGTTCCCGGTCGTCGGGCGGGAGCACGTCTTCGATCTTGTGTTGGGCCGCCCGGGCCGCCGCCTGGTAGCGGCCGCTGAAGTTGCGGGCGGCGTAGGCACTGCCCAGAACGAGCATGACCGCCTCGTCGCGCGTCAGGCGGATGGGAGCGAGCAGGTAGTCGTCGGGCAGCCGATAGCCCTTGCCCGGCACCCCCTGCAGCGGCACCCCGGCCTCCACCATCGCCTGCACGTCGCGGTACACGGTGCGCTCGCTGACGCCCAGGGCGCGGGCCAGGTCGGTCGCGCGTGTCCAGGCGTTGGGCTCCAGTTGCAGCAGAATGGCGGGCCAGC
Organism: Salinibacter sp.; assembly: GCF_036626415.1. GTDB lineage: Bacteria > Bacteroidota > Rhodothermia > Rhodothermales > Salinibacteraceae > Salinibacter. The sequence continues at coordinate 9,943 of NZ_JAZKRW010000020.1, forward strand.
GTTCGGAGGGCGTCATGGTTGAGGGGGCGGCGTCGCAACGGCTATGCGGACCCGCCAAGATAACCAAATTGACGCCGGACTTTCATCCTCCGATTATCGGCGCTCCTCGGGCAGCCGCACGCCCGCCGTGGCGTACGGGCGCGAGAGGTGCGACGGGGAAAAGGCCTTCTCCGTAAGGGCCTCGATCCGGCCTTCGGTCTCTTCGGTAAGCGCGTCCAGCCCCAGTCGGGCCCGGGCCGTGTTGAGGAATTGGGAGCGAGAGGTGTGCAGGGCCGCCACGCACGACCCCATGGCCTCCGACGACGCCTCCCCATTGGTCTCTTGGGCCTCCAGCGTCGCCCGGGTGTTCACCAGTGCGTCGACCAGCTCCTGTGCACCACGGATCGTGTCCTCCTCCAGCACAGCGGTCGCCCGGGTGAGGGCACTCGTGCATTCTCGGATGTGGTTGTCGGTCGCCTGCTTGATGTCGAGGAGCGTCTTCCCGTCGAGCGGTTCGCGCAGCGGCGACCGCCCGAGGCCCATGCCGAGGTCGTCCGTCCCCGAGCCGATCGAGCACGGCTTGGTCGACGCCGAGCCGTTTTCCGAAAGCTGTGCTCCTATCCGAAGGCGCTCTTCGTAGGCGTGGAGAGAGGCCAGGGCCGACGAAATGCGTCGGTCAATCTCACAGATGTGGTCCATTTGTTGTTGAAGGGCCGTCGGGTCGGACGAGGGATTGGCGTGTCCGTGCAGGAACCATCCGATCAGGACCCCGACGAGAGGCCCCGACATTGCAATCAATGCCGTCACTGACTTGTTGGTTCTATTGCGGGAGTAAGGAGAAAATAATGTCTATTTTCTATCGAAAGCCCAAATTTATCTGGCCAAACTGCTCTAATGTACAAAAAGTTTTCCCTGTGGTGTCAAGGAATCGCTGTGAAGGATTTGTGCAGGGAAGCGCTTCTGGTCGAAGGCGCACGGCCCGTCGTCCATGGGAGCATCGGGGCCCGGGCTACGCCCCGTTGTTGATTGTTGGGGCGATCCGGAAAAAGGCAATCCGCAAGGGCTATGTGCCGAGGCCCATCGCCGCCACGAGGTTTTCGATGCCCGCCTCGAACTTGTTCGCGCCGCCCTGCGACGGGTGTCGCACGTACGTTGGGTCGGCCCCCACCTCGTCGAGGGCGCGCTCGCCCTTGCGGCCGACGCCCACGGTGCGGTCGGGGTCGAGGGTGTCGAGCAGGGCGCGGAGCAGCTCGTGCCAGTCCCGCACCTCCGAGCGACGGGGCGTGCGGATCGAGAGCGGGTCGCCGGCGTCGTGCGGGTGGAGGGGCAGGCTGTTCCAGACGAAGAAGTGGGGGAAGTGCGGCTGCAAGACGCGCCAGAAGATGGATGCGCTGTACTCGGTGATCGGCACGTCCTTCTGGCTCGTGGCCGCCCCGTCAATGGGAAAGTCCGGCTCGGTGAGCTGCGACTCGCTCGTGACGGGCACCCCGGAGAAGCGGCAGCCCCACGGGCCCGGGGCTTCGAGCAGGAGAAAGAGGCGCGGCGGCTCGTCGAAGCACGACAGGTACCGCCGCAGGTTGTCGCGGCGATGGGCGGGCGCCTCGGGCACATCAAGATCGTCCCGGCGGTCGCGGTACGGGTTGAACAGTTCGTCGGTGGAAGCGGCCGGAAAGACGTGCGTCTCGAAGAGGTCCCAGACGGCGGGGAGCATGTGGCGGGAGGCGGGAGCGTGGGAGAAGGGAAGAAGGAAGAAAGAAGGGCGTCTGCTGCTTCACCTCCCGTAGTCTACGCTACGCGGACGAGCTGGCCGTATCGCCGACGCGGGGAAAGGCAAAGTCGGCGTAGCCCATCTCGGCGGTGCCGAACCAGCGGTACGCGTCCTCGCGGGCGTCCTTGTAGGCCTCGTAGATCTTTCGGTACTGCCCATTGCCGGCGGCGTTGTCCTCCAGAATTTGGGTCGTGATCTCTTGGGCCCGGCTCATCACCTCGTCGGGGAAGCGCCGGAGCGTGGTGCCTTCGTCGAGCAGGCGGTCGAGCGCCGCGGGGTTCTTGTGGTCGTACTGGGCCATCATGCGGACGTTGGCCTCGGCGGCGGCCGTTTTGAGGGCCTCCTGGTAGGTCGTCGGCAGCTCGTCGTAAGCGTCCCGGTTGACGTAGAACGTGAGGGCGGGCCCGGGCTCCCACCAGCCGGGGTAGTAGTAGTACTGCGCCACCTCCTGGAAGCCGAGCTTCTCGTCGTCGTAGGGCCCGACCCACTCGGCCGCGTCGATCGCGCCCCGCTCCAGCGACGGGTAGATCTCGCCGCTCGGGAGGACCTGCGTGTTGACGCCCATCTCGCTCATCACGCTGCCCCCCATCCCCGGAATGCGCATCTTGAGGCCGTTCATGTCGGACAGGGCCCCCACCTCCACGTTGAACCAGCCGCCCATCTGCGTGCCGGTGTTGCCGCCCGGCAGGTTGAGAATGTTGAAGTCGGCGAAGAGGTCGCGCAGGAGGTCCATCCCTCCCCCGTAGTAGACCCAGGCGTTGTACTGACGGGCCGTGAGGCCGAACGGGACGGTGCAGTCGAACGCCAGCGCGGGGTTTTTGCCGATGAAGTAGTAGCTGGCCGAGTGTCCCATCTCGACGGTCCGATTCTGCACGCTGCCCAGCACCTCGAGGGGGGGCACCAGCTCGCCGCCTGGGTACGTCAGAATCTCGAAGTTGCCGTTCGTAAGCGCCTTGAGGCGCTCGGACAGCACCTCGGCCGCGCCGTAGATGGTGTCCAGGGAGCGGCTGAAGCTGGAGGCGAGCCGCCACCGCACGGTCTGGTTGGTCTGGACGTTGGGGGCGCCGTCGCTGGCCGACGACTCGCCGTTGTCACAGCCGGTTAGGAGGCCGGCCCCGGCGGCGCCGAGCAGGGCTTTGCGGGTAAAGTTGCGGCGGTCCATGGGAGGGCAGAATCAGTGCGCGGGGCATGCGAAAGGGACCGTATTAGTATAGGAGCCAATGGGCCTCGGCGCAACCATTCCAGGGCACTCGCATCCACCACGGAACCCGCCCTGCACCGTCGCTCTGAGCTTGACGTAGTGCCCATCCAGCCGGACAAGGAGGCTGTATCTGTCGGAGGGAGGGGCTCCAGCGAAGCGCTGTGACCGAGGGGGATGAGTGCCCTTGGAGTGCGAGGGCTGACGGTCATGCTCCTGCGGCGCCGACACTGTACGTCGAGCGTGAAGCGGGCAGGGAGGTGGGTGCATGCCTGGAACGTCGGCCTCGGGCCGCGGCGTCGAGGCCCCCCGCTGATGCGATTGTCGGGGCAACCATTCCTTCGGGGCGTCTTTTCCCGGAGGCCCCTATGTGAAAATGCTAAGCGACGGTTTGAGGCGGTGCCGGTCGACGAGGGCGGGTGAACTCGTCACGCAGTTTGTGGCCTACGTCTCACGGTGCGGGCGAAGCGGACGCATCACGACCTCCGAGATGAGATGGTTCGCAGGGGCTGCCAGCACGTGCTGAACCGTCGCGGCCACGTCGTCGGGATCGAGTGGGTTTTCGGTCATGTCGACGCCGGCGACGTCGAAGAAATTGGTCTCGACGGAGCCGGGGTAGAGGCACGTCACGCGGATGCCGTCCTCGCGCACCTCCTTCATCACCGCCTCGCTGAAGCCGCGCACGGCGAACTTGCTGGCGTTGTAGGCGCTGATGTTGGGGTTGCCCAGAAGGCCCGCGATGGAGGCGATGTTGACGATGTGGCCGCCGAAGCCGGTCGCCTCGTTCTGCTCGCGCATGCGGGGGACCGCCTCGCGGGTGCAGAGGTAGACGCCCCGCACGTTGGTGTCCATCTGCACGTCGAAGGCGTCGGTGTCAAGGTCATCGACCGGGCCGAATTGCCCGAGCCCGGCGTTGTTGATGAGCACGTCCAGGCGCCCGGCCTCCGCGTCGACGGTGTCGAAGGCGGTGTCGACGTCGTCCTCGCTTCGGACGTCGCAGGAGACGGGGACGAAGGCAGATCCAAGATCGTCCTGCAGCGCCTGGAGCGAATCGGTGCTCCGGGCGAGGCCGTAGACGGTGGCGCCCTGGTGTACGAGAGTGCGGGCGATGCGGGCACCAAGGCCCTTGCTGGCGCCGGTGACGACGGCGACGGCGTCGGTCAGATCCATAGGAAAGAGGGTCAGATTACAATTAACGATGCAGCCCCTTTCTACCGCCTGGGCCCAAGCGGGGTTGCCGATTGGGCAGTGATTACTTCGGAAATGGACCGCTCTGTGGGCCGCGAGTTCTGGGGCGTTCGGGCACGCCACGGCCGACCGTCGCCATGCGTCCGTACAGAAACAGGAACCGGCCGTGCAACGGGGCGTCCCACACCGGCGTGCTAGAACACCCCCGCCGGCACCTCCGCGTTCACCTGCACACTCAGTACCTCGATGACGATCGGGTCGCCGGACATCATTTGCTTCATCATTCCCATCTGGTCGCCCATCATTTTCTCCATCTGTTTTCGCTGTTGCGCCGGCAACTGCTCCATCTTCTCCATTAACCGCTGCATCTGCTGGCGCTGCTCCTGGGACATGTTCGTGGCGAGCTGTATCTCCATCCGGTGCGGCAGGGTGAGGCCGTCAGTCGTCTCGTACTTTTTGAAGCCTACGGTGACCGACGACGGGTCGGGCTCCTGTTGATCGGACGCGGCGGTCTTCATGACCATGCGGACGGGGACGTGCTGCTCGGCGTTGATGTAGTAGGTCATGCTCGTCGCGTTTTCTTCCACGTCGGGATTCACGGCCGAAGGATTGTCGACCTGCAGGATGTGGCAGCGCGCGCCATCGACGGCCTCGGTCCCTGCGTACGTGGCGTGTTGCTTGAGGCGGTCGAACTCCAGGCCGTAGGCGGCCGACGGGGTGGTGTTGGCGGCAAAGGAGGAGGCGTCCGTCCCCTTCAACCGCGTCTGCGTTCGGTAGGTGGGTCCGTCGTCCGTCATGACCTTCTGATGGTAGGAGGTATAGAGGTTGGTTTCCACGATGTAGGTGTCCACCGTTTCGAGTTGCTGCTCGTAGGCGGACTGCATGTCGCCCACGACCGACGCGACGGACTGGGCCGATGCCGGGACGGTCCCGAGGAGGAGAGAAAAAACAAGCGAAAGGGCGACGGTGACCAAACGACGGTGCAACATGGAAGCGTGGGAGTGAGTCAAGGGAGGTGTGGTATGGGCCCGCGTGTCCGGAGGCGCTGGGCGGACAAGACACAAGAGATCTGGGCTCTCAACATAATCTCAATACGCTCGGTCGCATTCCAGGATTCATGAGCCACCACGAGGTCGACGCAGAGAAAGAGATGAACCGGCTGCTCGCAGCGGGGGGGACGCCGCCGGTCGAGACCGACCCCTTCACGATCGGGGACGTGCGCCTGTCGCCCGGGCGCATCGTCGGGCTGCTCCGGCCCCACATGCGAGAGCGGCGACTGGAGCGCATTCGAGACGTCGTGGAGAACCGGACGCGGGCCGTGGTGCCGGTGGTGGAGGGCCTTGTGAACACGGGCAACGTGAGTGCCGTCATGCGGTCGGCGGAGGCGCTGGGGCATCAAGACATGCATGTGGTGCGGGGCGAGCACGAGCAATACAAGCATTCGCAGCGCACGGCACAAGGCGCGCAGCACTGGCTCGACGTGTGGCACTGGGACGCGCCACAGGCCTGTGCGGCACATCTCCAGAAGGCCGGGTACCGCGTTGTGGCCCTGCACCTGCACGCGGACACCGTGCCGATCCGGGCGCTCGACTTCACGGAGCCCACCGCGCTCGTCTTTGGCAACGAAGAGGCGGGCGTGACCGACGCGATGCTGGAGGCCTCCGACGCGGCGTGTGAGGTGCCGCTTCCGGGCTTCACCGAGAGCTTTAACGTGTCCGTGGCAGCGGGTGTGGCGCTCTACCACGCCCAGCAGGATCGCCTCGACCGCCAGGGTCACCACGCCGACCTCAGCGACCAGGCGCAGGCCCGCCTCGAGGCCCGTTTCTGCCTCCGCAGCGTAAACAACGCGGAGCGCATTCTCCGGCGGAAGATTGAAGAAGGGTGAGCGGGAGCTACCTCGACTCCGTCGTGCCCGCGTCGGGCGCGCCGGCGAGAGCGTTGAGCCGGCGGCGGACGGAGGCGTCGGCCGCATCCCACTGAGACGACAGGGTGGACCGGGCGGCCTCGGCGGCGGCCGACTCCCCAGTCTGTGCGGCGGCGCGGGCCTTTCCCCAGAGCGCGAGGGCACGGTCCGGGTAGCGCTCCAGCGTCGTGTTGAACTGCGCCAGCGCGTCGGCCGGCCGGTCGAGGGAGAGCAGGGCCTCGCCGTAGAGCTCGGGGGCCGGCTTGGCGGGGAACGGCGGGCCAAAGTTGAGTGGGCGCTCCGTCTCGAGGGTGGTCGCCTCTTTCATAAGGGAAAGGGCCTGCTCGGTCTCGCCGGCCTTGAGGGCGACCAGCCCTTCCAGTTCCAGCACCTGAATCCGGAGCGCGTCCGACGGGTCGTCCCCGAGGGCAGACTGGGCCGTTTCTAGGGCCGACCGCGCCGCCGAAAGATTGCCTTGCTGAGCAGCAGCGAGGCCGCGGCCCGCGTGCAGGGTGACGGCGCCGCGGGCATCAAGCGAGTCAGCTTCCACGTTCATCGCCTCAGTAAGGGCATCGTACTGGCCCCACCGCTGCGTCTCCACGACGTACGCAACCGGCATGTACCAGCGCATGTAGTCGGCGTAGCCGGTCTGGACCCTCGAATCCGTCGCGTGGGTCTGTGTGGTGCTGAAGACGGACCGGGCATCTTCGTAGCGGCCCTGCTGCAGGCGGGCGTAGTGCAGCCAGTGGAGGGCGTGCAGGCCGCCGCCACTCAGGCCCTCGTCCGACGCCTCGCTCTTTTCCTCCGCCGCCTGGTACGAGTCGACGTTCGAAGCGGCCCCGCGCGTCCACTGGCCGAGCGCGAAGAAGATGTGGGAGGGCATGTGGAGGGCGTGGGTCGCCGCCGGGGCGATGTCGGCGTACACGCGAGCGGGCCGCAGGCCGAGGGGGGCGTGCACCGGGTCGTCGTAGGCGTGAATCAGGTAATGGGCCGCGCCGGGGTGCTGCGGGTTTTCGCTGAAGACCTCCTCCACGATCGACGCGGCACGCATGTACGTGGCAAAGTCGCGGCCCTCGTGGGCCGTGCCGAGAATGGAAAGGGCATGAAAGGCCTGCGCGTCGAGGTCGTCGGGGTACTGCTCCGCGAGGTTCGCCATCGCGGCTTCGTAGGCGTCGTCTCGTGCCTCCTTGCTCATCGGATCGTCGGTTCCCACGCCATAAAGGGCATGGAGCGTGCGGAGATACGCAGTTTCACGGGCGGTGGGGGCCGCGTCGAGTTGGGCCTCCGGGGTGGCGCCCAGGTCGCGAAGGGCCTGCAGCGCCGCCTCGCGGTTCTGCTCCATCCACACCGGGTGGTTGTGGGTCATGGCCTCGCCCCAGTGCGCCATCGCAAAGTCGGGATCGATCGTCTGCGCCTCCTGGAAAGCGGCGCGCGCGTCGTCGTACTCGAAGCTGTGCAGCATCAGGAGGCCGCGGAGGAAGGGCTCTTGGGCGGCCTCGGCGCCCGAGTTCTCGAACTTGGTCGAGCCCCAGTCGGTCTCCTGGGCCTGGACCGGGAGGGCGAGCAGGGAGAGAGCGAGACAGAGCGCGAAGCTGCGGGCGAGGCGTCGCATGGCGTGAGGACGGTGTGACGAGGACGACGTGGACCCAGCCAACATCCTGCATCGGCAAAGGTTCGACGCTCTGAGACCGGAAGAGGCGTCTGGAGAGGTGAGGAGATTAGTCAGCACTACGAGGGCCACGCCTCCGCGTTTTCGACTCGGATCCACGTCAGTGCATCCCGCGACACGGAGATCCGTCCCCGGTCGTCCACGAACCGCTCAGCGCTGTCGGGCGGGAAGCGGAGCAGGTCGATCGGGGCTGTCCGCTCGGTCGTGTGCACGGCGCGCTCCACGGTCTCCAGCAGCGGCGCCAAGGCGCGGTCCCACTTCCCAAAGACGAGCGGGACATCGGCGTACTGAGACACGAGGTGCTCGATCTTGTCCGGCCCCACGGCCCCGGCCTCGCCCCAGAACGCAGGGCGCCCGCGACGCGGGTCCAGGGCCACGACGTCTGGCTTGTACTTGTCGCCGATGTCGACCTCGACGTCGAGGTCGGGGTGATCGGGCAGGAAGAGCGCCCACAGGAACGCCTTCATCCAGACGTGCTCGATGCGCTCCTGTGTGCGCTTCACGAGCACGATCTGCTCACCGTGGGCGCGGAGCGTCAGTTTGCGGCGGAGGTGGCGCATCAGCAGAAAGACAGAAGAGGAAGAACACTCGAGTCCGCAGGGCAGGCTCCGATCGTCACCACGGCGCCGTTGCATCCAGGCCCGTCAATGGTCGGACCGGACCTTCGGGACGACGCGTTGAATCGGACGCTCGATACCGGTGCGGTCTTCTGAGGTTCGGTGCACGGAGATGACCGATTTCCGTGTTCCCTCCGTGTGACATTTGGCGGAGGGGAACGGCTCTCTTCGGTCTCGCGCCGATGCGGCGCCTCGTAGGGCGACCAAGGCCTTGCGGGCCTTGCGGGAACCCTCGGGGCACGGCAATTTCTGATCGACGGGGCAGGCCGGGCGGAGGAAGCAACGGCCGTGGCGGACACGATGCTCAGCAGAAGTGCCGTCTACGACAAGTGCCCCGATGCGATCGATGAGCGCGCCGAGAACCTGCACGCCGAGAAGGGATCAAAGGAGGGCCGGACCCGCCGACGGGCCGCCCCGGAAAACGGCCGGCGATGTCATGCGTTGGATCCTTTGTGTCTTGCTACTCATCTTGGAGCTTTCGACTACCCATGGACGTCACCATCGATACCGTCTCGCCGGCCCGTGTGCATGCCCTGGACCACCTGGAACGGGTGCGGGAAGACGAGGCGTTCGTCGACAAGTTGACAATTGAGGATGCCGACGCCCGCACCCGCCGACAGGCCCGCGAACTGGTGGCGGGGGTCACGCGGCAGCGGCGGTGGCTCGACTTCGTGCTGGGGGAGGCCTACCACGGCGACTACGACTCGATGGAGCACCGCCTCCGCGAAATCCTGCGGCTGGGGCTGTACGAGCTGCTGTTCCAGTCGACCCCCACCCACGCGGCCGTCGACGAGTACGTGGAGCTTGCCAAGAAGGCGCTCCGCCCCGGCGCAGGCAACCTCGTCAACGGCGTCCTCCGCACCATCGACCGCGATCGCGAGCACATTCCCAACCCCGACACGGGCGACGACGCGGAAGACCTGGCCCTTCGCTACTCCCATCCGACCTGGATGGTACGACGCTGGCTGGACCGCTTCGGGCTCGACGAGACCACCGAGCTGCTTCGCGCCAACAACCGGCGTCCCATGTACAGCGTGCGCGTCAACCCGCTGCGCACGACCAAGCCCGAGGTCGCGGAGTGGCTCGATGAGCACGACGTGGTGCATGTGGACTCCCCCTACCTCGACCGGTATCTGCGCCTGAAGCGCCTTCAGGCCCTCATCGAGGGCGACCTGCTCGACGACGGCCACGTGGCGGTGCAGGACGAGAGCGCCGGCCTCGTGGTGGAGCTGCTCAATCCCCAGCCCGGCGAGACGCTCATCGATGGCTGTGCCGCGCCGGGCGGCAAGGCGATGCACGCGGCGGCCCGGATGGAGGGCGCGGGGACGATCTACGCGGTCGACCGCGACGAGCAGCGCCTGGAACGGGTCGAGGAGGCGGTGTCGGCCCAGGGCCTTTCTGGGATGGTAAAGACCGAAACGGCCGACCTGCGCACCTGGGCCGCCCAGCCGGACCCGCCGCAGGGCGATCGGGTGCTCCTGGACGTGCCGTGCACGGGGATGGGGGTGCTTGCCAAGCGGGCGGGCCTGCGGTGGCGGCGGTCGCCGGACGACTTGGCGGACATGGCCGAGCTCCAGGACGAGTTGCTCGACGCGGCGGCCTCGCTCGTGCGCCCCGGCGGACTTCTGGTCTACAGCACCTGCACCACCGAGCCCGAAGAAAACGAACAGCGCGTCGAGGCCTTTCTGGCCCGCCACGATGGGTTCACGGTCGAGTCCGCGGACGGCCACGTGCCGGACGAAATGGTCGCGGACGGGGGCTTTCTGGCGACCTTCCCGCACCGCCACCGGATGGACGGGGCGTTTGCGGCCCGGTTGCGGCGCGACGACGCTTGAGCGTGAACCCGAGAGTGCGCTTCGATCTTCCTCATACGTGTACGCTCCGGCATGTTTATTCGGTGGCTCGGGCGATCGGTGCTGGGCCTGTTGCTGGTCGCAATCCTCGGGGCGGGGCCTGCCCACGGGCAGCGCATTGCCAAGTACGGCGCCGAGTTTCTGGCGGGCGGCGTGGACGCACGGGCCCTCGGGATGGGCGGGGCGTACGTCGGGCTGGCGGACGAGGTGAGTGCGGGGTACTGGAACCCCGCCGGCCTCCAGGGCCTGGCCTACCCAGAGATCGGATATATGCACGTGGAGCGCTTTGCGGGGGCCGTGTCGTTCGACTACGGCGGCATTGCGATGCCGGTGACGGCCCAGTCGACCGTCGGCGTGTCGGTCTTTCGGAGCGGGGTGAACGACATCGTGAACACGCTCGCGGCCTGGAACCCGGACCGGGGCCGTCCGCTGCCCGACTACGAGAGCCGCATCACGCGCTTCTCGGCGGCCGACTGGGCGCTGTTCGTCCACTACAGCCGCGCCGTCAGCGACCAACTCTCGGTCGGGGTGAACTTCAAGGGCATTCACCGCTCCATCGGCGACTTCGCCAACGCCTGGGGCTACAGCATGGACCTGGCGGCCCGCTACCGGGCGGGGCCGTACCGGCTCGGGGTCGTGGTGCGCGACGTGACGACCATGCTGCAGAGCTGGAGCGTCAACCCCGAGGCCTTCGAGGTCAACTGCATCAATCCGATCGACGAGCAGCCCTTCGAGGCCTGCTTGAACGACGAGGGGGCCCTGATCGAAGACAACGCGACCCGTTACCGGGCCGTATTCGACCAGCGCATCCCACAGGGGGGCACGGCGCTCGTGCTGCCGGTGGCGCGGCTCGGCTCCGGGGCCGCGTGGCCGGTGGGGAACGGGCACACGCTTACCGTAGGGCTCGACGTAGACGTCGCCGTCGACGGCCGGCGTGCCCTCGTTCCCAACGTCGGCGACGTGTCGTTCCGGCCACGACTGGGGGCGGCCTTCCGCTACGCCGGGGTCGTGGAGCTCCGGGGCGGCGTGCAGCGCCTCCAGGTGGGGGATCCGATTGGGGTCGACCTTACGCCGTCGGTCGGCGCGGGGCTCGACCTGGAGCAGGTATCTGTCGACTTCAGCTTTGGCGACTTTGCGGGCCTCGTGGCGGACGACCTCGGCTACTCCTATCGCATCTCGGCCCAGCTCCGCCTCGAACAGCCCGGCCTGGGGCGGCCGGAGGAGTGAGGGCGTTCGCCCGCCGGTGCCCGGCGACAACGCGGCCATTCCGGGGGACACACTGTGCCGCTCCGCTTGCGTCTCGGATTGAAGAGTTACGCCTCGTTGGCGTCCAGGACGGGGAGTTCGTAGACGCACGCCGAGTCTCCTTCTGGGATGTGCGCCGTCCGTTCCACGCGTTCGAAGAGGGCCTCGTAAAAGCAGGATTCCGAGGCGCAGGGCAGATCCGTGGCGTCGACGATTTCCGAAAACGGGCAATTGCACTCCTGAACGACCACGCGCTCGTCGTCCAGATGGACTTCGGGCATAAACCCTTCCTCCCGGAGCACCTCCTCGAGGACGTTCACAATCTGCTGGACGCCTGCCGTCTCCAGGGGCTCCGTCAGGCGGTCCTTCACCTTTTCCAGGCGAGCGTCCCAGAAGGCCTCGAAGAAGTCTTCGATGAGGGGGCCGTGCCCCTTCTCCTGCAGGTGAGTCAGAAAGTCGGCGAAGAGGGTTGCCTCTTGGCCCGGAAAAAGCTGCTCGGCGAACGGGGTCATCCGATAGCACATGCTCGGACGCCCCCGCCCTTGCTGCTTCGTGCGACGGGCCACGAGCCCGTCGCGACCCATCTGGTCGAGGTGGTCGCGCAGTGTGGGGCGCGCCCGGTCGATGACCTCCATCGCGTCGCTGAGGGTGACTTCCCCACGGCGCTTCATGAGTTCGAGGAGCCGGCGCTTTGTCTCGGACTGGAGGAGGTCGAGGGACACCATGGCATTGGGGCCGATTGAGACGACTTCGAAAAAATGAAGCCCGTACCCAAACCTGCTTTGCGAAGGTACGGTTTTGTGTAGAAAATGTCAATTAAAAGATATTCGTCACGTAAAGCATTGAAAATGCCGACGCATCCCTTTTCTTGGTTCATGTGTCAGGGTCTCTCCAACAAAGGGACGACGCCGACGGGGCGTCGTGAACGTGGAGGGAGCCCTGGCCCGTCATGAGCGCGCCTCGCTTCGAGGTCTCGGAACGAGCGCCCTCAGGGACGGCCGTCCCGGCGTCCCGCCTGCGCGACCACAGCGAACGACCTCGCTCTCCACGGCATGCCCTACGTCGTTACCGAGCCCTGCATCAACTGCAAGTACACCGACTGCGTGGAGGTCTGCCCGGTGGACTGCTTCTACGAGGGCCCGAACTTCCTGGCCATCCAGCCCGACGAGTGCATCGACTGCAACGCCTGCGTCCCGGTCTGCCCGGTCGAGGCCATCTACCCGGACGACCAGTTGCCCGAGGACCAGGAGCACTACATTCAGTGGAATGAGTACCTGTCCAACCAGTGGCGCGAGCTGGGCTACAACGTCACCGAGAAAACCGGCCCCCTCGAGGACGCCGAGGCGTGGGAAGACAAAGAAAAGTCCGAAGAAGACATTCTCACCTGGGACGTGTAGGGGGACCCGAGATCGGACGCACGGGGATCCCCTCGGGACGGACGCCTTCGCCGTGCATCCTGAAAGAGACGGATATGCGACGGCCCCCCTGGAACGCATTCTGTATTCTTGACCCTTCTCTTTCTGACTGCCATGCCCTACCCATCATCGATGGTCGAGCCGATGCGCAAAGAACTCACGCGCCTCGGCGTCGACGAACTTACCACGCCCGGCGAAGTCGACGCGGCCTTCGACGCCGCCCAGACCGACTCTCTACTTCTCGTGATCAACTCTGTGTGTGGCTGCGCGGCGGGGAGTGCCCGCCCGGCCGTGGCGCGTGCCCTGGAGGCGGAGCCGACGCCGGACCGTGCCGTGACGGTCTTCGCGGGCCAGGACCTGGAGGCCACTGATCATGTCCGGGAGACGTACCTGCCCGGCATTCCTCCGTCCTCGCCCTTTATGGCGGTTTTTCGGGAGGGCCAGCCGGTGTACGTTATCGAGCGCACGCACATCGAGGGCCGGGAGGCGATCTCGATTGCGGAGGACCTGGTGGAGGCCTTCGAGGCCTACTGCACCGACGAGGCGCCCCCCTCCGACGCCCCGAAGCGCCCGGACCCGGGCCCGTCCCCCAGCGCCGACGGCCCGCCGTCCACCTTCCAGTCGATCCGCTAGCACGCAGGCCGCCTGCCCGAGTCTTCCCAGACGCATCAATTTTCTGCAACGATGAAACGAGACATCAACGGCTTGACTGTCGAGATTGACCGGACCCTTTGCATCGGGTCGGGCAGCTGCGTCGGGCTCGCCGCCGAGATCTTCGAGATCGACGAACAGAACCTCGTCCGCTTCCAGGAGGAGACGCCCGACATCGATCCCGAGCGCCTGAAAGAGGCCTGCAACGTGTGCCCCGTCGATGCGCTTCGTGTCTACGACGGTGACGAGCAGGTCGTCCCGTAACAGAACACGCCGCTGGCCGTCAAACGAGGCGTCCCGACGCGTCAGCCGGCAGTCCGGACGGGACGGAGGCCCCGAAGTCCTTCTGCTCGCCGTGCGTCGCACAAACCCATCCCATAATGAGTGCTCCCCCGTCGGATTCCCCGAGCAAAAAGACCCACGACACCCCTTCAACGGAAGAGGCGCCTCCCAGCCTGTGGGACTGGGGGCTCAAGGTAGCCGCCTCAGCGGGACTTGCCGGGATGATCTGCTGCGTGGCCCCGGCGGTCCTTTTCGCCTTGGGCTTGATGGGCGGCATCTACGCCATCTCGTTCGCCGACTTCTTCTACGCCCCCGACGGTTCGGCGGGACTCGGCGCCTGGCTTCTGCGCGGCCTCGCCGCAGCCGTCGGGCTGGGCGGTGTGTGGCTCTACCACCGCCGCCAAAACCAGTGCGCGATCGATCCGTCCCGGAAGCGCAAGAATCTGGCGCTTCTCATCCTCCTGGTGGCGACGCTCGGCACAGGAGCCTATGTCACGTTCGAGAAGGCGACGAGCTGGTATTTCGACGCCTACGTCGTGCCGGCCCAGCAAGAGGAGTATGAGTCCATGTCGGGCGGGTAACGGCCGAGATGGTCCGGCCAGTCCTCCGGCCCAGTTGCTCCCCCGATGTTGCGATCTGCCCATTCCCTGTCTCCGTTCCCCATGGACTCCTCGCCTGCCCGTCCGGACCCGCTGGTGCTGGTCGACAACGAGGGCGTGACGGATCCGCCCCTCAACCTTGCACTCGAAGAGTGGGCCCTGCGGAATTTGGATCCGCAGTACCGCTACCTTCTCTTCTACGTCAACGAGCCCTCGATCATCATCGGGCGCAACCAGAACACCCTGGAGGAGATCAATCGCGCCTACGTTGAGGAACAAGACGTGCAGGTCGTGCGCCGCATGTCCGGCGGCGGCGCGGTGTACCACGACGAGGGGAACCTCAACTTCAGCTTCATGACGGACTACAAGCCGGACCGCCTGCACAACTTCGAGCGGTTCACGCGGCCGCTGTGCCGTGTGCTTGCGTCCATGGGGGTAGAGGCCCGGCTGGAGGGGCGCAACGACCTGGTCGTCGGCGACGGGCGCAAGATCTCGGGAAATGCGCAGTTCTCCACCTCGCGGCGCATGTTCAGCCACGGCACGCTCATGTTCAACACTGACCGCAAGGCCCTCGCCCAGGCCCTGAACGTGACGCCGGACAAGATCGACTCCAAGGCCCACCAGTCTGTGCGCAAACGGGTGGCCAACATCGCGGAGGTGGGCGGGCGGGTCTACGACGTGCCCACCTTCCGGCGCCGCCTCATCGACGGCCTCTTCCCCCAGAACGACACGCCGGTGTACACACTCAGCCGTGACGAGTGGGACGCCGTGGAGACCCTGGCCGAGACGCGCTACCGGCGGTGGGAGTGGACGGTGGGAGCCGCCCCGTCCTTCGACGTACGCCGTCGGGACCGGTTCGACGAAGGAGAGGTCGACGTGCGGATGAGCATCGACGACGGAAAAATCGACCGCATTCAGATCTACGGGGATTTTCTGGGCACCTGGGGCACGACGGCCCCGCTGGAGCACCACCTCCGGGGGACTCCCTACGATCCGGAGGCCCTCCGGAAAAAATTGGCGGAGGTGGACGTGTCTCCCCTGCTCGGGGGGCTCTCCAACGACCAGTTTTGGGATCTGCTCTACGCGCGGGGCTGACCCCCCACGAGTGGACGCGGGCCTCAGGCAGAAAGAGCGTGCGCGCCGTCCCTACTCGTTCCCGAACCCTTTTCTGATTTCGTCGAAGGTCTTCTCGATGATCCGGTCGTCGATTCCGTTGTAAATTGCACTCATGAGTTGAAGGGTGCTCTGGGCCGCCCCTTCAAAGACAAATCGCGGCGCGGCGAAGTCGCACCGGACGAAGTGCGGAGGCGGCCCGCCCTTGTAAATCAGCGTGCAGGTCTCGAAGGCGCACTCCTCAAAATGCTTTCCGTCGAGAAGGACGCGCGACCCGGAAAACTGTCGGTCCCGAATGACCTCACGGTCGCCGTTTGGCACGGATTCGGACTGGTTGTCTGACTCGGGCATGGTAGGAAGAGGAACGGAAATAGATGAAGAAAATCCTGACGGCGCGGTCTGCGCCATGGCGTTCGCGGAAAGAGGGCCTTCGGGGCTTCCCAAAATGAGGCTCCGTCTCATATCCCTAAGAGCCCGTTCGGGTTTTGAGCTGAATCGCGAGAGATGTGGAGCGGAAATTGATTTTTCGTTGGGGCTGCGCCCGTCCATCGACGTGTGCCAGAGTCCTCGCGTGGCGGGGGGAAGTCGGTGAACGTCGGCGGCGGCCGTGGGCGGGGACCCGCCTCCCGGAAGGAGGGCGTCTCGCGCCCTGGATGCCGGAACGGCCCGACGCAGCAACGCGTCCGATGCGAGGGAAAATGTCCGTTCAAACGCTTTGAGCTTCCGTTTTCGCACCACATGGATGTTGCAATTGTCGGCTGCGGCGAGATTGCTTCGGCCTACGCCGAGGGACTGTCCGAATACCCGGACCTTCCCCTCGTGGCCACGGCCGATCTGGAGAGAAGCCGCGCGGAGTCGCTCGCCGAACGGTATGGGGCCGACGCCTTCGGAGCCCTCGAGACCCTCCTTGCCGAAAGCGGCGCCGACCTCATTCTGAACCTGACGATTCACGACGCCCACGCATCGGTCACGAGAGCATGCCTGGAGGCCGGGCGCCACGTGGTCAGCGAGAAGCCCCTGGCGCTGGACGCCGAGACGGCTCGTGCCCTCGTCGACCTCGCGGATCGTGAAGGGCTTGTGCTCGGCGGTGCCCCCATCTCCGGGCAGGCCGATGCCCAGCAGTACGCCGCGCGCCTCCTCCGCGACGGGCACATCGGGCCGGTTCGGATGGCGTACGCCGTCGGCAATTTTGGGCGCACGACGGAGTGGAACCCGAACCCGGAGCCGTTTCTGCGCGTCGGCCCGCTCCATGACGGGGCCGTGTACCCGCTCACCGTCCTGACGACCCTCTTCGGACCGGTCACGCGCATCCGCACAGCCGACGTGTCACTCCTGCTCGAAGAGCACGAGCACGACGGGCGCACCTTCACGGTGGACACGTCGGATCACGTTGCGGCGACGTTGGAGATGGAGAGCGGGACGCGCGTCCAGCTCACGGCGAGCCTGTACGTTCCGCACCAGACGCAGCACTTCTCGAGCCTCGAGCTTCACGGAGACGCCGGGTCCCTGTACCTCGACGACTGTGGGAACTTTGACGGGGACACCGATGCGCCGCTGCTTCAGGTGGCGCGCCTCGGGGCGCCGTACCGTCCGTGTCCGGTTCCCCGCCGCCCGGCCCCATTGTCGTATGCAGCAGCGGCGGCGGATGCCGCCCGGGCCGTCCGCACTGGGGAGCCGCCCCGCGCGTCCGGCCGTCAGGCCGCCCACCTCGTCGCCGTGATGGAGGCGATCGAGGCCTGTGCGGAGACCGGCGCGCCCGTCGCGGTTGACTCGATGGAGTTTTCCGCACCGGATCTGTGGCCGTGGACGGGGGCGACGGAGCCGCACCGCACCGTTCATCCGCTGCTGCCCGGCTCCGCCGACACGGCTACTACGACCGAGTCCCGGCCTACTTCGGACGGCCCGGATGGCGATGCCGTAGATCTTCCGCCGATCGGGTTCGGCTGCTCGCGCTACCGGGGCGGAACGACGTACGTAGACCTTGAGAACTCGATGGCCGATGCGCTGGCGGCGGGCGTCCGCCTGTTCGACACCGCGGAGCTCTACGGGACGGAGGCGGCCCTGGGGGGGCTGCTCGACGGACCGTTGGGCCCGCCGCGGGACCGGCTGTTCCTGGTCGGGAAGGCGTGGAACACGAACCACCGTCCGGAGCACCTGCGGGCCGCGGCGCAGGGCTCGCTGGAGCGCCTGGGGATCGATGCGTTCGACTGCTACATGCTGCACTGGCCCACGGCGTGGCAGCACCAGGGGCCGCTGGGAGATGTGTCACGCCTCTCGCACGAGGAGGCTGCGGCCCTCACGTTCCCGACCGATGAGGCGGGGGCGCCCCTGGAGGCCGACGTGACGCTGGCCGAGACGTGGCGGGAGATGGAGGCGCTCCGCGAGGACGGCCTGACGCAGACCCTTGGCATCTGCAACGTGTCGCGCGACCAGCTGGAGGGGCTCCTGGACCGTGCGGCGGTGCCCCCCGCGGTCGTGCAGGTAGAATGCCACCCGTACCACCAGCCGACCGAGCTGGTCGACGTCGCCCACGCGCAGGGAATTCGGGTGATGGCCCACTCGCCCCTCTCCGCCCCGGGCCTGCTCGACGACGAGGCCCTGCGGCCCATCGCCGACGCGCACGACGTGTCTACGGCACAGGTGGTGCTCCGGTGGAACCTCCAGCATGGGGTCGTCCCCATTCCGTGCAGTACCAATCCTGATCACGTGCACGGCAACGCGGACGTGTTCGGGTTCACGCTGAGCGAGGACGACATGGCCGCCATCGATGCGCTTCACCAACCGGACTTCGCGCGGTAGAGGACGAGGGGGCCGCTCCGGGGGACTGTTGCGGGCGGTACTGCTACCGCGATCGTCCGGTCGACCCGGAAGAAGGCGAAGCCCTGTAGAGGAATCACAGAGTTCTCCGAATCTGGTAACAGAATGACGCCTCGGAAACACCTTTCGAGAGCCAGGCATTTCGGCTTCCATCTTTACGCGCTGATTCTGTGATGCATTCAAGGCAGTCATTTCCCCGAGCAAGCATCCACTCGCCATCCCATCGAGGGTGTTTTGCCCCCGGGCTTCTCGCTCTATCACGAGACTGAACGCCACGCCCCAGCATGGAAATTCCCGACGTTCGCCGTCTTACCAGCACTCGCATCCCCACGGTAGACGGCGAGTTTACACTGATTCTCTACGAGAACAGCGAAGACGACAAGGATCACCTGGCGCTCGTTTGTGGCGACGTTGAGGGACACGACGACGTCCTCGTGCGTGCCCATTCGGAGTGCTTCACGGGGGACGTTCTCGGCTCGCTTCGGTGTGACTGCGGAGAGCAGCTGGACACGTCCATGCGTCGTGTCGCGGAGGAGGGACAGGGGGTCATTCTGTATCTGCGCCAAGAGGGACGGGGCATTGGGCTGCAGAGCAAGCTCCGCGCCTACAACCTGCAGGACGAAGGGTACGACACCGTCGAGGCCAACCGGATGCTCGGCCACGAGGCCGACGAGCGCGACTACGCCATCGCGGCGACGATCCTGGACGACCTCGGCGTCGCGTCGGTGCGCCTGCTCACCAACAACCCCGAAAAGATTGAGGACCTGACCGAGCACGGGGTGGAGATTGAGGAGCGTGCCCCCCTGACGCCGCACGTCAACCGCCACAACGAGGACTATCTGCGGACGAAGGTCAACCGGATGCGCCACATCCTGGATTTGGGCCCCACGAACGGGCACTCTCAAAGCAACGCCCACGACAGTTCGCTCCAGTCCCTTGAGCAGCGCATGGAGCGCCACTTTGACGAGGCGGCCACCCCGTTTGTGACGCTCACCTACGCGCAGAGCCTGGACGGCTCCATCGCGTCGGACACCGGCACTCCACTGCCCATTAGCGGGCAGAAAGCGCTGGACTTTACGCACCGCCTCCGGGCCCTTCACGATGGCATCCTTGTCGGCATCGGGACGGTTCTGGCCGACGACCCTCGCCTCAACGCCCGACGAGGAGAGGAGGACCATCCTGTGCCCATCGTTCTGGACTCCTCTCTTCGATTTCCTTCGGACGCCCAGCTTCTCGACTGTGAGGGGCCGGATCCGCTCATCTTTACTGCGCCGGACCCGGACCCCGACCGCCGCGACGCCCTTGAGGCGCAGGGCGCGACGATTCACGAGCTCCCCTGCGCGCCGGATGGGGGCGTCTGCCTCGACTCGCTTCTCGACGAACTGGGCCGGCGGCACGTCGCCAGTGTGATGGTGGAAGGGGGTTCGCAGGTGCTTACGGCCTTTCTGCGGCGGCAGCACGCGCAGCGGGTGATCGTGACCGTCGCCCCGATGTTTGTTGGGGGCACCCCCGCGCTCGGCTCCCTGGCACAAGCGGATGCCGCGGAGGGCCCCGGTGCGTTCCCGCGCCTGACCAACATCCAGCAGCGCTGGTACGGGGACGATCTGGTGGTGGAGGGAGACCCGGTCTGGCCCTCGTCGGACTAAGCGCCCTGCCGCCCTCACCGCCCCTCGTTTTGTTGAACGGCCCCCGCTTGTTGAACGGCCCCCGCATGCCTCAAAACACCCGCCGGCGCATCCAGTTTTCTGCCCCCGAACAAGCCGAGACGGTGACGGAGGACGCTCCGTCGCCCGGCCCCGGAGAGGTGCGCGTGCACACCCAGTATTCTGCCATCAGCCCGGGCACGGAGCGCCTCGTGTATGAGGGGAACGTGCCGGGCACGCTCGACGCCGACCCCTCCATCGACGCGCTTCAGGGCGACACCCTGTCGTACCCGCTTTCGTACGGGTACGCCTGCGTCGGAGAGGTCGAGGCGCTGGGCGAGGGGGTCGAGCGCGACTGGAAGGGAGCGTCCGTGTTTTCGTTTCAACCGCACGTGTCCCAGTTCGTCGCCTCCACGGACGCGCTCCTTCGGCTGCCGGAGCCTGTGGATCTGGCCGATGCGGTCATGATCCCGTCGCTGGAGACGGCCGTCAACCTGGTGATGGACGGGCAGCCCATGATCGGGGAGACGGTCCTGGTCTTCGGGCAGGGCGTGGTGGGGCTGCTCACCACCCGCCTCCTCGCCGACCATCCGCTGGGCACGCTGGGGACGATCGATCCGGTCGCCGCCCGGCGGGCCCGCTCGGAGACTGCCGGGGCGCAGGCCGTTGCGTCCGCCGACGATCTGGAGCAGATGGACGGCTACGCCGCCGCGTCGTCCAGCGGCGCGTCGTCCGAGGCCGAGCGGGCCGACCTCGTATACGAGCTTACGGGGCAGCCCAGCGTGTTGGACACGGCCGTCCAGCACACCGGCTTTGCTGGGCGGGTCGTCGTCGGGTCGTGGTACGGAACGAAGACGGCCCCGATCGACCTCGGGAGCCACTTCCACCGGTC
>NZ_JAZKRW010000021.1:0-29409 GCF_036626415.1 Salinibacter sp.
GTTCCAAATTTTGTCGGGCGTTTTCCCGCCCATCTCAGCTGATCTTTGTCGTTATACAGCCCCAAACTTTTCGCCCCGGTGACGGGTTGAAACACAGATTATCTTTCACTATCCGGCGAGCCCATCGCTATGCTCCGAACGTACGAAGGCATCCTCGAAGGCGACCGCGTTCGGTGGGAGTGAGGATCCAAGCGCGTGGCAACGTGATATCCGCCGTGATCGCCCGCTTCCCGGTCGCGACAACTGAGGCACATGCTTCTCGATAGCAATCTGATTATCTACGCAAGCCAGCCCCCAGCACGGAGCACTTCGAAGATTTATCGCTCGTGAAGCCCCTTGCGTTTCAGCAATCAGTAAAGTCGAGACGCTGGGCTACCACGAGCTCACCGGGCAGGACGAACAGTTTTTAGAGGAGTTCTTCAAGGCGGCCAGCGTGCTTCCGGTGTCACACTCGGCCATCGCCGAAGCGATTCGACTTCGCCAGCAGCGCCGCATGTCACTCGGCGATGCGCTGATCGCAGGAACGGCGCTCAGCCACGGCCTGCCGCTGGCAACGCACAACACGGAAGACTTTGCATGGATCGAGGCGTTGGAAGTTATCGATCCGCTTGCCAACAAGTCGTAAAGGGCTGTAGAACCCACCACTGCTGCCGGCGACGGGCTGGGGCTAACTTCCGGCGGTAGCGCCTTTGCTGCTCGGCTCGTATCGTTTCATTTCTCGTCGCGGCAGAGCTTCGCCGTTATGCTCCCGTCACTGAACTGATCAACGGGAAGTGCGTTTTTCTTTGTCAACGTTCTCTACTCACAGGTCCAGGCTCCAATGAAAGTGACGATCGATCTTCCTGACCGCTTCGGAGACATTGACGAGACGTATGCTCGGGAGGCACTTGTGGCCACGCTGTACAGCAATGGCAAGCTCTCTGGGCGTGAAGCGCGAGAGATATTGGGAATGAGCCGTCGCGAGTTTGAGGACATGTTGCCCCGCTACGGGTTTTCCATTCTTGTCGACAATGAGGCAAACGTCCAGACTGAGCTCGACACGTGAAGCGCATCGTCTCTGATACCAGTCCGCTGATTTCGCTGGAGAAGATCGATGGGGGCTACCCGTTTTTTCGTCAGCTCTACGACAGCATTCTTGTGCCTCCAGCGGTGCTTCGGGAATTGGCAGCCGGTCCGTTCGAGAGCGAGGAGGCGTACCGGGCTCACTTCGAAATCGAAGATCTTCTCCAGGTAGAAACGCCTGACCGTTCCGAGCGGGTGGAGACAGAACACCTCGACCCAGGCGAACGAGAGGCAATTGCGCTCGCGTTGGAATTTAACCTTCCACTGTTGATCGAGGAGGAATCAGGTCGAGCGGTTGCGCGTGAGTTTGGAATCAGAATTTCAGGGATTGCTGGTCAGCTTCTTCGAGCCGTTCGTGAAGAGACAGTTGGCATCCCTCAAGCGAGTCGAATGCTCGCGGAACTGAGAAGGAAAGGCCGGATCAATCAGCAGGTGTTCGAGAGCGTAAAACGGGCATTTGAGGAAAGGGCATAGCCAGCGCTACAGCTGAAAATGGGCCGGTGCCATTTACGGGCAAGGTCGACCAAGCGGATTCGGCTTTGCTGGTCGAGATGAGCAACGCTGTCGAAGTCGTATCGGATCATGATCCGATGCCTCAAAATCTGTCCGCTGAGGAGACCGCCATTCTAGCGACCTACTCGAACCGCCAAGACGCTGAGCTCGGCCGGGCCCGGCTGGCCGAACACGAGATCGACGCCTTCGTCGTGGCCGACGACGTGCATCCTCCGTTCCAATTCACCGAAGGGGTGGAGCTTCGGGTCTTGGAGGGCGCGGCCGACCGGGCCCGCCGCGTTCTCGGGGAGGAGCCCCACCTGTCCGCGGAGGGCCGAGCCGGCGCGGCGATGCCCTCCGCATCCGCCCAGCAGAGGGACCGCGCAGACCTGACGTTTGGCAGTGGGGGGCTCGTGCAGGCCACCGCCTGGACCTACGTGGCGGCGTTTCTCTTCATGGTGGCGATCATTCTGACCGGGCTGCTCGTCGGCCTGTAGCGCCCCGACCGGCGCGCCGTCCTCGAGGCACAGGGATCGGCCACGTCGAAACAGCCCGGGTCCCCCTCATTCTGCGACGGTGCCGCCCACGGCGTCGTCCTCCGGGACGCCCGGAGGCTTGTCATCGGGCGAGGCGTGATCGGGGGCGGGGGCGGCATCGCCCTCGTCGGGGGCCAGCCCGAGGGCGTCCTCGACGACCGCCCGGCCCTCCTCGAATGCCGTCCGCAGCTGTTGAACGGTCGCCTCGTCCACCCGCGCCTCTCCGGAAGCACCCGCGTCTTGTTCTGCCGTCTGACCGGCGTGCCCGTTCGCCCCAGGGGCCTCCTCCCCCTCCGTCGGAGTGGGGTCGGCGTCGTGCGCTTCGTCCTCGGGGGCGCCGGGGTGGCGGGCATACGCTGCACTCTCGGCCTCCGCCGTCTCTCGGAGCGCCGCTGCGCGGCCGAGGTGGTGGGTGAGGGCCTGTCGCTGCGCCTCGGTGGGGCTCCACCACGCCTCCAGGTAGCGGCGGAGACGCAGCTCCCCGGCC
This sequence comes from Salinibacter sp., assembly GCF_036626415.1. Taxonomy (GTDB): domain Bacteria; phylum Bacteroidota; class Rhodothermia; order Rhodothermales; family Salinibacteraceae; genus Salinibacter. Next base: position 2,578 of record NZ_JAZKRW010000021.1, read on the forward strand.
CCGATGCAGAGCCAGGCCACGTCCGCGGCGGTCCAGTCGTCGGCCGGCCGCTCGGTGGCCTGCCGCACCCGGTCGCACAGGGCGAGGCGGTGCTCGGCGTCGGCCTCCGCCAGGAAGGGCGACGGCGGCTCGGTGCGGTCGTAGGACAGGTGCAACTGCTCCTGCGCCCGCGTGAGGGCGACGTAGAAGAGGCGACGCTCCTCCTCCCGGCGGGCGGGCGGGGCGTCGTCCGGAGACGAATCCCCGGAACCGGAATCATCGGAGGCGCTGTTTGCGCTGCCCGCGTCGGGGAGGGCCGTTCTGCTGTCGTCGCGGGACGTCGGGATTGTGCCGTCGTTGCAGCCCGGCACGAACACGACGGGCCACTCTCGGCCCTTCGCCCGGTGGATGCTCCGAATCTCCAGCACGTCCGCCGAAGAATCGCGCTCGGGGCGGTCGGCGGAGATCTCTTTGATCCGGCGCAGGACCGACGCGACGTCGGCGTGCCCCCGCGCAAAGTCGATGAGCGACCGGGCCGTCCGGATGCGGCGGTCGGCCAGCTCCTCGAAGGCGCTGTAGCGCCGGAGGTAGTCTTCGTAGTCGAGGGCCTTGAGGAGCCAGTCGACGGTCCGGTGGGCGGGCTCGTCGAGGCGGTCCACGAGCTGGTCGGCCATGTCCAGGAAGCGCTCCACCCGCTCGGCGGTCCGGTCGTGCATCTGCCCCGTCGAGGCGGCCAGAAGGTCCGTAATCGCCGTCTCCTGGCCCACCGCTTCCCGGCAGAGACGCGTGATCAGGTCCGCACGGACGTACCGGTTCGGCTCCCGCATGAGCTTCTGGAACCGGTCGACGTAGCGCTGCGCGTTGCGCCGGTGGTCGAACCAGTCGTCGCGGGCCGTCGCCTCGAGGGTGCCCCAGAACAGGTGCCGGAGCAGCACCTGCACCGGGCGCCGCCGGTAGAACGGCACGTTGCCCACGATCCGGTAGGGCAGGTCGCGGTCGATGAAGACCTGCTCGAGGGAGGGGGTCTGGGCGTACTGCCGGACGAGCACCACCATCTCGGGCAGGGTGCGGCCCGTGTCGAGCTGAGACTCAACGGCGCCGGCCACGTGGGTCGCCTCGGCGTCGGCCCCGTCGGCGGCGTGAACCTGCGTGCTGCCGCCGAAGCCGCGGGTCAGGTTGAGGTGCTTCTCGCGCCGGTGGTCGTTGTGGGCAATGACCGCGTTGGCGAGAACCGTGTGCGGGGCCTGCGACCGAAACGTGTCCCGGATGAGGTACTCGTCGGCGTCGTAGGCCTCCCGAAAGTCCAGGATGAACGACGGCTCCGCCCCGCGCCACTCGTAGATACACTGGTCGTCGTCCCCCACGGCCATGTAGTTGCGGTGCGGCTCGGTGAGGACGTCGAGCATCTCGTACTGGACGCGGCTGATGTCCTGAAACTCGTCGATCAGGACGTGCTCGTACGCCTGCTGCGCCCGGGCCCGCAGGTCGTCGAACCGGAGGAGCGCCTCCCACCCCTCCAGCAGCATGTCGTCGAACGTAACCCATCCCTCCCGCCGCCGCTCCTCCTCGTAGTACCGGTAGAGCGTGACGAAGTCCTCGTTGTCGTGCTCCGCCTGGCGGGCCTTCTCGCGCGCCGCCGGCGGGAGGGCCGCCGCTTCGAGGTCGGGGTAGCAGAGCTGCGCCTTCCACGCGCTGACCTGGTCCTCCAGCTCGCCCCGATCGATGTCCAGCTCGTGGTCGTCGAGGTCCCGCTCGCGGGCGAGGCGCGTGAGGGCACGGCCGGCCAGGACCGGCCCCAGGCGGGAGGGGTTGAGGTCCTCGTCCCCGAGCCGGCGCGACCAGTGGTGCTCCGCCTCGGCCCACTTCAGAAACTGACGGCCCAGCGCGTGAAGCGTCCGGCAGTTCGCGCCCGGCAGCCCGAGCGCCGTCAGCCCGTCCTCCAGGTCCTGCGCCGTGGCCCGGCTAAAGGAGCTGGCCAGAATGTCGGTCGGGGCCACGCCGCCGTCTTCCACGAGGCGCGCGATGCGGTGGACCAGCGACGTCGTCTTTCCCGCCCCGGCCACCGCAAACACCAGCGCGGGCCCCTCGTCGTGCTGGACGATCCGGGTCTGCTCGTCGGTCAGGTGCTCGCGGGCAATCATGCGGAGGGGTGTGGGTTCAAAACGTGGCCGTTTGGGCAGGACGGCCCGGGATAGACGCTCCGGTGGGACCGCCCTCGGGCAGTCCCCGCGGCGGGGACGGGGGCCCTACGACGCGGACGGGGCCAGCCAGCGGTCGGTCCAGTCGTCGATCTCGGCCCGGAGGGCCCGGTCCTCGCGGACGGGGGCGAAGGCGGGCATCCAGTCGGGCAGGCTGGGCGCCGGTCCCTCGGCCCGCCCCTCCGCGCGGAGGTGGGTCAGCTGGGCCAGGGCCAGTCCCAGGACCGACAGAATCGTGGCGAGGGGGCGCGTCTGGCCGTGCGCTCGTCGCGCCGCGAGGGCACCCATAGAGACGATGTCCTGGTTGTCCCCGTTGGTCGGGATCGAGGAGGTGGCCGCCATCTGCGCGTCGTTGCGCATCTCGGCCACCAGGGCCGTCGCGGTCAGCTGGGTCCCCCCAAACCCGCTGTTGGGCCCCGGCTCCCAGGCGAGGAGCGGCGGGGCCCCGCCGTTCTGGTCCGGGGACAGGAGCACGTCCAGTTGGCGCTCGGCCAGCACGCCCGCCTGGGTGAGGGCCTCGTTCAGGGCATCGGCGGCGAACGCCACCTGTTGGCCCTGGAAGTTGCCCCCGTGGAGGACGTCCGCCCCGTCCGCGTCGAACACGGGATTGTCGACGGCCCCATTCAGCTCCGTCTCGACGAGGTCACGGGCGTGCCGGAGCTGCTCACGGACCGCCCCAAGGATCTGGGGGGCACAGCGAAGCGAGTACACCTCTTGAAGGGGGCGGCCCTCGGCGTCGGGCTCGCCGTCCTGCGTCGCCACGGCCCGGATCGCGGCGGCGCTGCGGACCTGGCCCGCGTGGCCACGGGCCCGATGGAGGCGCGCGTCCAGGGCCTCCGTCGAGCACCCCAGAAGCCGGTAGATCAGGCCCGTGAGGGCCTCGGCCCGCTCCAGCAGACGCCGGCCGCGGGCCACGGCGAGCGCCGCGTAGGCCGTCATGAACGCCGTCCCGTTGACCAGTCCGAGGGCGTCGCGGCGCCCCAGCCGCAGTGGATCGAGCCCGGCCTCGTCGAGCGCCTCGGCCGCGTCCACGAGCTCGCCGTCGCTCGCCACCACCGCCCCCTCCCCGGTGCAGGCCCGGGCGATGTGGGCGAGCGGCGTGAGGTCACCACTCGCCCCCAGCGACCCGATTTCCGGGACCGCCGGGATCAGTCCGGCTTCGAACACCTCAATCACCGCGTCCACGACCGCGGGCCGCACGGCCGAGTGGCCCTGGGCCAGCGTCTGCAGTCGCGCAATCATCGTGGCGCGGACGAGCGGCGGGGGCGCAAACGATCCGGCCCCCGCCCCGAGGTGCGCGATCAATGTTCGTCCCGGCTCGTCGCCGGGTGTAGCGTCTTCGTCGGGGCCCACGTCCTCGTCGACCAGCGGCCCGAGGCCGGTCGTCACGCCGTAGACGGGCCGCCCGGCCTTCCGGGCGCGCTTCAGGGCCATACGCGAAGACGCGAGGGCCTCCTCGGCCGCGTCAGTCGTCCGGAGCCGCGTGGCGTCGGCGCGGGACGCCGCCTCGACGTCCTCGCAGGTGAGGGTGGTGTCGGGCCCGAGTTGCAGCACGGGCCCGTCCGGGGCGGAGGGTTCGGACATCGGCGGACGTCAGTCGAGGGGGATCTATTTGAAAGCAGGCACGCAGGAGACCGAAGCAGACCCGCTCGGCCAGGGGGCTACAGGCGATGGGTCCACCGCGCGGGCCGGTACCCCCCCGTTGGAGGGCCTGCGGAGACGCAGCGTCTTGCACCAGCGGCGACACCGATTCACTCCGGGCGCACCGGCCGGCGCTCTAGAAGGGGAGGTCGTCGTCGGGCTCGAAGGTCTCGTCCCCACCTGGCTGTCCGTCTCCGCCGGACGGGCCCGACGCCCCTCCGCCCGAGGATCCTCCCCGGCCGCCGGACCGCCGCTGGCTCGGCGCAGGAGACTGCTCCTGTGCCGGCTGTCCGCCGCCGGGCACGGCGCCCTCCGGGCCCTCCCCAAGAAATGTGGCCTCCAGGGCCTTCACCTCCGTCGAGTAGCGGGTGTTGCCGTCCTGGTCCTCCCACTGGTTGGTCTTGATCTTCCCCTCGAAGTAGACCTGCGAGCCCCTCTCGAGATACTCGTTGCACACCTCCCCGAGGCGGCCCCAGGCCACCACGTCGTGCCACTCGGTCTGCTGGACTTCCTCCCCGTCGCTGTTGGTGTAGGACTCGTTGGTGGCAAGGCTCATGTTGCAGACGGCCGTCCCGCTGCCGGTGTATCGGAGCTCCGGGTCGTCCCCGAGATTGCCGATGAGGACGACTTTGTTTACGCTTCGGGCCATGACGCTCTAAACGGGTGTTGTCGACAGGCAATGATGGTATGAGAGTACAGGTCTTGAACCGACGCTGATACGTTGAGATGCATCGTCAATGTGTGATCGTTTAAACGATCGATCCTGCTCAGGGGCAGCCCCCATCCAGGCCCTCCCCTCGCACAAAAACAGGCCTCAGTTGGAGGCAGGGCGCCGGACGCTCGTCCAGACGCGGCGCGCGAGCTTGGCGTCGTAGAGGGCCCGGTGGTGATCCCCCTCTGTGGGGATTGCTACGTCCAGACGCTTCGCAGCGTCGGTGAGGGCAACCCGCTCCGTGTCTCCAAGGAGGCGGGTTGCCCGGGGTTGGAGATCTCTCCACGTGCCGCCTTGAATCCGGCGGTGGGTGTCGGGCCGGTCGGCCAGGGCAGCCGTCTGCAGAAGCATGCGCCGGTCGTAGGTCGGGCCGAAGGTCCAAACGCGATCGGCGTCCCTGAACACGGTCTCCAGCCGGTCGGCGACGACCGGGAACGGAGGCGCATCCGCCAGCTCCTCGTCCGTGATGCCGTGCACACGTCGGGCGCCACGGGTGACCGGAGCAAGGGGAGCCACGAGGGTACTGATCAGCACCTCCCCCTGAGCGGTCACGACGCCGATTTCGATCACGGCGTCCTCAGAACCAGAACCGGTGGTCTCCGTGTCGAGAAAGATATTCATTTTCAGGCAGCGATGGGTTCGAGATTCGTCCGGCCAAAACCGCCCCAACACACGCGGCGCCCGCCCGTCCCGTGTGCCGCACGCTCCGGGGCGGAAGGCCGGAGTGAGGATGGCCGGAGCTAGGAGTGACCGTTCCCCGCAGACCGACTCTTTGCCTGCCGCACGGTGACGTCTACGGCCTCCGGCAGCTGAACCTGTCCGAGCTGGGCGACCAGCTTGGGGCCGGCCGTCCACATTTCGATCGCGCGGTGGTGAACGTGCTGGGTAAACGGCTGCTCACGGTCTGGACGTCCGTTCGTCTCGTCTTGACGTGTGCCCACCGCCTCGTCGCTTTTCTTCTCAACCGGAAGGGGGACCGCGACCGGCGCTTGGGACCGCCGCTCGGACACAAACTGGGTGATCTGGTGCACGGCCCGGTCCACCATCTGATGATCCGTGCTTGAGAGGCGGATCTGGAGCACGGGCGGGTTCTTGCGTCCCTTCGGCGGAATCGCGTCCGGGATCGACGAGGGCGCGAGGTTGATCAGGCGGCCGTGCCCCTGGTACCCCATGGCTCGGAGATCACTCTCGAATTTTAGGAGGGCCCGGTCGCGTTCGTCACTGTGCTGGTGCCAGCAGTCGTGAACCGGCCACGGCCAACTCAAGTCGTCGAAGAGCGTGAATGGGCCGCTGCCGTCGGTGTGCAGGCACACCTCCTCTCCGCACCACCAGCAATCGAGCCTGCAGGTGAGGGGGTGGCCCAGGGCCTCCAGGCTCCAGTCCTGACTGATTTTGGGGAGCCCTCCACACTCGTGCGGGGGGGCGGAGGAGAGGTCTTCTGGGCTCGGCTCCAGGGACTGCCACGTCCCGTCGTCGGACGAGGCCATCCGGATTAGCTGTCCACAATCGCTACAGGTCTTGAGGTACGAGGCCCTCTCGGTCCCGGCGGACGGGGGGCCGTCGTTTGAAGCGTGTGGGGGCGAGTCGGTCATGCAGGCAAACGAATTGGTGGGACGGGACCCTGTGCGGCGATCATGGATGCTCCCGCGTCGGCTTCTCCACAGTCGGAGGCCTCTTCGCGGGCGTTTGCATTTCTTTTTGGCAGTGCCACTCACAAACGGGACCCGGTGGGCTAGGGTCTCGCCCCAGAGCGTCTGTTTCGGAGTTTTTCACGTAGGCCGCAGCAACGGCCCCCCCACGCTTCGTTTCTGGAGTCCGCCCGTCTTCTCGCGGAACCAGACCGAGGCTCGGCCTGGGGGCTTCACTTTTAGTCAACATCTGAGGGCTCGCACTTAAAAGCCCTTCGTTTTGCTCGATAACAAGACCAGAAAGGTGCCTCGAAACTGTCGTCCGCGGGTGGATCTCCCCCGTCTTAGTCCCGCAAGGGACCCGCCTCGCCATACCGGCCTCCTCTCCATCGCATCGAAGGGAAAAGGCCGTCCGATCCGGTCCTCAATCAGATCTCCCAACCGGCCATGCCTTCAGTCTGCGAACGCTCTCATTTCTATTCGATGGACGTCGATCCTGACATCAACGCCGTGCGGTTTCGATGGGACGGGCAGCCCACCGGTGAGGAGCTCCGGTACGGGGCGAATCAGCTTCTTGAGTTTGTTCGTTCACGGGCAGTCTCGGGACTGATTGTCGATACGAGACGCGTTACGGCCCATCCGAGATCCAGCGTGGAATGGCTTGTGCGGGCGTGGATGCCAAAAGTCGCGACGGCCGGCATTCGGCACGTCGCGGTTGTCCATGAGGACAATTTGCTTGCGAGAACCGAGATGGAAGCGCTCAAACAGCGCATCCAGCAGGCGTCGTCTTTGCCACTTTTCTACACGGCCGAGAGCCAGGAAGAGGCCCGGAGGTGGACCGCCGAGCAGAACCAAAGCATCACGTCCTTCTCCCACCTTGTCCGGTACCTCTCCTCCCTAACGTTGTTTTCGCTTTCCTAAAAGACGGGGGGAGAGCACACATCCGTCTGCATTTCAACGGCGAGCCGCAGACGGTTCGGTATGGACTCTGTCCTGGCACGTGTCCTGACGGCAGGCGGTCCATGGCCACTGCATCACGGCGGCACCGGCCCGAGTGCTACATGCCCCATCCCGGGGGGGAGCGTTGCCCTAGAATCCCCGTCCAGAGTCCCCCCATCTGCCACACAACCTGCCAAACCTCCTCTGCCCCCGCCGGCCCGAAGGCCCAGACCCCCCCGGCGATGATGACCAAGACAGCGGCCGTCTCGCCCCACGACGCTTGTGCCCACAGGGCCACCAGCATGCCGAGCCCGGCCCCCAGCGCCGCGAACAGTACGCCGGCCTGCACGGGACTCTCCCCCGGTCGGACGCTTGACCATCCAACACCAGGCTCCGGCAGCCGGGACGCGCCCCCGAGAAGGAGGCCGCCGAAGAACAGGAGGAGGAGACCGATCAGGCAAAAGATCGCGCCGTACGTGAGGGCGCTGCGGATGTAGTTCATGGCAGATGATGTCTGTTGGCACGGAGGCGCCCCGCGTTGGTGGCGCTCATCGGGGAAAGTATTTTTTCTCTCCCGCAAAAGCAGCAGCACCCGGGCACTATCTATTCTCGGCTCTTGTCTCTGCATTTCAAGGGCGCGCTGGCCGCGCATCTTCTCGTTTGGCGTTCGAGCAGGAACGGGGTGGGGCGGACGCCGATCCGGGAGAAAGTTGGGGCCGGCCCCTGAACTGCGCCCGCAGCCGGGACGAGCGGGGCCGCTCACGCCGGAGACACACGGCCTGCGGAACGCTCGGGGTACCGTGGGACCTTTCGACCTTGTAACCTCGCCACGGCTTTCCAGGAATCGATTGTCGTGTGCCGTGTGTCCAAACCAACGCATCCTCTGTCGGGCACTCAGAACGGCCTGTGCCATGGTGCGGCCATCGTGCCGGGCGTCTGGGCCGGGCGTCCTCGTTCACGTTCTGCTTCACGATTCTACGTTTCTCTTCATGGGGGTTCAGACTGACCACGGCCTCTCGGACGAAGAGGTGTCTCACGTCATCGGCATGGCCTGGAAGGACGACGTGCCCTTCGAGGCGATCGAGGCACGGTATGGCCTCGACGAAGAGGCCGTCATCGCACTGATGCGCACCCGACTCAAACGGTCAAGCTGGAAGCTGTGGCGAGAACGGGTCAGCGGGCGCCCGTCGAAGCACGCCTCCCGGCGTTCCCTGACCAACTCGGTCAGCAAGCGTCCCCCCGGCGCCCGTCCGCTGGGGCCCCCTGACACCGAGACGCCCGCGCCGGAACCAGAGTCCTCTGCGTCCCGGGACATCTCACGCGGCCCGGACGCTTCAACTGACGCCTCTGAGGGTGACAAAACGGGCCGAGAGACATAGGAGTCCTCGGGGGGCATCGACCGCCATCAAACTTCCGAGGGCGTGTCCGTGGGCGTGCTCGGAACGGGCGCGACGCGAACGGTGTGCCGATGCGGCGCCCGTGAAGCTTGCCCCGAAAACTGCCTGTCGGTAGAGCCGTACAGCCGCTTCCCGTTCGCCGCCGGTAGGAGTCTCTTCTGGGGAGGCATCCATTTTGCGGATCAGGGGACGTCGGTCTGCCTTTTTCTGTCTCACTGGGGTGCCCTTTTGATGGCTGGGCTCAGCCCCAGCGATCACAGCCGGGCGTCTGATATACTCATCCCGCCACACCCATCCCTCCACAGCCCCAAAGGCCCATGGACGACACAGGCTCTGCGCCTTCCCGCTCTGACCTTCTGGATCAGTTCGAGCGACTATTCGGAAGTCGGACGCCCGACTTCGACCGGCAGGCCGAGAACCTACAACAGCTGCGTCGCAGGATGAGCGAGGAGCGGGGAGAGCAGTTCGCGGAAGAGTGGTACGCGGTATACGGCCTTCCGATCGAGCTGGGTCGCCTCGCCCACGCTCGGTGGCCACAGTTGGGGGCGAAGGCGAAACGGCACGTCGTGGAGGAGCTCAAGCTGGCAGACTCGATCGGGCCGGAGATGAGCTACCTTCCCGCCTCCGGCTGATACGGCGCAAACCGGGAAGGCACGGGGCCGGCCGATCCCGCTGCCACTGGCCTGGGGGACCGCGGGCGCTCCTGCCGCCCCCCACCAGTTGACCCGACCGGCGCCTATCGCGGGCGGTATTCCTTCGGCACCTGATCGGCCACCCGCTCGAACCCGAAGTACCCCGACACCGTCACGCCGTACCGCTCCACGACTTCGCCTTTGTAGTCGACCGTCGCCGGGCCCCGCTCCAACCAAAACTGGGAGGTCTGGTAGCGAGGCGCCCGCCCGCTCCGGCGTCCGGTGCGCTCCGCCCGCCAGTTCGAATAGGCCTCGCTCTGTTTCTCCCCGAGATAGATAACCTCGGCCGCCCCCCGGAAGTCAAGGAGGTGTTCGTTCGGCCTGTCCCCATCCGTCATGATGTCGCCCACGTCGATGGACATTCGCCCCCCAGACCCTCCGGGGCCCCCTGCTCCGAAGTTGCCGCTTCCAGGTGGGCCCGACGACGAAGTGCCTGGAGGTCCCCCTGGCGCATCCTGGCGGTGGAACAGCTTGAAGCCCTGCTCTTCCACCCGACCCTCGATCATGGCGAGCATGAGGTGATGAAAGGACCCGAGGAACGCCTCCCGACGGGCCTTTTCCCACTTCGCCTTCTGGGCCGGGCTGCCCTCCAGCTCTTCGAAGAACGGCTCCCCGTCATACTGCGTCCGCCGCCGAGTGACCTTGAAATCCTCCAGGTGATACTCCACCCGGTAGCCAAGCGCACGGTTCTCGATCACGATGGGCCGGGCGGCGAAGGCCTCCAGCGAGCCCAACCCGCCGTCGAAGCTGAGCACCTCCCGGTTCAGAATGTCCGCCTGCTCCGCATTGGGCGTCTCGCCCAGAAAGGCCGCCTTGAACCGCTCAAAGCGCCGCTGCCACTGCTCGTCTCGCTCGGCCTCGACGACGACCCCCTCTCCCTCGAGGACCGTCTCTTGCAAGGCAAACTCGAAGCGGTATGTTCTCGCTTCACGAAGGTTGAGGCTGCGGGACGTCGCCTCGTACCCCACGAAGGAAACGTAGAGCTGCTGCGCCCCAAGCGGGACCCCCGTCAGTCGGAAGCGCCCCTGGTCGCCTGTGACCGTCCCCCGCATGCTGCCCGCGATGAAGACGTTCACGTCCGACATGGGAGTGCCAGTCGCCGAGTCTACAACGGTGCCCACGAGCGTCGCCCGGCCGCGGGCAGGATCCGGCTGTTGCGCATGCCCCCCCTGCCCGGCGGCAAGCAGAGCGAAAAGAACGAGCGGCAGGAGACGGCGGCAACAGGCTGTGTCACGACGCATGGTGCGAAGTAGCGTTGAGGAGGAGGCGGTGGACGCAACCGGGAGGCATGCGAATTGAGACTGGACTCCACATTGGCGGGGCTCGGACGACAGGTACGTCTTCGGTCACACGCACGTTCTTGAGGGGGCGTGTGTAAAGGGTGCGTGTGTGACGGGAATCACGAAGTTACAACGGCTCCACGGCACGAGACCCGCCTGTCCGGCAACACCTTCTCCGAACGTCACCTCTTCCGGGCATCGTCCCCCGGGGTCTCGCGGGGCAAGGCTTCAACGCAGTGGCGGACTGGCCTCTTCAGAACTTGGTGTGTTGACGTTCCCTCACAAAGGGAGCACCTTCCCGGTCCTCCAAGGCCGTGACGTGGAGCGGGATCCTTCCCAAAAACGGGGATCCATCGGAACCAGGGCGTCTCACATTGCGTCGCCGGCGCACTCTTGCCGTACCTGCACCTCCAGAATGCCCCGACCCTGCAACAACTTCGACACGACGCGGCACCTGCAAGCCGCGAATCCGTAACGCACGTGCTGTCAGAGAAACCCCATGGCTTACAATACAGAGTCCGTTGCGTACATCTCTCATCACAACCACCCAACTGCCATGAAAGCCACCTGGAACGACACCGTCCTTGCCGAGAGTGACGACACCGTCGTCGTTGAGGGCAACCACTACTTCCCGCCCGAGTCGCTGAACAAGGACCACTTCAAGAAGAGCGACCACCGCACCACCTGTCCGTGGAAGGGCAAGGCCCACTATTACGATCTGGTAGACAACGGGGATCGCGCGGAAAATGCCGCTTGGTACTACCCGGATCCGTCCGACGAGGCATCCGAGCTTAAAGACCACGTGGCCTTTTACGCCAGCCAGGTGGAGGTGGCGGAGTAGGATCCGCCGTCTCGCCCCCGAGAACATTTCTCCCCGACTCGCCCCCGCCTTCTGTGTCCTCTTCCTCTGTTCCGACTGCAACCGCGCAGAACAAGGCACGCCGCTACACCGACGCGCGCCGCCGAATCGACGCCCTGCTCGGCGACACCTCCGACTGGATTTCAGCGATGGCGACCGTGGCGTGCGAGCTTCACCACTCGCTCGATCAGTACGACTGGACGGGCTTCTACCGGGCCGTGTCGGCGGACGAGTTGCTGGTGGGCCCGTACCAGGGCCCGCACGGCTGCCTCCGCATTGATGTTGGGCGGGGCGTGTGTGGCGCGGCGGCCCGGACCCGCGAGACGCAGCTCTGGCCGGACGTCTCGGAGGCCCCGGACCACATCGCCTGCCAGTCGTCCACCCAGTCGGAAATCGTCGTGCCCGTTCTCACGCCAGGCGAGGAGCTCTTGGCCGTGCTCGACGTCGACTCCGACACCCTCGGCGCCTTTGACGAGACCGACCGGGAGCACCTGGAGGCGCTGTGTGAGGACTTAGGGGAGCGGTTCGGCAATACACCGCTTCGGTGATGAGAAATGAGGCGCGGTGCGGGCCTCAGCACTGCCGCGTGGGCTCTCACCAGGCACGACTCCTCACGCATTGCGCCCCACACGCCCGGTCGCGTGTCCCGCCGCCCGCCCTCTTCGACATGTCTTCCAAAGCTGTTTTTCCTGCATGAAGCTCCCCTGGATCCTAAAAATGGCGTGGCGTGACAGCCGCGGCAGCCGTTCGCGCCTCGCCCTGTACCTTTCGGCGATGGTGCTGGGCGTGGCGGCCCTCGTGGCCATTCGGGGCTTCGGCGAAAACCTGACGCGCACGGTTGACCGGGAGGCGAAGACGCTGTTGGGGGCCGACCTGAAGATTGAAAGTGACTCGCCGTTTTCGGACTCCACCGAGGCCCTCCTCGACTCGATCGGCGGCACCCAATCACGCCGCGTGTCGTTCGCGTCGATGGCCTACTTCCCGTCCAGCGGCGACACACGACTCTCCGCCGTGCGGGCCGTGGAGGGGGGCTTCCCCTTTTACGGCGCCCTGGAAACGCGCCCCGGCGACGCGGCGGCCCGCTATCAGGCCGACGACGGGGCGCTCGTGGACAAGACACTGCTGCGTCAGTTCGAGGCGGAGGTCGGCGATTCCATCCGCATCGGAGAGGTCTCCTACCCCATCCTCGGCGAGCTGGAGCAGGCCCCGGGCGAGTCGAGCTTCACCTCCGCCGCCAGCCCCCGCATCTACCTGCCGCGCGCTCGTCTCGACACATCCCTGTTCGGGCAAGGCAGCCGCGTGGAGTACGAAGTCATGTTCGCCTTCGGGGACGACCGCGACATGAATGCGCTTATCGCAGAGATCGACCCGTACCTGGACCGGCACGACCTGGACCTGGATACGGTGGAGGAGGAGGCGTCCAACTGGCAGGACGGCCTCAGCGACTTGTCTCGCTTCCTGGGGCTCGCCGGCTTCGTCGCACTGTTGCTGGGAAGCCTCGGCGTGGCGAGTGCCGTCCACGTGTACGTACAGCGCCGCCTCACATCGATCGCCGTCCTGCGCTGTCTAGGCGCGAAGGCCGGGCGCACGTTTCGCATCTACCTCGCGCAGGCCAGCGTGCTCGGCCTGATCGGGGCCGGGCTCGGCAGCCTGCTCGGCGTGGGCCTGCAGGCGTTCGTGCCCCGCCTCCTGGCCGACTTCCTGCCCGTCGAGGTGAGCTTTGCGGTGTCGTGGACCGCCGTGGGACTGGGGCTCGGCGTGGGCCTGGGCGTGACGCTCCTCTTCGCGCTCTGGCCCCTGCTGGAGGTGCGAGGCGTTTCGCCCCTCCAGGCCCTCCGGACTGAGGTGGAGCCCGCGACCGGCGGCTGGCGCGACCCCGCCCGGTGGGCCGTGGCGGCCGCGGTCGCGGCGGCGGTGTCAGGGATTGCGGTGCTGCAGGCCCCAACCTGGGAAATTGGGCTCGGCTACGCGGCCGGCGTGGGCGCCGTCTTCGGCGTGCTGGCCCTCGTGGCCCGCAGCATCATGGCGGGCGTGCGCCGCTACTTTCCCACCTCGTGGCCCTACCCTTGGCGGCAGGGCCTGGCCAACCTGTACCGTCCCCAGAACCAGACGACCGTGCTCCTGCTGACGCTGGGCCTGGGCGTCTTTCTCATCACCACCCTCGTGCTCGTCGAGCGCACGCTCCTCGAGCAGATTCAGGTGGCCGGCGGCGAGGATCGCCCCAACCTCGTGATGTTTGACATCCAGAACGATCAGATTGACGGCGTCCGCGACGCGGTCGAAAAGGCCGGCGCTCCGGTTCTGGCCACCGAGCCCATCGTGACGACCCGGCTGCGCGCCCTCAAGGGACGCTCCCTTGACGCCCTGCGCCAAGACTCGACGGTCAACGTCGGCTGGGCCTACGAGCGGGAGTACCGCGTCACGTACCGCGACCACCTGACCGATGCCGAAACGATCGTCGAGGGCGAGTTCGTCGGGGCCGTCGAGGGCACCCCGCTGCAGTCCGGCGAGGCCGTCCCCGTTTCGATGGAGGCGGAGATGGCCCGGGAAGAGCTGAACGTGGGCCTCGGGGACACCCTCACGTTCGACGTGCAGGGCCGCCCGGTCACGGCCTACATTTCCAGCCTGCGCGACGTGAACTGGCAGCGCGTGGGCACCAACTACTTCGTGGTCTTTCCGGAGGGCGTGCTCGAATCGGCCCCGCAGTCCTACGTGCTCCTCAGCCGCACCCCGGACGGGGACGCGTCCGCGGCGGCGCAGCGGAACGTGGTGCAGGCGTACCCGAACGTCTCCGCCATCGACCTCTCGCTGGTCCTGTCCACGTTCCGAGACCTCTTCGGGCGCCTGGCGTACGTGATTCGATTCATGGCCCTCTTTAGCGTGTTCACGGGCCTGATCGTGCTGGCCGGGGCGGTGGTGGTGAGCCGCTACCAGCGGGCCGAGGAGAGCGTGCTCTTGAAAACGCTGGGGGCGTCGCGCCGCACCGTGCAGACGATCATGACGGTGGAGTATCTCTTCCTGGGGGCCTTTGCGGCCGCAACGGGTCTCTTGCTCGCCCTGGCCGGCGCGTGGGGCCTCTCATACTTCGTCTTCAACGGGCCCTTCGTGGTGGCCCCACTGGTCCTCCTGTCCGCCTTCGTGCTCGCGGTGGTCGTGACGATTGGGATCGGCCTCTGGAACAGCCGCGGCCTCTACGACCGCCCGCCCCTCGACGTGCTTCGGACGGAGACGTAACCCTCCACTCGCACCCGCCCCGGCCCTCGAATCCCATGAACGTTCGCGAACAGACGTTCACGTGCCCGCACTGCTGGGAAACGACCGCCGTGCTCGTCGACCCGTCGGTCCGCGAGCAGACCTACATCGAAGACTGCGGCGTCTGCTGCCGGCCCCTCCGCATCCACGTCGTCGCCCAGGGCGGCCGTGTGGTGTCGTTCGACGTGCAGCCGACCCAGTAGCCGCTCGAGGCCCCACGGACGGGCCGGCCCCTCTCGATGGGCCCCGCCCTCGCAACCGCCCGCGCCGGATCACGCACGCCCACATCGAGATACCAGTACCCGGTTCGCTCGCGCTCCGCCGCACGCACACTCCTCCCCGCACATGAGCAAGATTCCGGACGCCACCCCGGAGGTGGAAGCCCAGATCCAACCCGACGCCGTCCACGAACGGGTTCAGTCGATCCAGGCCCGCATCGCCCAGGCCTGCGAACGGGCCGGGCGGTCCCCCGACGAGATCACCGTCGTCGCCGTCTCCAAGACATTTCCGATGCAGGCCATCGCGTCCGGCACGGGCGCGGGCCTGAAGCACTTCGGCGAAAACCGGGCCCGGCAGCTCCGCGACAAGGCAAAGGCCCGGCCGGGCGCCTTCGAAGGCGGAGACATCAAGTGGCACATGGTGGGCCACCTCCAGACCAACAAGGCCAAGTTCATCGCCCGCCACGCCGACTGGTTCGACGCCCTCGACAGCCCCCGCCTCGCGGAGGAGCTCGACAAGCGGGCCGCCAAGAACGACCGAACGATCCCGTGCCTCGTGCAGGTCAACATCACGGGCGACGAGCAAAAGTACGGCCTCGACCCGTCCGAGACCCACGACTACCTCGACCACTGTGCGCAGTACGACCACCTCGCCATTCGGGGGCTCATGGCCCTCGGCTCGTTCGTGGACGACCCCGAGGAGGTGCGGGGCGAGTTTCAGAAGATGCGGACGCTGTTCGACACCTACGACGCGTCCGACAACCCGCAGGTGGAAATGGCGGAGCTGTCCATCGGGATGAGCAACGACTTCGAGGTGGCCATCGAGGAGGGGAGCACCATGATCCGGCTTGGCACCTCAATCTTCGGGCCTCGCGACTACGAGTAGCCGGGACGCGGACGCCCCAAACCCGGGCCGCCCCGAAACAGTGTCGGGGCAGCTTGGTGAGTACACGGTACGCTGAAGAACACCTCGTCGGCTTCCCGCGGCCGACCGCCGCACGTTGTTCCCCAAGCCAGCACCGCCATGACGCTCACGCCGCTCGACATTCGAAAGCGAGAGTTTGACCGGAGCCTTCGCGGATACGACCCCCAGGAGGTCGACGCGTTTCTCGACATGGTCGCCGAACAGTGGGAGGACCTGGACGACGAGCGCCGCCGCCTGAAAAACAAGGTGGAGGAGCTAAGAAGCCGAATGGACCACTACCAGGAGGTTGAGGAGGCCCTGCAGCAGGCCCTCGACCAGACCCGAAAGAACGCCGAGGAGACCCTCGAAAATGCTCGCGAGAAGGCCGAACGCATCGTGAAGGAGGCGAAGGCCGAGGCGGCAGACATTGAGCGCGACGCCGACCGCATCGTAGAGGAGGCCAAGGAGCAGGCCCAGGACATCACCCAGGACGCGGAGGCCGAGCGTAAGCAGTTGGAGGCCGACATCCGACGCCTCCAGAACCGACGCACCGAGGCCCTGGCGCGGCTGCGGGCGTTCCTGAACTCGGAGCTCGAAGTGCTGGAGGCCTACGATCAGGAGCACGAACCGTCCGGGCCTCCCTCCAACCCATCCGCAGAACCGTCACCGGCCGACGCCCCCCCGCCCTCCGACCCCGCCCCTCCCGGCCCTGGCAGTCCGTCCGAGGCCTCCTCCGCGCCGGACCTCACCCCGTCGGAGAATGCACCGTCGGAGAATGCGGACTCTACTGCCGTCGCGGACGACACTCCGACCGGCCCCGACGCCTCTTCTCTTGCCTCCCCGGATGTGGGGGGCGGCGAGG
This sequence comes from Salinibacter sp., assembly GCF_036626415.1. Lineage (GTDB taxonomy): Bacteria > Bacteroidota > Rhodothermia > Rhodothermales > Salinibacteraceae > Salinibacter. Next base: position 19,139 of record NZ_JAZKRW010000021.1, read on the forward strand.
CCGCGGGCGACGAGGCCGCCGGCAACCCAGCCCGTGGCGACGACCACGACCCGCCTGCAACGGCCCCGACGGCTGCTCCGGCCACGACAAGCGACACAGACTCGGACGAGCCTGCCCCGGCCGAAGGAGGGGCTCCTGCGGACACCGAGCCGCCAGCACACGCCCCCTCTCCCACCAACGAGTCGTCCGTCCCCCCTCCGTCGGAGGTGTTCACGGAGAACCTCGCGAGCGAGACGCCTCCGTCCCCCCGTCCCTCTTCCGGCCGCCAGGACCCGGACGCCGCCTCTTCCGACGCGCCTACCGACCGCGACACGCCGGACCAGCCGGCCGACCCGTCGCCCCGGTCGGACACGGAGACGGGCGACGCTCCTACGGCCTCCTCCTCCGATGCCGAGCAGACGAACGACCCGAAGAAGAACACCCGCTCGGAGAATGCCGAGGAGGCGACCTCCGAAGAGATTGAGAAGATCTGGAGCATCCTCGAAGACATGGAGGAATAGCACCGCGCTCGACGGTCTTTCGTCTCCACGCCACTCTGTTCCCAGCCTCCCTCTCGTATGTCTACGGCCGCCGACGCCTCCGCCCTTACCGCTGACGGAACCGCCGCGTACAAGCGACAGGTCGACGCGGCCGCCTCCGCCCTTCCCGGCGTGGATGCGTCGTCGCCAACGGTTGGCCTCCTGCGCGACGTGGACCTTGCGCCTCTCCTTGATGCGGGGACGGTAGCGCACACGGTGCCGTATGACGACCTCCCCCACTATCCCGCCTCGGACGGAACCGTCACGATCGGTTCCCTCGGTAACACACAGATTGTGGACCTGCAGCAAGACCTCCATCTCTACGAGGGCCACACGCCGCGCGAGGTGGCCTTCCCCGTCCGCATGCTCGCGACCGCTGGGGTAGACACCCTTCTCTTGGCCGCGACCGCCGGCAGCGTGTCCCCCCAAGCCGAGCGTGGGGACCTGATGCTCTTGACCGACCACATCAACTTTCAGGGACAGAATCCCCTCGTCGGGCCCAACGTGGAGGACTGGGGCCCGCGCTTTCCCGACATGACCGAGCCCTACGACGCGGCCCTCCGGCGACGAGCCAGCAACGGGGCGCGGACCGAAGGCCTCTCTCTGCGGAAAGGCATTTACCTGGGGCTCTTGGGACCGCACCACGAGACGACGGCGGAGCACCGGATGGCCCGACGGCTGGGTGCCGACGCCGTGGGGACGAGCGTGGTGCCCGAGGTCCTTGCGGCCCGCCACATGGGCATGGACGTCATGGCCCTCACGCTCCTGACTGCCCAGCACCTGACGGAGGAGCCCGCCCCCCGCTCTCCCGATGGTGCCCCCCCGTCCGATGGCACCTCCCTCCAGACAGGCCGATCGCAAATGCGCCGCCTCCTCACAACGGTCGTCGCTGAAGGCGCCTGACCAGAACCGCGATAACGCCCGTCCGTCTGCACCGACCGTAGGCAGGTGGAGGGCAGCGGTTTCCGCTCGGGCCGACGCAATTGCGGCTGTCTCCCACCGCGGGCCTTCCCCCTTCAACCGTTTCTTGTCTACATGGAATCGTCTGATCCTGCGTCCGCCGGCTGGCGGGTTCACAAGTTCGGCGGGACCAGCCTCGCCGATCCGGAGCGCATCCGACACGTGGCCGGCCTCCTCGATGCCCGCACGCCGCCCCTCGCCGTCGTCGTCTCCGCCATGAGCGGGGTCACCGATCGCCTGCTTGCCCTCGCCGAAAAAGCCCATACCGACGCCAACGGGCTGTCCGACCGGCTCCAGTCGCTCCGCAACGACCAGCGGGCCGTGGTTACCAACCTGCTCAACGGGGACGCCGCTGCCTCCGTGCTCCGCGCGCTGGACCGGGACGTGGACGACCTAACCGACGTGCTCCGGGCCACCCGCCTGATGGGAACTGCCCCCGAGACCACGCGCGACCTCGTGGCCGGATATGGCGAGCTGTGGTCCGCCCGCGTGCTGGGCGGGGTGCTGCGCGATCGGGGCCTGCCGGCCGCCGTCTGCGACGCTCGCGAGGTGCTCGTTGTCACCCACGAAGACCTGGGGCCCGTGGTCGACTGGCCTGCGACTCGGGAGCGGTTTGCCGACTGGCGGGCCGAGCATGATAATCCTGAGGTGGTCGTCGTGACGGGCTTCATTGCCACCACGCCCAACGATGTGCCGACCACGTTGGGCCGGAACGGCTCGGATCATTCTGCGGCCCTCTTTGCCTCGCTGCTCGAGGCGGAGGCCCTCACAATCTGGACGGACACCGACGGCGTGATGAGCGCCGACCCCCGGTACGTTCCCGATGCCCGCCGCCTCGATGCCCTCTCCTACAAGGAGGCCATGGAGATGGCGTACTTCGGGGCCGGCGTCATTCACCCGCGCACGCTGTCGCCGGCCGTCGAGCACGAGATTCCGATCACGATCCGCAACACCTTTGCCCCCGACCGGCCCGGCACCCGCATTCACCTTGATGACGAGGGCGCGTCGGTCGTCAAGGGCTTCTCCACGATCGACGACGTGGCCCTCTTGAACCTGGAGGGCAGCGGCATGATCGGGGTTCCCGGCATTGCGCGACGGCTCTTCGACGCGCTGGAGGCGGAGGGCGTCTCCGTCATCCTCATCTCACAGGGCAGCTCTGAGCACTCGATCTGCTTCGCCGTCCCACAGGCGCAGGCGGAGGTGGCCCGCAAAGCCGCCGAGCAGGCCTTCTACGCCGAGCTGGACCGGGGGCAGATCCGCGCCATTGGGCTGGTGCCGAACTGCAGCATCCTCGCCGTCGTGGGCGACCGGATGGCAGGCACCCCCGGCGTCGCCGCCACCTTCTTCGGGGCCCTCGGCGAAGCCAGCGTCAACGTGCGAGCCATTGCCCAGGGCTCCTCGGAGCGCAACATCTCGGCCGTGGTGGACGGCGACGACGCCCGTCAAGCCCTGCGTGCGGCCCATGCGGGCTTCTACCTCTCGAAGCGGACCCTGTCGATCGGCGTCGTTGGCGCCGGCAATGTGGGCTCGGCCCTGCTCGACCAGATCGAGAAGGAGGCCCAGCGGCTCCGGGCGGAGCAGGACATCGACCTCCGCGTCCGGGGCATCACCACATCGTCCCGCATGCTCCGGGCCGAGAAGCGCCTCGACCTCGACACGTGGCGCAACGACCTGGGCGAGGGCGAGGCGGCCGACCTTGACGCCTTCGTCGACCACGTGCAGACCGACTACCATCCCCACACGGCGATCGTCGATTGTACCGCCAGCGCGGCCGTCGCCCGGCACTACCGGACGTGGCTGGAGCGCGGCATCCACGTGGTCACTCCCAACAAGAAGGCCAATACCGACACGTGGGACACGTACCAGGCCCTCCAGGCTGCCAGCCGAGGGCCCGGGCCTCGCTACCTCTACGAGACGACCGTTGGGGCGGGCCTCCCGATCCTGCAAACGCTCAACAGCCTCACCGAGACGGGCGACCAGGTGCACCGGATCGAGGGCATTCTCTCCGGCACGCTGTCGTATCTCTTCAATGCCTTCGACGGCGACCGGCCCTTCTCTGCAATCCTCCGTCAGGCCAAAGGCGAAGGGTTTACTGAGCCCGACCCCCGCGACGACCTGTCCGGCATGGACGTGGCCCGCAAGGTGGTCATCCTGGCGCGCGAGATGGGCGTGCCGTTGGAGCTGGACGCGGTGTCCGTGGACGGGCTCGTTCCCGCCCCCCTCCGAGACGGCTCCGTGGAGGCCTTCTTGGAGCGCCTGCCGGAGCACGACGCCGACATGACCAAGCTGCTCCGGGACGCTCGGGCCGAGAACAAGGTCCTCCGCTTCGTAGGGAGCGTCACGCGCGAGGGCGACGCCTCGGTCCGCCTGCGCCGCTACCCCGCCGACCATGCCTTCGCCCGGATCAACCACACGGACAACATCGTCCGCTTTCAGACGGACCGGTACGACGAGACGCCCCTCATCGTGCAGGGCCCCGGTGCCGGTCCTCAGGTGACCGCCGCAGGCGTCTTCACCGACCTGCTCCGCTTGATGTCGTAATTTGAAGTCATAATTTGAATTTGACGGGCGCGTGGCGAACGGGAAACGTTGGGGCGTAGATGCGAGAGCGAAAGCGCAGCGCGTGGAGAGGAGACAGCGAGCCCGGTTGAGCGTGCGACCTGGGCTCCATCCCGGATCACACGTCCTGCTCCCTACGACCCCGAGCAATGACCCAACGAGAAACGGAGCCAATGGCCGACCAAGTAACTGTATTCGCCCCCGCCTCCATGGGCAACGTCGCTGTGGGGTACGACGTGCTCGGGGCGGCCCTCGACGGCCTCGGTGATCGGGTGACGGTGCGACGGCTCGACGCGCCCACGGTCCGGGTTGGGACCATCACGGGGCGCGTCACGGACCTGCCCACGACGCCCGCCGACAACACGGCCACCGCTGCCCTGCAGTCTCTTCAGGACGCCACAGACGTGGACATCGGGTTCGAGGTGTCTATCGAGAAGGGCATCCCGCTCGGGTCCGGGCTGGGGGGGTCGGCCGCCTCGGCCGTGGGCGCGGTCGTGGCCGGGGCTGAGCTGCTTCCGGATGCCTGGTCGCCGGCAGACCTGCTGCCGCATGCGCTGGCGGGAGAGGCCGTGGCCAGCGGCGACCTGCACCCCGACAACGTCGCCCCCTGCTTGTTCGGCGGCCTCGTGCTCACTCGCGCCATGGACCCCCCGGACGTGGTGCCGATTCCCGTGCCCGCCGACATTCGCTGCGTCCTCGTCCGCCCGGACCGCATTCTCCCGACCCGAGAGGCACGGGCCTGCCTGCCGGACGCGATTCCACTGTCCGAGTCGGTCCGCCAGACGGCCCACCTGGGCGCCTTCGTGGCGGGCTGCTACCGCGACGATCTCGCGCTCATCGGACGCGCCCTGCGCGACCTCATCGTGGAGCCCCACCGGGCCGCGCTCGTGCCCGCTTTTGCGGACGTGCAGGGGGCCGCCATGTCGGAGGGCGCCCTGGGCTGCTCTCTCTCGGGCGCCGGCCCCACCCTGTTCGCGTGGTGCGAGGGCCCCGGCGGCGCCGAGCGCGTACGGGACGCCATGACCGAGGCCTTTGCCCGGCACGACGTACCCACCGAAGCCTGGATCTCGCCCATTCCCCCCGAGGGTGCCCGCACCGCCGCCCCGAGTCCCGCTGACCGGTAGCCTTCGGTCCATTTCGCGTTTCTGTCCTTGCACTCTCGTCTCCCCCGTGCGCCTCACACAGGACGCCCCGGCCAAGATCAATCTGGGCCTGCACGTCCTCCGTCAACGCCCGGACGGCTACCACGACATCGACACGGTCCTCCACCGCATCGACTGGGCCGATACGATTGCGGCGACGCCCGCCGAGGGGCTCTCGCTCACGTGCTCGGACCCGTCACTGCCCACAGACAAAGACAACCTGTGCCTCCAGGCGGCCCACCGGCTCGCGGACGCGTTTGACGTGGCCACGGGGGCCGCGCTCCACCTCGAAAAGCGAGTGCCGTACGCCGCCGGACTGGGAAGCGGCTCGAGCGACGCCGCGGCCACGCTCCGACTCCTCACGCGGCTCTGGGACGTGGGCGCGTCTCTTGAGGCTCTCCGAGAGATCGGGGCCACGATCGGGGCCGACGTGCCGTTTTTTCTTCAGGATGCCCCTGCGGCCCGCGCCACGGGGCGCGGCGACACGCTGTCGCCACTTTCCAACGATGGGGGCTCCTACCGGCTGCCCTTTCCTCTCCTCCTCGCCGTTCCGTCCGTTGCGGTCTCCACCCCCTGGGCCTACACCCAGGTGACCCCAGCAGCAACCGACCGGCCCGACCTGCAACGGGTCGTCTGCTCGAACGACCTGCCTCACTGGCGAGAGGCCCTCGCCAACGACTTCGAGGCCCCCGTGATGGCGGCCAAGCCCTCCGTCAGCGCGGTGCGAGCAGCCCTGCAGGACACGGACGCCGCCTACGTCTCGCTCTCCGGGTCCGGCAGTGCCGTGTACGGGCTCTTCAGGGAGCCGGCCGCAGCCCAGGCGGCCCAGGATGCGCTTCGGGACTCGGACACCGTGGACGTGCAAAGTCACCTCATGCCCGCCGCACGTCCGCAGCAGTAGTCCGGACGCTCCGCCCTTGAGTCATGATCGGGACAGATGCAGAAAAGGTGTTCCCTCGGAAGCACTCCCCCCAGAGCGGTGCAGCGAACAGCACAGGACCGGGACAACAGAGGGCGTTAGCCGCCGTCAGATGCGGCTGTAATACTGATCATCGTCTTCCCCCTCGTTGTCGACCATGTAGTCGTCCGAGGGAACCTCGAGGTAGGCCATGAGCCAGTCGAGGGCCCAGACCTGCTTCTCGACGCCGTCCCAGTTATACCCCTTTTCGATCCGGTCGGCCACCTCTTTCCAGTCGACCGTCCAATCTTCGTAGACCTCGAAGGCAAAGTGGTGGTCCTCAGTCTCGAAGTGAAAAGCTCCCTCGCCGGGATCATAAATGGTCGTAGAGCCATCGTCCTCGCGGGCAAGTTGGGCACCAAGCACAACCAGAGGGACCTTAAAACGGTAGTCCATCTGTTCGACCTGCTCGGCTTGGCTGATCAGGAAGTTGGCCAGGGTTGCACAGCCGTCGCTCACCTCCATGGCCGCCTGGGCCGCCTGGTAGGTGGTCGGGTCGGCGTCAACCTTGTCGAGCGCCGCCTCAACAAGAGGCCACACTTCGACGGGCTCTTCCTCTTTGGTCGTGTCTTCCTTTCGCGGGACGACTACGGTACGATTTTCGATATCCACGGGTGGTTGGTGCGTTGATTGCGAAACTGTTCGTATGGCCTGCAAAGCCATACGTCCCCAGCTTCGAGCACGGAATGAATGATGGGATGCCCATAAGATGGAGGTGGGTGCGCGAACATTCAACCGTGCCTTGGCGCCCTCACGTCAATTACAGATTCGGCACGATCGTTTTGGGGGGCGAGGACGGAGTCACAACTTCCCTTACGGGCCTCCCTCAGGGAATCATGCTCGCCCGTCTCCAGGGTTCGTTTTGTCGGCGTCCAGCTCTGCGTCAAGCGCCAAGGCCGCCTCCACAAGATCGTCTTCCATCCCCGACAGCTCGTCGTGTTGCCCCACGTACTGGCGCACCGCCTCTTCGAGTCCCGATTCACGCGTGACCGCCGTCCGTCGTTTTCGCTCGGCCGGGTCCACCGTGCGTTCAATGCCGGCGACCGTATCGGCCGCCGCCAGGGCCTTCCGGAACTGCTCGGGGTCGACCTGTGCTACCTGCTCCTCCCGCACGCGGTACCGGACCCGCACAACGGCGTCGGTGACGTCTCGCTCGCGGATCGCCTCCAGCACCCGCTGGGTCGGCTCGTCCGCGTCCCGGGCGTCGACCGCCACCGCCACGAAGGGGCGGGCCGGCGTTTCGACGAAGGTGGTGTGGGTGATCGGGTCGCGGGTCGGGTCGATGTCCACCAACTGAATGCCTTTGTCCTCGTCGGCCTCATTGAACGTCACACGCTCGATGCTGCCGGAATAGACGACGGGCGGATGCCCCTCTTCGTTGCGGTTCTGCGGCCGGTGCACATGGCCCAGGGCGACGTAGTCGATGGGACGTACGGCGAGTTGCCCGACAGTAAACGTCGGCTCCGACGCGATCGTGGTCGTGTGTTCTGAGCCGGCCAGCGCCGCCCCCTGCACGGTCACGTGTCCCGCCAGCACCGTGGGCACGTCGGGCGACAGGGCATGGTCAGTGCCTTCGGGCGTGACGCCCGTCGCCTCGTCCATGATCTCGTCGGTCCGACGCCGGACGTACGTGACGTAGTGCTCCTCTACGAACTGACGGAGCTCGTCCGGCCCCATGCGGCGGTACTCCTCCTTGGCCAGGATCTGGCTGCGGATGGGCCAGGGCAGCGGGATGAGTTGAAGCGGCCCGCTTTTCGTGTCGAGGACCTGGACGCTGGACGCCGGCTTGCGGTAGCAGTGGACGTCGCCGGCGATGTGGTCGAAGATGTCGAGCGACGAGGCGCGGCCGAAGGTGACGGGGTGATCGTGGTTGCCCACGATGAGCACGACCGGGATGCCGGCCTCGGCGAGGGGCCGGAGGCACTGAACGAAAATGTCTTGCTGCGTGGGGGTGGGGTCGGCGGTATGGTAGGCGTCCCCACAGAACAGAAACGCGTCCACGTCCGCCTCGAGGGCGCGCTGAACGACGGCCTCCAGGGAGCGGCGCACGTCGAGCAGCCGCGTGTTCAGACCCGTGTCCGGGTCGCGCCGCCCGTGCGTCTTGAACCCGAGGTGGATGTCCGCCGTGTGCAGCAGCTTCACAGTGTCGAATTACGAATTTCGAGGGACGAATGGGAAGGGAACCATGCCAGGATGCACGATCGAGAGGTCCTTTAAAGTCACGAAGGACGCGTCGTTCTGAGAGGGCTGCTTAGCAACCGAAGCGCCCGGAGCGCAGCGAAGACGTCCTTTCGGAGTGAATCTCTTCGCATCCGGCGTTATCGCCCCACCCGAGGAGGTCTTTCGGCTCCGCTTTGCACCCCGGGAGTCCGCGGTCGCATTCGCGCTCAGCGCTCTGCCCGAGACAACGCCGGTCCAACAGGAATTGCTTGACGCTGCACGAATCACGGGGTGGGACCGGAAACCGACCCTTCAAAAATCGCAACCCGAAATTCGCCCGTGATTCCTACCAGCCGACGCGCCCGCCATTCTGGCCACCGGTCGTGTCTTCCGGGGCGCCGTAGCCCTGCACCAGCGGGAACGACGTTTCCGCGAGCGACACCTCGTCCGACTCGGTGATGCGCCGGTAGTAGTCGCCGACGAGGAAGAGGGCGGTGTGCGCCCCCTGTCCCCAGAAGCCCGTCCGGAAGGTGAGTCGCTGATCCTCGAAGCCCACCCAGGCCCCGCTCACCAGCTCGGGGTGCATGAGCATGAACCACGTGTCCGCCGCCCGGTCGGTCGTTCCCGTCTTTCCACCTAGATCGTACGCCCCAAGGTCAAACTGCGTGCGGATGCGCACGCCGGTGCCATAGTCGATCACCCCGCGCATCATGTCGACGACCGTGTAGGCCGTCCGCTCGGAGAGGGCCTCTCGGGGACTCGGGGAGGCCTCCCACAGTACGTTGCCGTACCGATCCTCGACCCGAGTAATGGCGACCGGTTCGTTGTACAGCCCCCCGTTTGCCAGGGTGCTGTATCCGGCGGCCATGTCGAGCAGGCGCACGTTGCTGGTGCCGAGCGCGATGGACGGAACAGGCTCCAGGGTCTCCTTCGGGATGCCCATCCGGTGCGCGTAGGTGGTCACCGTGCTCGGATTCATGTCGAGCGCGAGCCGGGCGGTGATCGTGTTCTTGGAGTTGGCGAGCCCCTGGCTTAGGGTCAGCATTTCTCCCGACGATTCCCCGTTGTAGTTCTTGGGCGACCACGTCGTGTCCGCCCCGGCATCCTCCCACGTAAACGTGCTGTCGAGGAGCGTGTCGTAGGGGGAGTAGCCGTTGTCGATGGCGGCGGTATAGGTGAAGGGCTTGAACGTCGAGCCCGGCTGGCGCTGCGCGGTGCCGACCTTGTCGTACTTTTCGGTTTCGAAGTCGCGCCCCCCGATCCACACCTTCACGTGGCCGTTTCGGGGATCGAGCGAGACGAGCCCCGCCCCCAGACGACTCTTCGCTGCTTTCAGCGAGTCGAGAAACGAGGGGGTGTCGCGGAGCTCATCCACCGCTGTCCGCGGGCCCATTCCGCGGGCCCGGAGCGTGTCGTAGCGCGTGGTCTGCCGAATGAACTCGTTCAGGACGTCGGGATTTGCGTCCCAAAAGTGGGTGAAGGGGTCGTAGTCCTCCCCCGGCGTCAGCGAACGATAGTCCTCAAGCGAGTTGCTGTAGAGCCCGGGCGAGGGCTCGCTCCACTGATAGCCCACCACCTTTTGGAGGGCCGTCATGTTGTCTTTCACAGACGCTCGGGCCAGCTTTTGCAGCTTGGAGTCGAGCGTCGTGTACACCCGCAGTCCCTCGCCATAAATGTCGCGGCCGTGGAGGGGGTGGTCGCTGTACTTCTCCTTTGTGGTCCAGTCCGACAAGGTGGTGCGCACGTGCTCCGCGAAGTACGGCGCAAGGCTCGCGGAGAGACGAGCGGAGTGATACTCTGCACGCACCGGGTCGTCGGCGTGCTCGCGGTAGAACGAGGCCTCAAGGACACCCTGCTCCCGCATGAGCCGCAGGACCACGTTCCGGCGCTGCTTCGCATTCTGCGGGTTGCGCACCGGGTTGTAGTAGGAGGTGGCCCGGAGCATGCCCACCAGGGTGGCGGCCTGAAGGGGGT
>NZ_JAZKRW010000022.1:0-29349 GCF_036626415.1 Salinibacter sp.
CGAGTCGAAGAATCTTACTGGGTCCAGCGCGAACGCTGATTGGGGAATATACCGGCCTGAAGGTCGCTTCTGCTGATCTTCGAAGAGATTGATTTCATCAGTCGCTTCGCTCGTGTCTCGACTCCGCTTCGCTGCGCTCGGAATGACTTGTTGTTAAGGGTCTTTTGCGTGTCTACTTAGTGGGGGAGATGACCGCTGGAATCTGGCACGTGCGTCGGAAGAGTGGGTTCGAAGGAGCAGCGTCCAGAACCTGAACGTCAAGATACGTCCACCTCTTACGTCCACCTTTTCGGTTCTCGAGGACGGTTCCCTTCGCAAAGCCCGCGTTCACTGGGGGAGCACCGTAGATGTTACGGTCCTCCGATTCTTGTATGCCACGCCATCATTCCCGAAAGGACTCCCTCTCGGATGCGTTGCAACAGGTGCCTGTACTCCAAAGAGACAACGTTTTCCAATCCACCCGCCCCCACGGTTCCACCCGTCAATCTCCGGCGTCCGATTTTTAGGCCGGGCGAGCCCGACGAGAACGGGCCTTCGAGGCCGGACTGACTCCTGTTCACTCATCTGCGTCCGCCATGTGCACGTCTGTTCCGCTCATCATGTCTCTGCTCCTCTTCGCCGTCCCATCGGGGGCTGAAGAGGGCGCACAGCGACCGGCGGCCCTCAACGTCCCATCCGACTCGGATGCTTTAACCATGACCACTTCCACTGATTCTCTTCCTGAGCCGTCCCCCGCCCTCTCCCCAACGGAGGTTGTTCGCCTGCAGGTCGAAGCGCTCGGCGACAACGACACGCCCCACGAGGAGGCCGGGATCGAGGCGGCCTTCAACTTTGCCTCCCCGGCCAACAAGCGCGCAACCGGCCCGCTCCGTCGATTCCGCCGGTTGTTTGAGACGTCCAGCTACGGACCCATGATTGACCACGACGGAGCGACCTACAGCGAGCCCCAGGTTGAAGAGGGCGTGGCCCGCATGGGCGTGATCCTGACGACCGCGCAGGGCGATCGCGTCGGGTATCTGTTCCGGCTGTCGAAACAGGACGCCCCCCCGCACGCGGAGTGCTGGATGACCGACGCGGTCCAACGAGTGCCCGTCGAACAGGTCGACACCCAGGAAATCTGAATGATCGGGGAGGCGCTGGCTCCATGAAGCCCCGGGCGTTCTCGACCAGAAGCACGCCCCCTGGAGTCAGAGGTCCAGAGACAAAACGCAGGGGTAGATTCAGATCCCCCGTGTCTTCCGGCGCCCGTCCCCGTGGGGCCCCGTGCCCGACGCCCGCCATCGTTCCCGAGAAAACAGTCTCAACCCCATGCCCGACTCGGTACTCCCGGAAGAGGAGCGCACCCAGCAGGATGATCGGCCCGACCGGGCGTTCTACCGAGAGCCTCGTCTCGTTCAACACGTCGACGCGCAGTTCCGGGAGCGCCTGACCGAGCTCTACCACCAGCACCTCGGGGCCGGCGACGATGTGCTCGACCTAATGAGCAGTTGGGTCTCCCACCTGCCCGACGACCTGGACTTGGGGCGTGTGGCGGGGCACGGCATGAACGAAGAAGAGTTGGCGACAAACGAGCGCCTGACCGAATACTTCGTACAGGACCTGAATGCGAAGCACATGCTCCCGCTGGAAGAGGCAACCTTCGACGCGGTGCTCTGTGCCGTCTCGGTGCAGTATCTGCAGCGCCCCGAGCGCGTCTTCGCGGAGGTGGCTCGCGTCCTGCGGCCGGGCGGCGTCTTTGTCGTGAGCTTCTCGAACCGCATGTTCGCCCAAAAAGCGATTCGGGCTTGGCGGACGGCCTCCGGGTCCGGACGCCTTGGGCTCGTAGAACAATACTTCGCGGCCGTTGAAGACTTTCGAGCGCCGACGACGGTCAGCGAAAGTCCCCTTGTGCCCCCTACGCAGCGGTTTCTGGGCGGGCCGCCAGACCCCTTCTACGCCGCGTACGCCCGAACCCGGAAATAGACCATCTGTGCCAGCAGGGAGCAGGCTGAAGCGGAAGCCCGGTGGGAGGAGCCCCCGATTCTGGGGGAGGAACCCCTGTCATGAGGGGAGCCAAAAATCCCCCTTAGGACGAAGCGACGGTCGGGCCGGGCCGCCGGGCGCTGAGCTTCAGCACCAGTCGCCGGGCGCTCGTACGCAGGTCGGATTCGAGGAGAATGTTGCGGGCGGGCACCCCCACGTTCAGGAGGCGGGTGTGCACCTCCGTGCCGTCGGTAGGCTCGGTGGCCACGGCGAGCAGGTGTGCGGGGTCGATGTCGGCCTCCTCCACCAGCCAGCGTGCGATGCGAAGGGCCTGGGACGGGGCGGACGGGTCGACGTGGAGCACGAGGTCGCGCACCTTGCCGAGGCGGCCCCGAAGGTCCTTCAGGGTGGCCGCGCTGCAAGAGCGGACGTCGAAGTGGGCAATCACCTTCTCGTCGTGCTCCAGGTAGCGGGCGAGGCCTTCCTGCGCCCGGGGCGTCTGCTCTACGACCAGGATGGGATGGCGGTCGGCGTCGGGGCGCGGCACGGGCGGAAACGTGTGCGCCACGTACTCCTCCAGGGCCACGTCGTAGAGAAAGTCGGCCACCTGCTCGGCAAACGCGCCGTCGTCGGTATTCCAGTCAGACTGGAACGGGTTCATGAGGCAGGTGCGGAGGAGAGTCAGCGCCTCGTCGCTCTCGGCGGCCTCCCGCACCACGTCTGTGGGGAGGAGGTCCTCCAAGATGTGCGCGTAATCGGCCACGCCGACCTCGGTTTGGGAAAGCAAGAACGCGTACTGGTTGATGTCCTCTCGCCCGTCGACGGTCATCTGCTGCCAAATGCGGTTCGTATAGTCGTTGAGGGCCGCAACGCTCTCGACGCCCTGCTCCGGCGCCACGACGAAGCAGAACGCGACCGTCTCCGGGTGGTGAAACGGGCGCAGGTCCAGCTCGCCCCCGGCGGCGGAAAAGCGCTCCGTCAGCGCCGCGAACAGCTGCTGGTTGGCGCGGAGGCAGTTTTTCATGAAGCGCCCGTGGCCGTCGGGCGTGAGCGGCACCATGGCCTGCGACAGGTAGCAGCTCACGGCCACGGCGCCGGGGCGGGAGCCCTCCAGCGTCCACTGCCCCAGGAAGCCGCCGAAGCCGGACTGGTCCTCCTCGGCGAGATAGGGGGCCTTGTACGCGATCGCGTCGCGGACGTGGTAGTCGCGGAAGAGGACGGCCCCCGCGGGGTACGGCACGTAGCCGAATTTGTGGGGGTCGATCGTGAGGGAGTCGGTCTCGGGGAGGGCGGTGAGCGCCTCCGCGTTGTCGGGGCGCAGGAGGCCGTCGGCGCCCACGAGGCCGTCGTCGAGCTGGGCGGGCGGAACGAAGTCTCCGGCGTCCGTCTTCGGGAGAAGGGAGGCGAAGAAGCCGCCGAAGGCGGCGTCGCAGTGGTGCCAGAACGTGAGGCCGGCGTCAGCGACCTCGCTGCGGACGGCCTCAATCTCGTGCAGCGGGTCGATGGCGCCCTCCTCCGTGGTGCCCACGATGGACACGACCCCCAGCACCGGCTGCCGGTTCTCAATGCACGTATGGAGCCGTTCGCGCAGTGCGTCGGTGTCGAGGCGGATGCGGGCGTCCACGGGAATGGTCTCCAGCGCGTCGGCCCCGAGGCCCACCACGTCCATGTTTTTCTGCCAGCAGTAGTGGGTGGCCTGCGAGATGAACACCTTCGGCAGGCGCGCCGGATCGTCAGGAAACGCGCGGTTGTACTGGAGAAGAAACGAGGCGAGCCCGGCCCGCCGCACGCTGGGCAGGGCCTCCTGAAACGCCTGCGCCCGTTCCGGCGTCCCCTCGCCCAGGGTTGCCTTGATGCGGAGGTGCAGGTCGGTAATGGCGTCGATTGGAAGGTTTGAGAGGCGCCACGTAGACAGGGCCCCGAGGGCCGCGCGCTCGCCGGTGGCGGTCGTCACCTCCAGGTCGGCAAACGACGCGAACGCGTCGGTCTGGTGGGCGACGAGGCGGACGGCCAACGGGTAGAGCCGGATGTTGCGGGCGATCCAGAGGGCTTCCAGGTTGGCCACCGTGCCGCCGCTGCAGAGGTGTCCCCAGCTGTAGGCCGAGCGTCGCGTGCGGGCGTCACGGGGCAGCGTCTCGGGCAGGAACGTGGGGTAGCCGACCATCTCGGCTAGGGCCTTGAAGTAGGCCCGCTCCTCCCGCACCGTTTCGGGCGATACTTCCGCCACCACGTTGTTCTGGTTGTAGAGGAGGCCGGCAAAATAGCCCACGAAGGCGGGAAGCGACGGGTCGCTTACGATGTGGGCCACCTGCCGCGGCGAGTAGAGGGGGGCCGCCCGCTTCAGCTCCGCCAGAATCTTGGAGAGCTCGTCCCGCAGCCGGGCCGACATGTCGTCGAACGCCTCCGTGCGCTTGTCGCGCTCATCAATCAGGCGCGGGTCGCGCGGATGAAAGTTGCGGCGCCAAAAGACGTGGTCGCGAAGCACCTCGAGGAGCAGCCGCTCCAGTTCGTCGGCGTTCTCGCCCTTCGGCCCCAGGAAAGCGGCCTTGTGGAGGGTGTCGGAAGAGGGCGCGTCGGACATGGCAGGGGCGGGCTGTGTGGAAGAACCAAGCCTTATTCATACGGAACGCGGGCCCAGAATTTTTCGATACGGGGAATTTTCACCGGACGGGCCTACGCGAGGGCCGACTCTCGGCCCGAATCGCGAACGAACATGCAGGTTGAGTCCGTCTGGTCGACGAGTTGGTGGATCGTGTCGAAGTCCGGTTCGGGCTGGAGGCCAAAGATGTTGAGGTCGGCCTGGGGGGCGCTCTTGATGTATGTGCCGAACGGCTCGGTGCCGGTGACGGCCGTGCTGTCCGGAAACCGGCCGAGGTCGATCAGCTTCTCCAGAAAGTCCTGGGCCTTCTCCTGCTGGTCGGGGGCCGGAACGGTCGTCACGAGCCGCATCTGCGCGTCCCAGTTTTGCGACAGCTTGTAGCCGGTGAGCAGGGCGAGGTCGAGGTTGCCAATCTCCATCGAGATGCGCCAGTCGGGGCTGCGGTCGCGAATCCAGACGTTGATCGTCTGGCGCTGCCCGAGGGATGCCCGGGGGTGCGGCGCATACAGGAGCGTGCCCACCTGCTCCCGATCCGCCTCCGCGATGACGCGGCGGTAGTCGGCCTCGCGCTCCGGCGCATTGGGCATCCGCAGGAACACGATGTTGGGGTGAAAGAATGCGCCGCGGAGGGCCTGCATTCCGGCCCGCAGGCCTTCGGTGAAGCCGCCCGCGTCGATGACCGTGGACGAGGCGAAGATGCCCCGCTCCCGGAAGGCCGCGGTCAGGGTGTTGAGCTGTTGGTTGAGCCCCTCCGGCGTGCCGTTTGGGCTCAGGCCTACGATTTTGACGGAGCCCTGCGGGGTGGTCAGGTCCTGCAGCGTGAGGAAGGAGCCGCGGAGGTCGCTGTTGCGCTCCACCGGCACCAGCAAATTCGGCTTCCAGGCTCGCTCCTGCATGGTGGGCAGCTCCGTCACCTTCTTCGCCGCCCACTCGGCGAGCGCCACGAACAGGCCGCTGCGCACATCCTCGAAGGGGGCGTCCAGTTGGCGGCGGGCCAGCACGACGTAGAACCCGAGTGTGACGACCAGGGCCACGAAGCTGATCGTAGGGTTGATGATGAACATGGCCACGAGGGACCCGACGAGCCCGAGGAACGAGACCCAGAGCGGGATGCGGAGGCGGGGGCGAAAGCTCACGAGGTCCAGGCTCTGCTCGATCAGCACCGCCGCACAGATCATCGTGTAGGTTACCAGGAAGAACATTGTGATGAGCGGCGCGATGGCGTTCAGGTCGCGCACCAGGAGGGAGGCGAAGATGAGGCCGCCCGTCACCATCATGGCGTGGCGGGGCTCCCCATCCGGCGCGAGGTACGAGAGCCAGTCCGCCTTCGGCACCACCTGGTGGGCGCCCATGGCCTGTAGGATGCGTCCGGCCCCCACCATCGAGGCCAGGGCAGAGGAGAAGGTGGCCCCCAGCAGGCCGGCGAGCACGGCGCCAGGCCAGTACGCCTTTTCCATCATGACGTAGTAGCTGCTTGTCATCTCGGCCGGCGTCGCCGAGCGGGCCAGCCAGATGGCTAGGAGGACGTAGATCAGGAACGAGACGGCGATGGCCGCGAGCGTGCCGAGGGGAATGCTCCGCTTCGGGTCCTCGAGGTCGCCGCTCATGTTGGCCCCGGCCATGATGCCGGTCGTGGCGGGAAAGAAGACCGCGAAGACGATCCAAAACGACTGGGGGGTGGTGGGGTTGTCGGGTGTGCCCACGAAGTCGCCCCACAGCTGAATCTCCCCGAGGCCGTACTGCATCGACCCGGTGGCGGCCGCCGCGGCGATGGAGACCAGCGACGCCCCGATGACGGCCATGATGAGGTACTGCACGCGGATGGCAAAGTCCGCACTCACGTACGCGATGCCGTACAGCACCGCGAAGGTGGCAACGTCCACCAGCAGGGCGTAGTGGCCGGGAAACAGGTACAGCCACCCCTCCCGAAACCCGAAAATGTACATCGTCACGGCCAGGGCCTGCGAGAGATAGCGCGGGATGCCGACGCTGCCGCCCACCTCCAGCCCCAGCGACTGGGCAATCACGGCGTACGCCCCGCCCGCCCCGATTCGGATGTTGGTGGTGATCGACGACATCGCCAGGGCCGTGCACAACGTAATCGCAAACCCGACAGTGATAATGAGAAGGCCCCCCAGCAGCCCTGCATTGCCAATGATCCACCCTTCTCGGAGGTACATGATCACCCCGAGGATGGTGAGCAGGGTGGGGGTAAACACCCCGCCGAAGGTGCCAAACTGTTTGCGCCCCGAGATGGGGGCCTCCTCCGGATGCATGCTCTCGTCGACTTCGGCCTCCGGAGAAGGTGCTGAGCTGGACGAATCCGAGGATGAGTCTCCTGGAAGCAACGAGTCGAGCATGGCGGTGGACGGTTGGTGGATTGTTTGGCAGAAGATAAGGACTGTGGGCGACGATGTGCGAACAGGGACGAGACGCCCCGATCGTTTCCCCCGGTCAATCCGACAAGATCGTGAATTCTTCTTTGTTGAGGGGGACAGTGCCCGCTTGCCGCGCGGAACCCCGGGGCGCGTTCGGGCGAATACGTGAAATCGACGGCGTCCTGTCCTATCCTGTGACGTGCCGGCCTCACAGTCGGCCTGCGTCCTGTCTGCCTCACCGATCCGGTTGTGCGCATGCCGACGACCCAAACCACCAGGATCAACCAGTTGCTGGACCCGACGCGCGTCCGCATCGGGCTGAATGAGACCTCGAAGACGGAGGCGATCGACGCGCTCATCGACGTGCTCTCCGGTCATGAGGCCATCAGCAGCCTCGATGAGGTGCGCGAGGCAATCTTCGCGCGGGAGGAGAAGATGTCAACGGGCGTCGGGAAAGGCCTCGGCCTGCCCCATGCCAAGACCCCGGCGGCCTCCGACACGGTTGCGGCCTTCGCGACCACCGAGGGGCCGGTCGACTTTGGCGCGGTCGACGACGTGCCCGTCCGGATTTTGCTGCTGCTCGTGGGGCCCGAGGAGCACAAGTCACAGCACGTCAAAATCCTGGGGCGCATCTCGCGGCTCGTGAGTCGGGCGTCGCTGCGGCAGCGGCTCTTGGACGCCGAGTCGCCGGAGACGGTGATCCAGGCAATCCGCGACGGGGAGGCTGCACTTCGCGGCTGAGGCCGATGGGCGATTCGGGGGGAACCACGTCTTTCCTTTTCTTGAGCGATCCGTTTGCCTGTGCGCACTTCCTTCCAGAACATCAAGGGCACCTTCGACATCCTGCCGGACGCCTATACCGACGACGGGGGAACGCGCGTGGCCGCCAGCACTGAGTGGCGCCACGTGGAGGCCACGGTCCGCGACGTAATGCGCCGTCACAACTTTGAGGAGATCCGCACGCCCGTGCTGGAGCCGACCGAGCTCGTGGCCCGGGGGGTGGGGGAGTCGACCGACATCGTGCAGAAGGAGATGTTTGCCTTCGAGCGGGGGGACACGCAGTACGTCCTGCGGCCCGAGATCACGGCGCCGGTCGTGCGCTCTTTCCTCCAGCACCACCTCGATCAGCGGGGTGGGGTGCAAAAGCTGTTTTACATCGGCCCCTGTTTCCGCGCCGAGCAGCCGCAGAAAGGGCGTTATCGGCAGTTCCACCAGTTTGGCATCGAGATTCTAGGGGCCGACGAGCCGCGCGCCGACGCGGAGACCATCGCCGTGCTGATGGCTGTGTGCGAGGCGCTCGGGCTCTCCGACCTGCGCCTCCGCCTGAATACGCTCGGCACGCCCGAGCGCCGCGAGGAATACGTCGGGGCCCTGCAGGAGTACCTCACCCCGTACGCCGACGAGCTGTCGGAGACGAGCCGGCGCCGGCTGGAGCGCAACCCGCTGCGCATCCTCGACACGAAGGTGGAGCACGAGCAGGAGATCCTCCGGGACGCCCCGACGCTCATCGATTTTGTGAATGAGGAGAGTCGTGCTCACTACGACACGGTAAAGGGCCTGCTCGGCGACCTGGACGTCGACTACGAGGAGGATCCGCACCTCGTACGGGGGCTCGACTACTACACCGAGACCACCTTCGAGCTCGAACATCCGGGCCTCGGGGCGCAGAGCGCGCTCGCCGGCGGCGGGCGCTACGACCGACTGGCCGAGGTGCTGGGCAGCGACGCGCCGGTGCCGGCCGTCGGCTTTGCGGCGGGGATGGAGCGGCTGTTCCTTGCGCTCAACGCCGCGGACGTCGAGTTGCCCGAGACGCCCGCGCCGGACGTGTTTATCGCGGCGCTGGGGGAGGAGGCGGAGCGGTGGGTCTTCCGCACGGCCCAGACGCTCCGCGCCGAGGGCCTGCACGTGGCGCACGACCTGATGGGCCGCTCGCTGAAGGCGCAGATGAAGGAGGCCAACCGGCAGCAGGCCCCCTATGCGATGATCATTGGGGGCAACGAGCTGGAGGCCGAGGCCGCCACCGTCAAAGAGATGAAGAGCGGGGCCCAGGAGGAGGTGGCATTCAGCGAATTGCCCGAGTACCTGGAGGATCATGTGGGAGAGAATGCCGACAGAACATAGCTCCCCATAGAAATACCCTGACGGCTTCGAAGCCGTCAGGGTACTATGATACGGAGGAAGATCGAGCTTCGGTTGGGTTCACGACTCGCTATCTCGACGTAATGTGAACCTGCGTGGTCTTCTGGGTGATTGAAGACTGAATTGTGGCGGTGTTCAGCACGCTGCGGAGTTCCGACTGCGTCGCGCCTGCGGGCACAGTGTAATCCACGTTGGCCGGAGACTGTGTCGTGGCAGACATGGAGCCTTGTGCGGCACAGGTCACCCTGACGCTCTGAGGAAGATAGATCCCGAGCGTCAGGGTGTTAACCAGCATGTTCGGGAAGCTGAACTTACGTTCCGCTGAGGCGATTCCATTCGAGCACTCCTGGGAAACGTCGACACGAGCCGGAACGAGGCCATAGATGAAGGACGAGGCCCATTTTTTCTCCACAACGGTATCTGAAGGGTCTTTCCCAGTCGTCATTCGGGCTTGATAACACCCGGTAACGAGAAGGCTGACGGCAAGAAGAACAGGCAGAAGGTATTTCATTCGCATCGAAAAAAGATACCTTGTGAATGGAAAAACAGAACGGGGCTACTTCGATGAGGGAGGACCTGAAGTCGCTTCGGGCGTGAAGTAGCGGTGTGTCTCCACTTTCTCGTAGAGAAAAGAGGAGGGGGCGGAGGCCGTCCCACCCTCTGCGCACGTGGCAGTGAAGCGCTGAGGCGTATAGAGGCTACTGGTTAGTCCTTGAGCGACCAATTGAACGAACGTTTGTCGAAAGTACACCTCGGATACTCCAGCCCCGCCGCACGTAGGCTCCGTGTTTAGCGGTGCATTGATCGGGGGCACGAGTCCATTGACGAATCCGTGCGCCCATGGCAGTTCAGCCTGCTCAGCGGAGGCTGCCTCGTCCGTCACAATTCGGGTTTTCAGGCATCCGGAAAAGACAAGGCAACACCCCAGGAGTAGGACCACTATGGGGACTCGCCTAGTGAACGTTCTCATAAGGAAAAATCAATCGATTCAACAAAACGTGAATTCAGCTTTCTCTTAAACCAAAAGCGGGGTGAAGAAAAAGTCAAAGAATAAAGAGGCGTATCTGAGTACAGAAAGGGGAGGCCCGTTGTCTACGTGTTCCGGACCTCTTTTTTGAAGCCAGTTCTGTTCCAAACTCCACCCCTACTATTTTCCTGCAGGCAATGCCGACACAGCCGTACACCATCCTCTTAGCGCTCGCGAGCGTCGGACTCGTGCTGGGCTGTCGGCCCCGCGAAGAAGCCGTGACGGACCCGGCGACGTCCGTACGGGCGATGACCTACAACATCGAAGACGTACGCACCACGGACCTGCGCCGGGCCGATCATCCTCGCCTCCAGCGGGCCGCGGCCCGCATTCAGCACCTCGCGCCCGACATTTTGCTCGTCAACGAGATGACGTACGATCAGCCGGGCGATCCCGGGTACCGGGCCGGCAATCCGGAGGGCCACAACGCACAGCGCTTCGCGCACCACTACCTCTCGACCGCTCAGGCCGACTCGCTCGACGGAATTTCGTACCAGCCCGTCATGCTTCCCGTCAACACGGGGGTCCACAGCGGGCTCGACCTCAACAACGACGGGCGGGTCGTCCCGACCGTGCCGGAGGTCCCCGGTGCACCCGACGACGGCAGCGTGCCCCCACAGACCGACGCGGGGCGCACCTACGGCAACGACGCGTGGGGCTTTGGGACCTTTCCGGGACAGTACGGGATGGCCCTCCTCGTCCGCGACGATTTGACGGTGCTCCGCGATTCGATTCGCACGTTCCGCCTGCTGCAGTGGCACGAAAAGCCGGATGCCTCTGTGCCCCTCGACACGACGACGTTCGAGCCCTGGTACGCGCCGGACGCATGGGCCGAGATGCGCCTGTCCTCGAAAAGCCACTGGGACGTGCCGGTGCAACTGCCGGACGGTACCGTGCTCCACGTGCTGGCCAGCCATCCCACGCCGCCGGGCTTCGACGGGCCGGCGCGCCGCAACGACCATCGCAACCACGACGAGGTGCAGCTTTGGGTCGACTACCTGAACCAGGCCCGCTACGTCGAAGACGATTCCGGGCGGGCTGGCGGCCTCCACGAGGATGCCCCGTTCGTCGTGATGGGCGACCTGAACGCCGACCCGGACGATGCGTCCATCTTTCGGGACGCCGTGCGGCGCCTGATTGGGCACGATCGCGTCAATGGAGACGTGGTGCCGGAGGCCTCTCCCGCCCGGCAGGCCGACGATCCGGACCTCGATCCGGACGACACGGCCCAGTGGGAGGCGCGGGTAGACTACGTCCTGCCCTCGTCCAATCTGTCGGTGCAGGACGCTGGCGTCTGGCGGCCCACTCCCGCCGCGGTCCCCGACGTGCCCGTGAGCGACCACTTCCCCGTCTGGGTGGATGTGCGCGTGGAGCCGTAGATCTCCCTGTCATCATCTCCGCTAATTCACGCCCGTGCCCCCATGGAATGGCGACAAGACACCGTTCGTCTCGACCCGAAGCCACGCGGCTTCCACCTCGTCACCGATGAGATTCTGAAGCAGGGCCCCCGTCTCGGCGACCTGCAGGTAGGCCTGCTGCACGTCTTCATTCAGCACACCTCCGCCTCGCTCACGATCAACGAAAACGCCGCCCCGGCGGTGCGCGGGGACATGGAGCGCCACTTCGACGAAATGGTGCCCGAGAACCAACCCTACTACGAGCACACGGTGGAGGGCCCCGACGACATGCCGGCCCACATCAAGGCCTCGATGCTCGACACGAGCCTCACCGTGCCGATTCAAGACGGCCGGCCCGCCTTCGGCACGTGGCAGGGCATCTACCTGAATGAGCACCGCAACAACGGCGGCGCGCGGTCGGCCGTCGTCACGGTCTACGGAGAGACCGAATAGCCGGGGTCGGAGGCACGTCAGGCGACCGATTCGGACCGGGTTGCAATCCGGTCGGTGAGGCGGCGGGCCTGCGCGTAGAGATTGTGGACGTGCGTGTAGGTGAAGTCCGCACTTCGACCCAGGCGGTAGAGGTTGTCGAAGCGGTCCAGGTACTGCTTGAGGCGCGCTGCTTTTTCTTCGGCCCCGACCTCTAGAATCGGGTACGCGAACGGCACCTCGTGGTGCGTGGACGCCACCACCTCGTCGCCCTCAATGAGGCTGTGGTCGGCCAAGAGGGATACTGCCTCGGCCCGAAGGGTGTCGTCCGGCTGCGTCCAGGCGGTCGTGTCCGGATGGCACGGGCGTTCGAGGACGACGACCGTCTGCCCGTCGGGCGCCATGTCTGGGCTGCGGTTCTTGGGCTCGTACAGGCGCGTGAAGGGGACCGAACGATGGGGAAAGTACAGCGAGGCGTTGGGGGTGAGGCGGGGGCAGTCGAGCCCCAGGACGACCAGGCGGAGGTGCCGAAAGCGGATCGACTCGGCGAGGGCCTGGATGTCGTCGGGCGGGGGCGGGTCCAGCAGGCGCAAGATGAGGGTGAGCGGCAGCGTGCTGACGACCGTGCCGGTGTGCACCGGCTCGTCCTCGTTGATGGTCACGCGCCGCAGGCGATGCCCGTCGTGGGCCAGCTTCGAGACGCGGGCCCCGGTGCGAATGTGTTCACGGCCCAGGGCCTCGGCGGTGGCCTCGGCGATCTGGCCGTAGCCGTGCTTGGGGTAGTAGAACGACCCGTCCAGGTGGCGTGCCTTCGTCGTCCCACCGCCGAGCGCCTCAAGGAAAAAGGTTTTCAGGTCCAGCCCCTCCAGCCGATCGCCGGCCACGTGGGGAGAGAGCCGGTCGGCGTTGGCCCCCCACAGCTTTTCGGTATAGCTCAGCAAAAAGAGCCGGGCGAGGGTGGGCCCGTAGCTCTGCAGGGCCATTTCCTCAAAGTGGTCGGCGTCGTCCGCGACGCGAGGGATGGAAAGCTGCTCCCACGCGATGCGAGCGAGGAGGGAAAGGGGAAGCTTCCGGAGCAGGTCGTAGGGGGCCAGCGGAAAATCGATGCGGCGCCCCCGCCAGGCAATCTGACTCGGCGCGTCGATGCGGCGCAGGTCGTCGCCCAAGAGTGCCTTGACGTCGGCCGTCACCCGAGGGTTTTTGTCGTGGAAGCGGTGCGCCCCGGTGTCGTAGCGAAACGGGCCCATCTGGAGGGTTCGCGCATTGCCGCCGACGGCGTCCGCGGCCTCGAAGAGGCGCACGTCGAGGCCGTGCCGACGGGCATAGAATCCGGTCGCGAGCCCCGCCGGCCCGCCGCCCAGCACGGTGAGGGGCGCATCCACAATGTCAGTGTTCGTAGACATAGACGGTCACCTCGGGCCACATGCGATTGACGTGCGGGTTGTGGTAGAACGTGCGGGTGTGGGTCGGGGGGGCGGGGAGCAGGGAGGCGTAGGTGCCCACGACCAGCGTCCGGCCGGAGCCGGCTGTGCGCAGGCGGCGCACGTCGGTCGAGTCTTCAACGGACAAAAACTGGGCGTCCACCTGCTGGGTCCGCAGGTAGGTGTTCACGAGCGGGACCGACGCCACGCGCGTCGGCCCGGGTTGGCTCGCTTTCGCCTCCACGAAGCGCTTGGCCTGAGCGATGGCCGACGGGTCGCGGTGCTGGTCGACGAGCACGAGCGCGACGACGACGTACGCCACGGCGCTGCCCAGAAGCCCTCCCCGGGCGAGCCACGATGGCGTCCGCCACAGGGTGGAGGCCCCCGCCGCGAGCAGGGGCAAGATCAGCGCCAGGAGCGGGAGCACGTGCCGGCTCTTGTGAATCACATTCTGGAAGAAGAACATCCAGGCGCCGTAGGCGAGCGCGCAGGCCACCACGAGCCCGACGCGCCGGCTGTGCAGGGCACCGGTCCGTCTCATCCGCCGGGTGCCGGCCACGGCCGTGCCCAGCACGCCCACGCCCACCACGGCCGTGCTCCAGTGCCGCCCCGGCCACCAGCCGCCGAGGCCGTCGGCCCACAGCCCCTGCGCGGTGCCGATGAGGCGGCGCCCGAGGTCCGACTCCGTCTGCACCGTGCCGCCGAAGTCGGTGAAGTGGCCGGTTGCCTGCCCCCAGCCCACGTCGAGCAGCGTCCAGAATCCCGTGTCCAGCACCATGGGCACGAGCCAGACTGCGACGGCAGCTGTCCCGGCCAGGAGCAGCCGTCCCCGTTTCGACGAGCGCCAAAGCACCAGGAGCGTCGGCACCAGCAGGAGGGGCAAATACGATAGACGGAGGCCCGCCGAGAGGCCGGCGAGCACAACGCCCACCACGGCCGTTCGCTCGTTGAAGGTGCCCTTTGTCGGTAAAGACCGGAGCAGCACAGCGAGCGTGGCTACGGCCCAGGCGGTGCCCAGGAGGTCGGGCATGTAGCGGTTTCCCATGAGCCACAGGAGCGGGTTGAACACGACGACCCCGGTCAGGACGGCGCCCTCCACGGAGCGCAGCGGGCGTCCCCACAGGCGAAGCAGGGCCCACACGAGCCCCGCGGTTGCCAGCCCACCCACAATCGAGAAGCTCGTGCTGAACGAGCCGGTGGGCAGGTAGAAGAGCTCGGATGCGGCCCAGAAGACCGGGTAGCCCGGGAAGTGGGGCTGGAGGGCCGCCACGTCGTACTCGTCGGCCACACTCAGGGCAAAGCGCAGACTGTCGGGGTCCTCGATATACGGGACGGGGGTGGCCAGCCGACTGCCCAGGCAGGCAAGCACGAGGACGCCCCACGCCGCTCCGGGCACGGCCCACAGGCGACGGACGGCCCGCCCAACCCGGCTCTCAGTTGCAGACTCTGCCATTGAGGCACCGACACGGTTCATGCAGAACGAAGCGTGTGAAACGAAAGGTACCAGACACCGATGCCCCTCCTCCGCCGGGGCGGAAGAGGGGCCAACGGTTGTGCAGTCAGCGATGGCACCCGTAAAAGGATCGGCTCATCCTCGCAAGGGGAGGCCACTACCACTGTTCCACGTTGGTGGCGTTAAACCCGTAGTCGTTCGCGATGAGTTGCGTTGCGTTTGCGAGATCGTTCGCGTATTCCGACACGGTCTTTTCGCCGTACGGCGGGTCGTTTCCGATGGCCTCGTGGATCGTTTGCAGATCACTAGAATCGAGCGCACTCCGGCTGTAGAACTGGAGGGCCCACGTGAAGGCTTTGGCCTCGGCCCAGGCATTCTCGCCGAGGTCGCCGTCCTGCAATGTGCGATCGTCGCTGAGACCCTCAAGGTCTGCCTCCAGACTGTTCATGTAGTGAATGACGTTGACGGCCATCGTGGCCTCCCAGGCGTCGCGGGCCTGTGCAGCAAATCCGTTCGGGCCGGAGAGGTCGTCCAGGGTCCCGTCTTCAATCGCCTTGCGGCCCTCCCGGAAGCCTTCGAATGCCCGCCCGGCAAAGTCGTTGAGGTTTCCAGTGCTGCTGGAGGCCGCGGCCCGCTCCGCGGTGTACCCGGCCCAGGTGTACACGAATTCCGTGGTGAGGTCGACACCGCCGCTTCCGTCCACGTCTCGACTTGAGCTCCCGTCCACCAAGCCGTCGGGGTTGTCGAGGTCCAGGAACGACTCCTCAAAGTCGCGCGGGGCGCCGTAGTAGCCGAAGGCCTCGTCCCATTTCTCCGCCGGATTGGCTACTGCGGACGGGTCCTCGACGAAGTCCGTCAGGATTTGAGTGGCCTCCCCGTAGAGGGCGCTGGCCAGCAGCTTTTCGGAGAGCTGGCCCATGTGGACGCCGTTGGGGGTGGTGAACCGGTCGTTGTTCGCGACGTCCTGAAAGTAAAAGCGTACCAGGTCGTCGGTGGTCACCTGGGTCCCAGGGGTCGGCGAGTCGTCGCTTTCCAGCGCGGCACTTCCCACCAGAGGCACGCTCACGTCCGACAGCCTGGCGGAGAGGTCGACCCCGCCCGCGATGTCGTCGTACGTGCTCTGGCCCTCAGTCGTGATGTTGGACGCGGCCGCAATCGTTCTGTCGTCGATGTCTCCGGTGTAGAGCGCTGTCAGTGTGGCTTCGTCGACCGGGGTGTCCGGGGCGCCATCAATCTTGCTACGGAGGTCGCTCGTGAGCAGGTTGCCAACAATCTCCGCGCCGTAACTGCTGCCTTCCGGGTAGGCATTCGTCGGCGTGTCGCCTGGGTCGTCGCCCGGGCCGTTGCTTCCGCTGCTGTCGCAGCCTGCCAGGACCAGTCCTATGGCGAGGACGGGAAGGAGCAGAAGTTGGGTGTAGTGCTGTAGGAAACGGTGCATAAGCGTGTTCGCGTTGTTGGATGGAGTGAAAGGAGGAAGGCGCTCCGCCCTCCAAAATGGAGAGAGGCGGAGTGCCTTTTTTGGGGAGACTCTAAAAGTCGTACTGCACAGAGAGATTGATCTGGCGGCGGGGCCCGGGCAGGATGCCGGTGCTCCCACCGTTGCTGCTCGGCCCCTTGTCGCGCGGATTGGAGTGCAGGCGCGAGCCGATGTACACGTTGTCCGTCGCGTTCTTGACGGTGAGGTTGAGGCGCAGGTCGCTCGAGTACCGGTAGGTGGCCCCGGCGTCCAAGACCGTGTGCGACGGCACCGGACCCACCTCGCCCCGGTTGCTGGTGCGGTCGAGATTTTCGAGGTCGGTGTAGAACCCGCCCCGGTACCGCAGGCTGCTGCGGAGGGTGAGGCCGAGGCGCGAGAAGGTCTTCGTGAGCCCCACCGTGGCGGTGTGGGGCGGGGCCGCGATGAGCTCGTTGCCGCTAATGTTGGTCGGCGTGCCGTCCACGGCGCTCGGGACGATGCCCTCCACGACCTCCGTTTGCATGAAGGTGTAAGACGCGTCCAGGGTGGGGAGGACGCTCGCGAAGGCGTCGCCCTCTAGTGTAGCGTTGGTCTCCAGGCCGTAGCTCTGCACCACGCCCAGGTTTTGCGTGAAGCGCGTCTTGCCGCCAACCAGGTCCTCGACGTAGGTGTAGAAGCCGGTAAACTGAAACTGACCGGCCCCGGTGCGGCCCCGAAGGCCCAGCTCGGAGTTCCAGCTCTTCTCCGCCTGTAGGTCGAAGGCCGCCTCTCGATTCGGGTCGTTTACGCCCAGGGTGAGGAACGTGGCACTGGAGGGCGAGGTGTAGCCGCGGTGCACCCCGCCGAAGAGGTTGAACTGGCCGTCCCCGAGGGGGGCACCCAGGGCGTACCGCCCCAGGTCCCAGTTGAACCCGAGGCCCGGCAGCGCCACCACATTGGTTTCCTCGACCGTGCGATTGCCGTCGAGGCGATCTGTGCTCGACTGGTTGAAGAGCTCCAGCCGCACGCCCGGCGACAGGCGAAGCGGGCCCAGTTGGAGTTCTTCCAGGCCGTAGAGCGCAAGCGCCTGCGTTTCGTAGATGCGACTCTTCCCGACAATCGTCACGGGCGGGTCGGACCGGTCGCCCCGAAAGAACACGCCGTCTCGGGCCTCAGGATCGTCGCCGATCTTATTGGCGTCCTCGAACCGCTCGTAGTGCAGGCGGAGGCCCGTTTCCAGACTGGCAGAGCGCCCGAAGAGGCCGTGGTCGATGTCGAACGTATGCTCCAGTCCAGTCACGTGAAAAGTGCGCTCGTTTCCGAAGGCGACGGCCCGGTCCCGATCCGTCACGTCGGTGACGGCGACGCGGACGAGATCCCCCGGCGTAGTCGGCGGCACGGGCTCGGCCGCCGCGCCGTTTTCCTCGTAGTCGTCGGCGCGCACGAACACATTTTCCTCCCGCCACCAGGGCCGGTCGAACACGTTGGCGTAGAGCTTCGTGGTGCTCCGGAGGCTGCCGCCGTAGTTGTGGTTGTAAATTGCGTCGAACGCCCCCCGCAAGATGCGATAGGAATCGTCGTCCTTCGGGTTGAAGTCCGGGTTGGTCTCAAAGCTGTGTGGGGTGAGGCCATGGTATGTGGCGTTCATGTCCTCGTAATCGACGTTGCCCTTTAGGTACAGAGACTGATCGTCACTGAGGTCGTACTGCAGCTTGGCGGTGCCATTGAGCTGGAGGAAGTCGTTGTTGTCCCGGAAGCCGCCGCCGCGCTTCATGAGCAGTTGGACCTGCGGACGCAGGGCGTCGGTCCCAAACCCGCCGACTTCAGCGAAGGCACTGGCGTACCGGTGGGAGCCGCCCGTGATCTTGAGTTCGCCCCCGGGCGAGCGTCGTTGCGGGCGCCCGGTAACGAAGTTGATGACCCCCGCCATCGTCTGCGGGCCGTGGCGAATGGAGGAGCTGCCCTTGATGATTTCCGTCTTCTCGATCCTCTCGACGGGAGGGTTGTAGTAGAGCGGCGAAAAGATGTAGGGAGCCGGCTGGATGGGGACGCCGTCCTCCATTACGAGGACGCGCTGGGTACGCCGCGACTGCAGGCCCCGAATGCTAATCGACATCCGGGTCTGCCCCATGCCGTCGTCGGCCCGGCCGAACACGCCCGGCACGGAGAGGAGCGTCTCCTGCAGGCCGATGGGGTTGCTCCGTTCCAGCTCCGCCGCGTCGACGGTAAACGTCGCGCCGGGAAACGACGCCTGGGCCGCCTCGCTGCGGCTGGTGATTTCGAGGCCGGACAGCTCGACCACATCGCGCTCAAGTTCAACGGTCACGCGGGTGGTCTCTCCATCCCGCACGCGGACCGTCCGGACGGCTGGGACATGCCCGACGTGGCGGATCTCAAGTCGGGTTGGCCCCGGGGGAAGGGCCTCAACCACGAAGCGCCCATCCGCGGCGGTCGTGGTGCCCCTGGGGCGATCGTCCCCGAGGATCTCGACGGTGGCGTCCGACACAGGGACCTCAGTGCCCGCGCTGAGCACCCGCCCCTCGACCCGCCCCGTAGTCGTGTCCTGTGCATCTGCGGGAGTGCAATTTAGACCAATTACAAAAAAGAAGCCGAGCAGCAGGCGGATAAAGACGTTCATGTGCTGTAGGGAAGACTGCGATGGAGACCCTCCAAGCTTTCCGGCGAAGCGAGATCAGAAGCGCTCCGGGTTGGCGTCGGTCAGATCGAGCGCCGACGCCGTGGTGGGGGCCGTCGAGTCGGCAGTTGGAGACGGGGGGGATAGGCGGTGAATACTACTGTAACTGCCCCCATCGTCGGAGGGCTCGCCCTCGTTCGGGCCGAGAATGGGATCGTCCGAACAGGCCGGAAGGAAGATGAGCAACAGCAGAAGCACTCCAAAGACGGTCAGCAAGGAGCGTCGGGCAAAGGACGAATTCGTGTCCACGGCAGGGGCGATCGGTTGCTTATTTAGACCGCTTATAAATAAGCGCGTGGATCCGAGTCCGTCAAGTGCAGAACGTCTAGAAGGTGTTAATTGGCGGGACGATCCGGGCCCTGCCAGGCCCCGTCACTCGTCCTGGGAGAGAACGAGTGCACCGAGTGGCGGGAGGGTCAGCTCCAGGGAGTGGGAGTGCCCGTGTTGCCCGATGGGAGCGCTCTGGACGGCGCCCTGGTTGCCCACGTTGCTACCGCCGTACACATTGCTGTCGCTGTTCAGGCGCTCTCGCCAGACGCCCCGGCCCGCGGCCCCGATGCGGTAGTGCTCGCGGACGACG
Source organism: Salinibacter sp. (assembly GCF_036626415.1). GTDB lineage: Bacteria > Bacteroidota > Rhodothermia > Rhodothermales > Salinibacteraceae > Salinibacter. The sequence continues at coordinate 19,516 of NZ_JAZKRW010000022.1, forward strand.
GGGGTAAAGTTGAGCACGAAGATGAGGGACTGGTCGCCGTTCAGACGGCGGTAGGTGAGGACGCTGTTCTCACGGTCGTCGTACGAGATCCACTCGAATCCGTCCGCCTGGTCGTTCCAGAGGGCAGGGGCGTTCTGGTAGAGGTGATTGAGGTCGCCGAGCCACTCCATGAGGCCCTCGTGCAGCGGCTCGTCGGTGAGTCCCCATTCCAGCTCCTGATCGTGATTCCACTCGTGGTACTGCCCGAACTCGCCCCCCATGAAGAGAAGCTTCTTGCCGGGGTAGCCGAACATGTGGGCGTAAAGGAGCCGCAGATTGGCGGCCTTTTGCCAGTCGTCGCCCGGCATTTTGCTCCAGAGCGAGCTCTTGCCATGCACCACCTCGTCGTGGGAGAGGGGGAGCGTATAGTTCTCCGAGAAGGCCCAGCTCAGGGTCCACGTCAGATCGCCGTGGTGGTGCTTGCGGTGGACGGGCTCCTTGCTTGCGTATTCGAGCGTGTCGTGCATCCAGCCCATGTTCCACTTGTAGAGGAAGCCGAGGCCGCCGTGCTCGGTGGGCGTGGTAACGCCGGGCCAGGCGGTCGACTCCTCCGCCAGCATGATCGCCTCCGGGTATTCGTCGTAGACGTGCTCGTTGGTGTCCTGGAGGAGGCTGATGGCGCCCAGGTTTTCGCGGCCGCCGTGCACATTGGGGGCCCAGTCGCCCTCTCGCGAGTAGTCGCGGTACAGCATGGAGGCGACCGCGTCGACCCGTAGACCGTCGACGTGGTACTTGTCCATCCAAAAGAGGGCGTTGGAGAGAAGGAAGCTGCGCACGCCGTTCTTGCCGAAATCGAAGACGCGCGTGCCCCAGTCCGGATGCTCCCGCATGCGCGGGTCTTCGTACTCGAAGAGGTGAGAGCCGTCGAAGTACGTGAGGCCCTGCGGGTCGGTGGCAAAGTGGCCGGGCACCCAGTCCATGATGACGCCAATCCCGCGCTGGTGCAGTGTGTCGATGAGGTGCATGAGGCCCTCGGGGTCGCCGTAGCGGAAGGTGGGGGCGTAGTACCCGAGAATCTGGTAGCCCCACGAGCCGTAGTACGGGTGCTCGGCGAGCGGCAGGAACTCGACGTGCGTGAAGCCCAGGTTCTGCACGTGGTCGGCCAGCGGCTCGGCCGCCTCGCGGTAGCTGAGCGACTCGCCGTGTCCCTTGTGGCGCCAGGAGCCGAGGTGTACCTCGTAGATGGAGAGGGGCCCGTCCAGTCCGCTGGGGCCTTCCCGGTGGGCCATCCAGTCGGCATCGCCCCACGAATAGGTGTCGAGGTCGGTGACGATGGCCGAGAGCCCCTCGTAGGTGTTCTGGGCGGGCGGCTCCATCCGGAAGGCGTAGGGGTCGGTGCGGTCGAACCACTCGCCGTCGGCCTGGAGGTGGTACTTGTACTTGTCGCCCGGCCGGGCGCCGCGGACGTACCCTTCCCAGAGCCCCCCCTCGCGGCGCTCCAGCACGTCGGCGCCGAAGCGCCAGTCGTTGAAGTCGCCCGTCACCTCCACCCGTTCGGCGTGGGGGGCCCAGACGCTGAACCAGGTGCCCTGCTGGTTGGGGTGCGCCCCCATCCGCTCGTAGCTGTGGGTGTGGGTGCCTTGCCGCCAGTAGTAGATGTCGTCGTCGGTGAGATGAGGCATGAGGAGAAGGGAGGCGTGGAGAGAAGGCCGAAGGGGAAGGGAATCAGGCGTCGGGGGATTCGGGCGCAGTCCGCTCCTGCGAGGCAAGGAGGCGGTGGAGGCCGTGGAGCGGAAGCCAGGCCCAGTCGGGGCGATGGTTCAGTTCGTACCGGACCTCGTACAGGGCTTTGTCGAGCAGAAAGGCCCAGAGAAACGTGTAGCGGGCCGGGGGCGCCGGAAGGAAGGAGGCGTCTCCGGTCGTGTCGGCGTAGGCGTCGAGGAAGGTCGTCTCCGTCCAGTAGAGGAGCGCATCGATCCACGGTTCGTAGTCCGGGTCCGCGTCCGTGCGGTCCTGCCAGGAGGCGAGGACGGCGTACTCCAGGGAGCGAAGCATGCCGGCCACGTCCCGCAGTGCGTTTTCGCGCTTGCGGCGTTCGTCGAGGGGACGGGTCGGTTCGCCTTCGAAGTCGAGTACGTAGACGTCGCCTTCGGCCCGGAGGAGCTGGCCGAGGTGGTAGTCGCCGTGGATTCGGATGCGGTCGTGCGTGCCGGATACGTCGTCGAGGGGCGTGAGGTGCGCCCGGGCGGCGCTCCACGCCGCGGCGGAGGGGCGTGCCTCGGCCTCCAGGGTGGGCTGGCGGTCGAGGAGGGCACGAGTGTCCTCCATTTCGTCTCGGATGCGCCCGGCCAGTTCCGTCCCTGCGTCCGTCGGTGCCTCAACGGGGCGCATGTCTTCGCCCTCCGCCCGGGCCAGCGCGTGGTGCATTTCGGCGGTGCGCACCCCGAGGGTTCGCGCGAACGAGATGAGTTCCGGGGCCAGTTCTTCGAGCCACACGGGCACCGTCGCGTCCGAGAAGCGGTCCGCGGTCCAGCTGGGGCCGTCCGTCGACGGGGCCGTGTTCTTGGCCTGCTCGTACGGGAACGGCGAATTTTCGACGCGGTCGAGAAAGGTGGTCGTGCAGGAGAGGGCGTAGCTCCACGCGTCGGTGTCCACCGCGAGGGCCTCCTGCAGCACGCCGAGCGTGTACTGACGGCGCCGCCGCCGGAAGTGAAAGGTCCCGTGCAGTCGCGGAGAGAACGTAAAGTCGACGTCCGTGAGGTGCTCCAGCAGTTCCTTTTCGGGATTCGGGCCTTCTTCCAGGCGGCGGTAGAGCTTGAGGAAGTACTCGTCGTTGACGATGGCCGAGGTGTTGCTTTGCTCACCGGTAAAGAGGCGCACGTCCTCGGGGGGCTCGGTGCCCATGGCCTTGGAGGGCTCGGCCGTGTAGAGGCCTTTCAGGGAGCGCCCGGTGCCCCCGCGTTGCCACCAGCGGAAGAGGGTGGCCCAGAAGGCAGGGGTGACCGTCGCGTCGTAGATGAGCCGTCGCTCGTTGGTGTCGTCTATCTCCATCCACGCGAGGGCGGCGCTCGGGTGCTCGTCGAGGAGGGCGGAGGCCTCCGGCTCCGGCGCTGCCATCAGGGGCAGCGTGTAGAAGGACGTCTTTTCCTCAAGGTCGACCCGGAGCACGGACAGGTACACCACGGGGTCGCTCTGAAGGCGCACGGCGTCTTCCACCTCCACATCTTCAATGACTTCTCCCTTGGCGCCAAACCACCGCTGCTTGTCAATGAATTCTGGGAGCAGGGCCTCGATCTGCTCGGGGCCGCGACGCTGCGCCATGGTGGGCACGAGCAGGTTCTGCAGGCCTTCGGCGACCGGCAGGGTGGGGCGGGCTCGGCCATTCCGATCCTCGCGGGGCTGGAGGCCGCTGCGGCGGGTCTCGTCGCGTTGCACGTCGTCTTGGGGCACAAGCTTGAACCAGTAGAAGTGATGGGGGCCAACGGTCAGGTGATACTCGTCGCTGCCAATGGGGGGGAGCGCGGACTGGCCGGAGAGCTCGACCGGCGCCAGTCCCTGCAGGTCGTCCCGGGCGGGGAGGTGAACCGACTGCGTAAAGCGGGACAGGTTGTTGACCACCAAGATGCGCTCGCCCTCGTACTCGCGGAGGAACGCGAGGATCGACTGGTTCTCCACGGGCAACAGCTCGAGGCTGCCCCGCCCGAAGATTTTCTTGTGCTGCTGGCGGAGGGCGATGAGCCGTCGCATGAAGTGGAGGAGCGAGTGGGGGTCGTTCTCCGCGTCCTCCACGTTCACGAACTCGTAGCTGTACTTGCCCCGGTTGATGGGGGGCATGAACAGCTTGTGGTGCGGCGCCCGCGAGAAGCCGCCGTTCTTGTCGGGGCTCCACTGCATGGGGGTGCGCACCCCGTTGCGGTCGCCGAGGAAGGGGTCGTCCCCCATTCCGATCTCGTCGCCGTAGTAGATGATGGGACTCCCCTTCAGGCTGAACAGCAGGGCGTTCATGAGCTCGATGCGCTGCCGCTCGCCCCCGAGCAGCGGCGTGAGGCGGCGCCGGATCCCCACGTTGATGCGGAAGCGATCGTCGGCCCCGTACTCGTGGTACATGTAGTCCCGTTCCTCGTCGGTTACCATTTCGAGGGTGAGCTCGTCGTGGTTGCGGAGGAAGAGGGCCCACTGGGCGTCGTCGGGGATGCCGCCGGTGAGATCGAGCATCTCCACGATCGGCCGCCGGTTTTCGCGCCGCAGCGCCATGTAGAGCCGCGGCATCACGGGAAAGTTGAAGGCCATCTGCACGCCCGTACTGTTGCCCTCCGCGTCCTCGCCGAAGTAGGGAAGCGTGTCCTCGGGCCACTGATTGGCCTCGCCCAGGAGCACCTTGCCGGGGCCATACCGCTCTTTTACGGCGGCCCGCAGCTCTTTCACGTAGGCAATTGTCTCGGGAAGATTTTCACTGTTGGTGCCCTCGCGTTCGAAGAGGTACGGCACGGCGTCGAGCCGGAGGCCGTCCACGCCCATGTCGAGCCAGAAGAACATGACCTCCTTCATCTTCTCCCGCACCTCCGGGTTGTCGAAGTTGAGGTCGGGCTGGTGGCTGAAGAAGCGGTGCCAGTAGTACTTCTGTGCCTTCCGGTCCCAGGCCCAATTCGAGTCTTCCGTGTCGGTGAAGATGACGCGCACGTCCTCGTACGCGTCGTCCGTCTCGCTCCAGACGTACCAGTCGTGCTTGTCGGACGCGGGGTCGCGCGCCTCCTGAAACCACGGGTGCTGGTCGGAGGTGTGGTTGAGCACCAGTTCGGTAATCACCCGCATGCCGCGGGCATGAGCGTCGTCGAGAAACGCTTTGAAGTCGTCGAGGTCGCCGTGGATGGGCAGGACCTTGAAGTAGTCGGCCGTGTCGTAGCCGTCGTCTTTTAGCGGGCTCTCCAAGAAAGGAAGCAGCCAGAGGGTGTTGACGCCCAACGATTCGAGATAGGGCAGCTTCTCGCGGAGCCCCTGAAAATCCCCGTAGCCGTCGTTGTTGGAGTCGTAAAAGCTGCGGACGTGCAGCTCGTAGATGACGGCGTCTTTGTACCAGCGGGGATCGTCAAGGAAGTCGTCGGGCATATGGTACTGCGGTTGAAAGTTGAAGGGTGGACGGTGGAAGGTTGAGGAAGGAGGCGTCGGGAGACAACCTTCCAACGTTCAACCTTCAAACGTTCCAATCAGATTATGCGTGCACGAGGCGGTCGTAGGCGGCGTGCGTGTGCTCGTTCGTGCCGGCCGGTTCGAGCCGAAAAATGTGGGCGGGGCGGTCGGGGGAAAGGCGGAGGTAGTGGTGGGTGCCGTGCCAGGTGTAATGGGCGTCGTGGAGGAGGTCGTGGGCGGAGAACGCCTCGTCGGCCGGCAGGCCGAGGTCGTGGACCGGAAGGACGAGCTGGCCTTCGCGCTCGTTGTGGGGGTCGAGACTGACGACCACGACAATGCGGTTGTCCCCGGCGGTCTTGCTGTAGGCAATCAGGTCCGGGTGCTGGGTCTCCAGAAACCGGATCGACCGCATCTGCTGCAGGGCCGGGTTCTCGTTGCGGATGCGGTTGATCCGCGCCATGAAGGGCTGGAGTGACGTGGGGTCGTTCCAGTTCCAGGTGCGGATCTCGTACTTCTCGTTCCGGGCGTACTCCTCCTTGTGGTCGCGCTGTTGGTTGTCGACGTGCTCGAAGGGCGGGCCGTAGACGCCGTAGGCGCTGGACATTGTGGCCGCGAGCACGAACCGGCTCTTGTGCGCGGGGCGCCCGCCGTGGACGAGCTCGTCGTGCAGAATGTCGGGCGTGTTGGGCCAAAAGTTGGGCCGGAAGTGCTCGGCCACCTCGGTGTGGAAGAGCTCGTTGCCGTATTCTTCGAGGGCCTCCGGCGTGTTGCGCCAGGTGAAGTAGGTGTACGAGTTGTTGAAGCCGAGCTTCGCGAGGTGGTACATGGTCTTGGGCCGGGTGAAGGCCTCCGACAAGACGACGAGTTCGGGCGTCTCTTCGCGCAACTCGCGCAGGCACCACTGCCAGAACGCAAACGGCTTGGTGTGGGGGTTGTCGACGCGAAAGGTGGTGACGCCGTGGTCGATCCAGTGCTCGAACACACTTCTGAGCTCTGCCCAGAGCGCGGGCCAGTCCTCGGTTTCGAAGTTGATGGGGTGGACGTCCTCGTACTTCTTCGGCGGGTTTTCGGCGTAGCGGAGGGAGCCGTCGGGGCGGTGGTAGAACCACTCGGGGTGCTCCTCGACGTAAGGGTGGTCGGGCGAGCACTGAAACGCGATGTCGAGGGCAACCTCCAGGCCCAGGTCGTGGGCCCGTTCCACGAAGCGGTCGAACGCCTCGATGCCCCCCAGCTTGGGATGGACGCTCTTGTGCCCGCCCTTCGACCCGTCCTCCAGGAAGCCGCCGATGGCCCACGGGCTGCCGGGGTCGCCGGGATCGGCCTCGGGAGCGTTGTCCTTGCCCTTGCGGTTCGTTTCGCCGATGGGATGGACGGGCGGAAGGTAGACGACGTCGAAGCCCATCTCCTTGATGCGTGGCAGCCGCTCGGCCGCGTCGTCGAGCGTGGCGTGCTGGTCGTCGTTCCGGGCCGAGCGCGGAAAGAACTCGTACCACGCGCCGCTCCGGGCCCGCTCCGGGTCCACGAGCACCTCGTAGGTCGCACTGGTCGTTTGCTGGTCGGGGGGCGCGTGGCGGCGCACGAGCTCCGCGATCTCGTCCCCGAGGGCCGCCTCCGCGTTGCCGTTCTGGAAGGCGTCGATGTGGGCCTCCAGCATGTCCCGATCGTCGTCGGGGGCGTTCTGGGCGGCCTCCTCGAGCAGCGACACCCCGGCCGTCAGCTCGCTCTCAATCTCGGACGGGGGCTCGCCGCCTTCGACCCGGCGCCGAAATTGGTCCTGCCACGTGGCGAAGCGGTTGATCCAGGCCCGCACGCGGTACAGGTAGCGTCCGGGCGACGACACCTCGAAGGCGCCGGTGTACTCGTCGTTCTCGACGTGGGGCATGCGGGTGACGTGCTCCGTCTTCTCGCTCGCGTGGCGGACCACGAGCTCGACGGCCAGGGCTTCGTGACTGTCCACCAGGACCCCCGCGGTCACCTCGACCTGCTCCCCCACGGCCCGTTTGATCGGCCACTGCCCGCCGTCAATGGCGGGGGCCACCGATGCGATGACGACGCGCGACCACGACTTGGGAAGGGTCGACTCGGAGGACGTGGACGGCGATGGGGCGGTAGAGGACATGCTGGCGTGGGGGCAAAAGCGAGATGCGGCGGGGGCTCCGGCGGGCTTCGTCGCCGGACGACACTGCATGTACACGCTACACATTGGGGGACAGAAATCCCAATGCCTGAGTCTGCATGCAACTGTGCCCGGCTCGGTTCATTTCATCGCGGAGATTACGGCCCAATCTTTGCGGTAACACACGAAAAAAACGCAGGCCGTTGCGCGCACAAGCTGTTTGCTTGCTACCTCTTTGTTGCATGGATGCATCTGCTTCACCGATCGATACGGACGCGCAGGGAAAGGGCGACCTTCACATCCAACCCGGAAAGCCGTACCCCCGGGGGGCGACGTGGGACGGCATCGGGGTCAACTTTGCCCTGCACAGTGCCCACGCCGACCGGGTCGAGCTACTGCTGTTCGAGGACGCGGATGACCGAGAGCCCGACGTCACGTTCGAACTGCCCGAACACACCGGTCCCATCTGGCACGGCTACGTCACGAACGTGCGCCCCGGCCAGCTCTACGGATACCGCGTCTACGGCCCCTACGACCCGGCGAACGGGCACCGGTTCAATCCCAACAAGGTCCTGCTCGACCCCTACGCGAAGGCCATTGGGCGCCCCCTCCGGTGGGACGACAGCCTCTTCGGCTACGACGTGGACGCGGACGAGGCGGACCGCTCGTTCAACACCCAGGACAGCGCCCCCCATGCGCCCCTGGCGGCGGTGGTCGAAGAGACGTTTGCCTGGGGCAACGACCAGTCGCCCGAAATCCCGTGGCAGGACACCCTCATCTACGAGACGCACGTGAAGGGGATGACCCAGAAGCACCCCGACGTGCCCGAGCGGCTGCGAGGGACGTACCTGGGCATGGCCTGCGAGCCGGTCCTCGATCACCTCAAGACCCTCGGCGTTACCACGGTGCAGCTCCTGCCGGTGCACGCCAAGCTGCACCGTCGCGAGCTGCTGCGCAAGGGCCTGCGGGAGTACTGGGGCTACAACACGCTCTCCTACTTTGCCCCGGAGCCCGAGTACGCCGCCAACGGGCCGGCCAGCGCGGTGCGCGACTTCAAGATGATGGTCCGCGCCCTGCACGACGCCGGGCTCGAGGTGATCATCGACGTCGTCTACAACCACACCTGCGAGGGCAATCAGCTGGGCCCCACGCTCTCGTGGCGCGGGGTGGACAACCGCACCTACTACAAGCTCAACCCCGACGACGAGCGCTACTACATGGACTACACCGGGACCGGCAACACGCTCGATCCCGGCGACTCGTACGTCCTCCAGATGATCATGGACAGCCTGCGCTACTGGGTGACGGAGATGCATGTGGACGGCTTCCGGTTCGACCTCGCGTCGGCCCTGGCACGCGAGCTGTACGACGTCGACATGCTCGGCTCCTTCTTCAAGGTGGTGCAGCAGGACCCCGTGCTGAGCCAGGTGAAACTCATCGCGGAGCCCTGGGACGTGGGGCCGGGGGGCTACCAGGTCGGATCGTTCCCGTGGCAGTGGGCCGAGTGGAACGGCCGCTACCGCGACACCATCCGTCGGTTCTGGCGGGGCGACCGCGGGCTGAACGGAGACGTGGCCACGCGGGTCACTGGCTCCAGCGACCTCTACGAACGCTCCGGCCGTCGTCCCTTCGCGTCCCTCAACTTCGTGACGGCCCACGACGGCTTTACCCTGCAGGACCTCGTGAGCTACGAGCGGAAGCACAATGAGGAAAACAAGGAGGGCAACGAGGACGGCCACGACGACAACCACTCGACCAACTGCGGCGTGGAGGGCCCGACTGAGGATCCGGATGTGATCGAGTGCCGGGAGCGGCGCAAGCGCAGCATCATGGCCACGTTGCTGTTGTCACAGGGCGTGCCCATGATTCTGGGAGGCGACGAATTGTCCCACACCCGACGCGGCAACAACAACCCCTACTGCCAGGACAACGAGATCAGCTGGTACGACTGGGACCTCGACGAGCGCGAGCAGGCGTTCCTCGAGTTTGTGCAGCGGCTCGCAACCTTTCGGAAGGAACACCCGAGCTTCCGGCGGCGGCACTTTCTCGAATCGGCCGAGGAGTCGGACGGCTCCGGCGACGTGCTCTGGTGGCACCCGGAGGGCCGCGAGATGACCGACGGGGACTGGCACGACGAGGGCCTGCACGCCTTCGGGTACCTGCTGCGTGGCCACAACCTGGCGCCCGACTCGAAGGGCCGACCCCGGACCGATGACTCGTTTCTGGTGCTTATGAATCAGGGCGGGGCCCCCGTCGAGTTTGAGGTGCCGGCGGAGACCCATGAGCTCGATGGTGTGCAGTGCACGGCCTGGCACGTGGTGCCGGAGCTGGTCGAGTTTCTGGACGAGCCGGACGCGGTTGCGCCGGGAGAGCAGCTGACCCTGCGGCCCGATCACCTGCTGGTCCTTCGGGCCGAGCAGTAGCGTGCGCCGGCTCCTGCCGACGGCGCACCGGCCGGAAGTACGGGGGCCGAGCGGCGGAAATGTGCAGTGGGGGGGCGCGTGTTTAGACTTTGCGCTGGGGGGCTCAGGAAACGGGACCGCCACGAGGAGCCCTGCGACGGCACTCCGCTCCTTCGGGGCCCGGGTCCGTGGGCCGTTCGGGGCGCGAAC
>NZ_JAZKRW010000023.1:0-28519 GCF_036626415.1 Salinibacter sp.
TCGACTCCACGGTGTTGGCGAAATCGAGGGCCTGCTGAAGATCGTTGTTTTCAAGGTGCGACTGCAGGATCTGCTGGATGTAGTAGGCATTGAGCTCCTTTGGGGCAAGCTCAAAGGCCTTTCGGTAGTGCGCCGTCGGGGTCTCCAGTCCTTCAACGTCGTTGGGAAGAGAGCCCTGGTATTTTTCGAGGAATCGCCCCTTGCGCCGTTCCCACTTGTAGGGGGTGTATTCGAGGCCGTCCTGGTCGATCTTCTCCACGGCAGAGGCCAGGTGCGTCGCTGCGGTGTCCAGGTGCGCCTTCCGCGTCTCCTCATCCGAGGCCTGCTCGGCGAGCCCCTCGTAGAGACGAATGACCCGGCGGTAGTTGTCGTCGTCGCCGTCGGGAACGCCGGGGGCATTTTCGAGGACCCAGAGCAGGTCGCTCCGCGCGCTTTCAAAGTTGTCGTTCTTGTAATTCTCGTAGTAGAGGCTGTAGTGCATCAGCTTTTCCTGCTTGCTCGGCTCGCTGTCCTGGGCCGAGGCCGGCGGGGCCGCGACGAGCAGGGCGAGGCCTGCGCAAAGCACACCGACGATGGAAGACTGCAGCCGGAGGGAGGGGGCAGAAGAGAGCATGTTGGGGGCGAATCTGTCCGGTATTTTGAACAGGCTACGGCTTTAGACTGGACGCCTCGCGTTGGGTTTCAGTCAAGAAGGCCTCGAAGCGGGGCCTGTTCGGTGAGGGGAGAACCCGCGGGTCCCGTGTTGCCTACCGGAGCTTGCGCCGCTGGAACCAGCGTTCTCCGAAGTTCACGTGAAGGGAGACCCCGAAGAACCGGTCGCGGACGAGGGCATCGGTGGTCGTCCCTCGCGTTCCGGCAACCGTATTCAGGTCAATTCGCGTGCCAGAGAGAGAGGTGGGCAGGCTGATGCCGGCGGTGACGGCAAACTCATAGAGGGTTGTTTCCTGGTCGGGGCGCACGTACAACTGCTCCGCGTACCCCCCGAAGCGGTAGGCGGCCTGGGCGAAGTACCCGGCCAACTGATCGCCGCCGGCGGGCACCACTTCGGCCCCGGTGGAGAGACGCCACCGGTCGGCAAGGGTCTCCGTTCCGCCGGCCGGAAAGCGGGCGGGAGCCGTTTCGGAAGCCCCGGCGGAGAAGTCGCTCGAAAAGGTGCTCCAGGGATCGAAGGCCCCGTCGACAACGAACGTCCAGCGGGCATTGGGCTGGTAGGACAGTCCCAGGCGCCCTTTCCAGGGCAGCGTGACGTCTCCCCGCTCGGTGGACAGGGTGTCGCGGGCGAGGTCTTCGTCGAGGGTGCGGTAGCGCTCGCCCGACAGGTTGGCCGGAAGGGTGACGGAGGCGCCGATGGAGAAGGCGTCATCCTCGGCGAATACGTCGGCGAGGGCCAGATGACTGCCGAGGGTGCTGGTGACCCCGAAGAGCTGGGCCCCGTCGGACACGACTACGTTCCGGAGGGCCGGGTCTGCCCACGTCGTGCGTCGCTGGCTTTCCAGCACCCCGAACAGAACGTCAGCGCTTGCTCCGACGCTCAACATGTCGTTGACCCGGTACCCCAGTCCCCCCCGTAACCGGTGAAGCCCGCCGGATCCAGAAAACTCTGTTTCGAACGGCACTTCCGGACGTGTGCCATTGACGGGCACCTCTGTGCGCCCCGACCGTGTGCCGCTATAATTGGAGCGGGAGTAGGGCTGGAACGAGAGGCCGACCCCCAGAGAGCGTTCGTAGAGCGGGAAGTTGAACTGAATGGCCTGGACGTTGCCGGAGGTCAGTCGTCCGGAGTTGCCCTGGTTGTCCTCTGCGGTGATGGACCGGTAGGCCGCACTTCCGGACAAGCGGGTAAAGACCTGGTCGCTCCAGAGGGCGGGATTGGCGTCGGGGTTGTAGTTGAGGGAGCGAAGTGCGTAGCCGCCCCCGCCCATGGCGTCGCTCTGGGAGGACGAGAACTCCACCAGGCTGCCCACCCCGAACCGGGAGTAAATCGTGCCCTCGCCGTTGGACTGCGCCTGCGCCGGGACAGTGGTGCCCACAAGGCCGACCGCGAGGCCGACGACTGTAAGGAGCAGGCGTGGAATCCCGGATGCATGCATGAGGCCGTCGCGCAGTGTATGGAGAAGAGGCCGAGCGGCAATCATCGTCTAGAGCGGCGTTACGGTCAAGGCAGCGCGGGGGGGCTTCGGATCGGTCCCCTCATCGGGCACGAGGACAGGCAGCGTGGTGGGCAGGCCGGGCTGAATGGTGGCGCCCTGATTGACGGAGGTGTTCTCCCGGTCGGCAACAAAAACGCGAAACGTTGTGAAGACGGGGGACTGGCCGTCGCGGACGCGCCGGAATGACTGCTCGAAGATGGGGCGCGACACATTGTCCGGAACGAGGGCCGCGGTGGGGGCCGCGGAGGGACGGAGCGGGAGGAGGCAGGCCTCGTTCGCGTCGGAGAAGGCCACGGCGCCCACGGCCCGGCAGGAAGGCGCGTCTGGGGCCGAGGCGCGGGTGGCGATGATGCGGTAGCCCTGCGGCTGCGGCCGTTCGAAGTCGGAGGGCGTGAATGACTCCAGCGCGCTCGTATCGTTCGGGACGACAATTTCAGCCCGGTTCAGCGGATCGCTTTCAAGGGTGTCGAGTGGGGGTTCGGAAAAGTCCCACTCCATCGAAAGTCCGGCCCCAATGCCGTCCTGCATCAGGCGGTATCCGGACGGCGGGTCACCAGCATTCCGTTGCTCGAGGTGGGTGAACGTCTTCAGGCCCGAGTAGTCGGCCGTGACGGTGTCCCCGGAGGCCACCCTCCGGAGACGCAGGGCGGCATCCGACGAAGAGAACCCCGCAACGGCCTCGCTGTTCGGCGCAATGATCTTGAAGCCGTGGAATTCGTCTTCGAAGTCGGCCCCATCGCTACTCGTGTTGCGCAGGGTGCCCAGGTTGTTGTTGACCCAGGACTGTTGGAGCTGGATGGTGACCAGCGAGTCGGACGGATTAATCGTGGCCATTTCCACGGACACCGGGGAGGGGTCGGCGCTGAAGCTCGCCGTTGCCCGGGTGGAGTCCATGTCCTCCTCCTCCGTCAGGTTATACACCTCTACCTCCATCGACGTGGTGGAGGTGCCGTGGAAGTAGTCGGTCGTCAGGCGCAGCTCGGCGGTGAGAGAGTCCGGAGCGTTGGGATCGGCAATCTCGGAGGGGAGGGTAGAGCGCCCCGCGAAGTCGAGGTAGCCCTCCGCCTCTACGATGCCGGTGCCCGGCACCGGGTCGTCCACGACGCCGATCAAGAACCGCCATGCGTTCTGGGATCTCGGACGGTCGCGAGCGTTGTCTCCGGTGATGGGGGCGGTCCGGGTCGTATCGAGGGTGGGCAGGGCGTCGAAGGTGGCGGGGTCACCGCCCCCAAGCGGGTCAGAGCCCACCCCCAGTCCCACGTCCGATGAGTCGCTACAGCCAGTGAAGGAGACGAGCACAATGCCCCCTATGAGGAGGGCAGGCAGCCAGGAAGACCTCGTAGACATCGGCACGTACGGTCGGCAAACGCCGGTTCAGTACAAAAGGGAGGAGGAGAGGCCCCCACACTGGGAGGGATGGGGGAGGACGCAGAGCCCAGTACAGCGGGGCCGGAGCGCCCCCGACGTCGATACACCGGAGGGGGGACCTCTCCGCCAATCGGGTCCCTGAATGCCGCCTGGAAGCAGGGTGTTTCTGTACAGGCGAGTGCTACGCGGGGACTTCACCGAGCATTTGATCGTAGAGGGCCACCGCCTGTTCGGTGCGCGGCTTGGTGTCGTCCTGGAACGTCGAAGTCCTGTCATCCCGCAGGCCGTTTGCCGACGTTTCGCCTGGTGGAAAGACTGTGGCGTCTGCGTAGGCGTGTCCGACCTCCGAGAGAGGGGCCCCGGTATGGCCGTCGAGGGGAAGATTCATGGCGTCGGCGAACGACGCGTCGACATTGATTTCCGGGGCCGATCCCCCGGGCGTGTAGACGGACTTCGTGGCGCCCAGCAGATCGTCGTCCGTGTAGGTGGTCGAGAGGAGCGAGGGGAGAAATCCACTGATTCCCCCGAATGCGTGGATGAGGTCTGGTCCCCAGCGCAGCTCCCGGAGCGTCTCCAGCACGGAGCGACCGAAAAACAGCGCCCGGTCCGCATTGTCTTCGAAGGCATTGCCGTCGGCGTCGGTGGCGTGGTTCGCCCGTCCGAAGTAGTCGTCGTGGTCCATGAAGTACACCTGCAACTGCACCTCTGGCACCGAGGCAACCTTGACGGAGACCGATTCGGTGTCCGCCCCCATCGGTACATCCGTGTCGGAGAGGCGAATGACCTCGTGGAGACTGTGCTTTCGCTCATTGATGTCCCCGTAGCAGGGCATCATGATTCGCACTTCGAAGTCTCCCGCCTTCTGAACCTGTTCGGGAAGCGATCGGCTGAGGGCGGCAAGCGGCGATCGCTCAGTAAATGGAGCAAGGGCTCCGACGACGTAGAGAAGACGATGCGAAGAGGCCATTTGAGTTGAGACGTTTAGGAAGACAAGGGTGGGGGTAGACGAAGTACAGCCTGCCTCGGGAAAACGACGGAGCGATGGTCCTCGTCCGATTGGAGGGCGAAACGTACTCGAGGGCCGTCAGAGCAGGAAGAATAATTCTTGGGTTGGGGAAAGATGCCAACCTCAGGACCGCGAAGCCCGGGCGATGGATGCATCGTCGTTCAGAATCGTTTGTAGAGATTCCGCATCGACGGCAGTCTCTGCCCAAAAGAATACTTCTTATGAGATAAACCTACCGCCATCTGGCTTAGGAATCAATCTCGCGGGTCCTTCCCATGGAAAAGTCGCGTCAAAACTGTGAAAATATGAAAACAGACGAGGCGGAATTGACTCCGCGCCCCCCAAAGAGATCCGACGCCCGTCTGCGTTCACCCCTCATTAAGGAAGGCGACGGCGCGATAGGGCGGGGCGACTGCAGCGGCGATGGGCTGCGGGGCAAAAGAAAAGAGGGCACGAGGGCCCCTTGATGTTTTCCCCGGCGAGAGAAAGCTTTTGGCAACTAAAGACGGTCCTCTGGAGGGGCTCCGTCCGGCCCTTCGGCATCATGCCAACAACCCTTTGGTCCTCTGGCCCTGTATTCCAGAGGAGAAGGTGTGCCGAGGGGCCGGACGGAGCCTCCCACGAACCCGTGCGGAGCAGAACTCTCCTCTGTGGACTTGAGCACGCAAAGTGTATTCCAATCAGTGATACTTCCGACTGACCGGCTCGAATGGGCCTCAACCCAAGGAAACAGGATGAAATGGAACGTACAAGAAGTGTTGGTTATCCCCAGTATGAGAAATGGCCCGGGTCCAAACCACCCAGAATCGGTTGGAAGTGTGTGGCCGCTCGACGCAATTCGCCGTGGGAGATTGGATGAGACAGGTGGAGAAGGAGGCAATTCCCGGCGGGACGAGATGCAGCCGGGCCCTCGGGCCGGCAGTGGAAAAGGGAAGGGCGCCTTGGGTCTTCGAGGACAGCGCATCCCACCCTGCCGGCTGGGCGACGAAAGGCATTTTGGATTGGACGGCAATTTCTTTGGGGTTGGCCGGAAAAGCCTGTACCTTTTCTCAAGAAGCGGTTTCTCAAGACGAGTGTTTTCTATCGCTGCATGCCGACCCTTACGGCCGACCACGTCGGGCACTACTTTGGACGGCTGCTGCTTTTTCGAGAGTTGTCGTTGACCCTGCACGCGGGGGAGACGCTGGCGGTAACGGGGGCCAATGGGGCGGGGAAGTCGACCCTTCTCCGCATCCTGGCGGGCCTGCTCACGCCCCGCACCGGGACCGCTACGCTCGCCGTGGATGGGGATTCTGTACCGGCCGACGAACATCCTCTGCGGACGGGACTGGTGGCCCCGGCCGTAGGGGTCTACGAGGAGCTCACGGCACGGGAGACCCTTCGCTTTCTGGCCCGTGCGCGTCGGGTGGCGGCCCCCGCGACCCGCATCAACGAGGTGCTCGCCCGGGTAGGACTCGTGGGCCGGGCCGATGACCGCGTGGAGACCTATTCCTCGGGCATGCGGCAGCGGGTGAAGTACGCGGCGGCCCTGCTCTCCCTCCCGCCCCTCCTTCTTCTCGATGAGCCCGTTGCCAACCTCGACGCGGCGGGGCGGAAGATGGTCGCGTCGATCACGGAGTCGTGGCGGACACAGGGGCGGTTGCTCGTCGTGGCGACGAACCGGCCCGATGAAGCGGAGCGGCACGACCGGCGGCTCCGTATCGAGGACCACCGATAGCGAAGGGGCCGTCCGGCATTGGCATGCTCCTGTCCGTGTCCTGTTTTTTGAGCATCGTTGCGTTCTATCTATGGCCCACGAGACGACAGAAATTTACGTACGGGACCTCTCCGAAGACACGGTCGCCCGCTGGTTGCAGGAGGTCTTTGAGAACGTAGAACAGGTGCAAGACGCCCCAATTGTGACGTACGAAGGGCAGCACGATGGAGAGGCCGTCCCCATACAAATCACCGAGCGTGTGAAAAACGGCCCGTATACCAGCATCTGGTTCAACGCGCCTCGGCTCCCGTGGGAGACGGTGCAGGAATGCGCCCGGGCCGCCCACGAGGCACTCGGGGCCGAGGTGCTCTGCTACCTGGACCGGCCCGAGGAGCCGTGGATGCTCTTTCAGGTGAAAGACGGCGAGGAGCAACGCGTCGACCAGCGGGAGCTGGACGCGCTCTAGCGATCCGCCGGGTAGGCGCTGAGCGGCCGCAGCTCAATGGTGCCTGAGAACGTCTCCAGGGAGAGGTCCGCGCCGCCCCCGTTGAGGGTCCACCGGTCGTCGTCCCGCGACGGAGTGCCGAAGGCCTCGTCGATCACGAACTGGCTGGTGTCTGCGTCCGTCGCCACCGTCAGGCCCGTGTCGGCCGGAAGGTAGAAGCGAAGGTCTCCGGAATGCGTTTCGGCCGAGCTGGGGCCGGCAAACTCCTCGAACACGGCCGTAATGCCTCCCGAGCGCGTTTCAATCTCCGTGCGCCCCTGGAGCCCCGAGGCCGTCGCGGAGCTCGAAAAGGTTTCCAGTCGTAGGTTGCCCCCTATCGCCTCGACCGTGGCCGTTCCCGAATGCGTGTCGATGTTGACGTTTCCCTGTACCCCGGAGACCTCGATGGTGGACGCGTGGTCGTCGATCTCCAGCCCGGCCGTCTCCGGCATAACGACCCAGAAGTGGCCGATCGGCTCGCTCGTCCCGTCCGGCGAAATGGTGAGAAGACCGGGAATCCGGAGGGACCACGAGTGGTCGTGGTCGAACGAAAGTTCTTCGCCGGAATGATCAACGTCCAGGTCCGTCGCCACGACCGAGTCTTCCGCGCTGGGAGACAGCGCGGCCCTGTACCCGATCTCAGGACGGGTCCAGGTCGTGACTGTGATGCTGCCTTTCTGGTTGTCGATCTCGACGGTGCCGGTGGGGGAGAGGTCGACCGTGTCGCTCTCTGTTTTGGACCCGGGAGGGAGAGAAGACGCCGGCTGTGCTGGTACTGCCTGAGTCCCCCCGAGACTCCCCCCGATGAGCATCACGGCAACGAGTAGACGCGGGACGGACGGCATCGCCTCAGGGAGATGCTGTGGAACGGTCGGTGTGATCGGCAACCCCTCTCGTTAACGTCTTTAAAGAGGTTCACGACGGGAGGTTGCAACCGATGCCCCTGTGCTCACCGTGAGAGGAGCGCAAAGTCGCCGTCGTCCGATTCGAGGCGAATCATCGGGCCGCCCCCATTCACGTCCCCCCGGTAATTGACGTCCTCATCATCCTCGTCGGCAATCCGAATGGAGCGGAGGTCAACGTCGGACCGTAGATCGACGTCGTCATCGAAGTCCGTGTCGAGATCAAACCCAGTGCCGGCAGGGAGGGTTAGGGTGACGTCCCCGTCGTGCGTCTCGGCAAACACATCGTCGGACACCGCGGCGAAAGACACCCTTGCGGACCCGTCGTGGGACTCAAAGCGGAAGCCGCCGTCCAGGGCTTCCGCGGTCAGGTCGCTTCCGTGGGTGTCCACAGACAGGCGGCCCGTCGTGCGACGGATCTCGATGGAGCCCTCATGGGTGTCGAGCGAAACGTCGCCGTCCTGGTCGGTGATGGAAATGGGGCTTTCGTGACTGTCGATCACGAGTTCGCCGCGCTGCTCGGCCACCGTAATGGGCCCTTCGTGCGTATCGATTTCCAGGCGACCGGCGAGCCCTGTCACGTCGATCGTCGACTCGTGGTCGTCGATCTGCAGTGCCGCACGACGGGGCATTTGGATCGTATAGTGGACTGCTGGGATGTTGGTGCCGCCCCACTGGAACCCATCCTCGGAAAAGCCAAAGACGTTCGATTCATCATCGCCCCCTTCATGCTCGGTGGCAAGCCGAAACCGATTGTTGCTCGCCCGGGCCTCAATGGTCACCTTCTCGGCGTCCGGGTCGTCGTCGGTGGGCATGATCTCGGCCTCGTACCGGACCTGGCCGCGGTCCCAGGTGGTCACGGTGATGCTGCCTCCATGGTTATCCACCGTCACCTCGCCGTCGGCGACGAGGGGCACCGTGTCGCTGACGGTGCGGGCCGGGGATTGGGCAAAGGCCGTGGGGGTGAGGCTCAGGCCGAGGATTGCAGCGGCCAACAGGATGCGGAGGGGAGGCGCGGATTGGAACATGGGGCACAGGATCGTTGCGCAACGGATGTCGGGCAGGGCGACCGAACGGCACCTCGGTCGTCATTACACCTGACAGGGGCATCCGACAATCCGTTGCATCCCCCATGATCGTCGTGAGACGATTCCTCCGCGCTACGCCCCCAGGATTTGTTTGACCGGCACGGGATCGAGGGTAGAAAGCGTTGCGACCGCGATCTCATCCGCGAGCCCGTACGTTTTATGGGTTTCGAATTGCTTCCTCTCCGGATCGCGGAAGACGTGCACCTGCTCGTCGTCGAGGGCAATGACCCAGTACTCGGAAATGCCCGCCCGGGCGTAGAGGGGACCCTTCGTTTCTCGGTCAAAATCCAGAGAGGTGTCGGCCACCTCTACGAGCAAAAACACGTCGTCGGGGCCCGGGTGGTGGGTGGAGTAGTCGTCCTTCTGGGGAGCCAAGAGAGTGAGGTCCGGTTCTGGTTCGGAGGCCTCATCAAGCCGAACCGGATGTTGCACGCTCACGAGGGCCTGTGACTGTAGACGGACCTGGAAAAACTGGTTCAGGCGACGGATGCACGCGGCGTGTCGGCTTCCAATTGGCGACATCCGATAAATTCGGCCATCGAGCAGTTCGACGTTTTCGTCCTCGGGGAGCACGCCCGCTTCGGCCATCCGCTCATATTCGTCCACCGTAAACCGGCGCTGAGTCGGTGGTGTTGGGGGCGCCGTCGCTGTGGCCATCGCGTGCGGGAGATTGCTCGAAAGAGGGGACTACTATACGTGCTCCTCGGCGTGGTAGGACGAACGCGTGAGTGGGCTGCTCTCGACGTGCTCGATGCCCTTGTCCTCCCCCACCTCCTTGTACCAGTCGAACACCTCGGGCTCGACCCATTCCTCGACGGGGAGGTGGTGATCGGTCGGCTGCATGTACTGGCCGATCGTCATCACGTCGAGGCCGATCTCGACGAAGTCGTCCATGATCTCCAGAACCTCCGCCTTCGTTTCGCCGAGGCCCACCATGATGCCGCTCTTGGTGCGCAGGCCCTCCTCTTTTGCCCACTGGAGGACCTTGAGGGAGCGCTCGTAGTCGGCCTGGGGACGGACGCGGCGGTAGAGGCTTGGCACCGTCTCCACGTTGTGGTTGAAGATGTCCGGCTCCGCCTCAAAGACCGTCTCGCACGGGTCCCGCATGCCCCGGAAGTCGGGCGTGAGCACCTCGCAGGTGGCCCCCAGGTTGTGGATGCGCTCGATCACCTCTGCGAAAATGGGCGCGCCCCCGTCCGCCCGCTCGTCCCGGTTCACGCTGGTAATGACGGCGTGGTCGAGGTCCATCTTGTCCACGGCGTCGGCCACGCGGCGGGGCTCGTCCCAGTCGAGGCCGTCCTGGGGCTGACCTGTCTTGACGGCGCAGAAGCCGCAGGAGCGGGTGCACACGTCGCCCAGAATCATGAACGTGGCCGTGCCGCGGCTCCAGCACTCGCCCATGTTTGGGCAGTTGGCGCTCTCGCAGACCGTATGGAGGTCGTGGTCCTCCACGGTCTCGCGCACATCCTTGTACGTCTCGCCCTGCGGGAGCGAGACGCGAAGCCAGTCCGGACGTTGGCCGCGTTTGTTTTGGTTCGTATTCTCGACGACAGGCAGTTCCACGAAGCCCGGGTCGCCATCGCCCGACGGGCCAATGGGATCGGGCTCGACGGCCCCCAGGTCCGTTTCGCCGGGCAGGGTGGGCTCGTTCTCAGAGGTGTCCGGGTCTTGGGT
This sequence comes from Salinibacter sp., assembly GCF_036626415.1. Classification (GTDB taxonomy): domain Bacteria; phylum Bacteroidota; class Rhodothermia; order Rhodothermales; family Salinibacteraceae; genus Salinibacter. The sequence goes on from NZ_JAZKRW010000023.1 coordinate 10,369, forward strand.
CTTGGCAGTGGACATACGCGAGGACGTAGGAATCGGTCAGCCGGTCGAGGACCGGTTCGAGAACATGGACGGAGAAGTACGGGGGGCTGCTTTGCCCGTTCCTATTCGCGCGGTAATGTACTGACCGTTGAAGAGCCCGAGCGCACGGATCACAGGGACGTAGAAATTGGCATCGCGGGCCCGCGGAACGGTCACGCGTGTTCCTCGAGGTCTGATCGCAGCAGGCCGAAGTAGAGGGTGTCCACGAGGGTGCCGTCGTTCGTGCGGTGCTTTCGCAGGCGGCCCTCCTGCGTGAATCCGGCCTTCTGTAGAACGCGGGCCGACGCCCCGTTCCACACGAACACCTCGGCCGTGAGCCGCATCACCGCCAGCTCGCTGAAGGCGTAGTCCACGTACCGGAGCACCGCTTCGGTCATGAGGCCCCGTCCCCAGTAGGGCTTTGCGAGCCAGTAACCAAGTCGGGCGCGGTGCGTCGTGCCCACGTCGAGATCGTCGGCCCCCGCGACACCGATAAGACGGCCGTCCGGATTCCGAAGGGCGAAGGTGGTTTCGGCGGGCTGATCGATGCGATGCTGAATCCGCTCCTCAACCCAGGTCGTGGCATCCGCTTCGGTGTAGGGCCACGGGATGCGGAAGGTGTTGCGCCAGATCTCCCGCTCCTGCAGGTGTTCCACGAGCGCGTCTGTGTCTCGGCGGTCGACGCTGGCGAGGAAAAAGCCGTCGGACAGGGGGAGGTCGTGCACGACAGAGGCGCGATGGTCTTGAATGCAAAACATCACAGTCCGTCCCCATCCCCAAAACCGATCCTGTGGGATTTAAGATTCGGTGGGACCGATGCCTCGGGGCCCTGCTTGCGTCCAGGAGCATCGTCGTTGCCCTCATGCAGAAAGGCCCTCACGCAGAAAGCGCAGAAAGACACGAACCGTTTTACAATTCACACGGCGCGTGAAGAGCCCGATTCAAATTTGAATTCGTACTGGGAAGTTCAAGCAAAGTTGAAAAAGTGGCCTTTCACCTCCTTATTGCCAACAACGAAGCAATACCGGCGCGGCGTCGCTTCGACTGCACCTCTGGCTCCGGTCCATTCCCAGCGTCGCTCTCCGACCACATGTTTGCGGGTTGCACCTCAAGAGGGAGAGTGCCATGTCTAGCTTCTCGGTCTCGATGTTCGGGAAATTTTGCGTTCGCCGCGACGGTGAGACGCTTTCGGACTCAATCCCGGAGAAGGCCCAAGAGCTTTTCGCGTATCTCCTACTCCATCGCCGGGCCCATCCTCGTGAGAAACTCGCCACGCTTCTGTGGCCCCACGGGACGACCCAGCGGGCCAAGGCCTATCTGCGAAAGGCCCTGTGGCAACTGCGACAGTCTCTGAATAGTGCCGACGATGCGGGCGCCGACGCCGTTCTCTGCACAGACGGGGATTGGGTGCAGGTTCCCACGGACGCGGATCTGCAGGTCGACGTAACTGCGTTCGAGAACGCCTTTGAGATGGTACAGGACCGTACAGCGTCAGAGATGTCGGCCTGTCAGACGGAAGGGTTGAAGCGGGCTGCCTCCCTGTATACCGGCGATCTCCTCGAGAACTGGTATCAGGAGTGGTGCCTGACGGAGCGAGAGCGGCTCAAAGACATGCTCCTGCGGGCGTTGGACCGCCTCACCCGTTGCTGCGAGCAGGATGGCACCTACGACAGTGGCATCCAATACGGGCTGCGAGCCCTTCGCATCGATCCGGCGCGGGAGCGGATCCATCGTCACTTGATGCGGCTTCGGGCCCGAGACGGTGATCGCATCGGGGCGCTCCGCCAGTACGAGCGCTGTGCCGATGTGCTCGAGCGAGAGCTTGGGGTGGCCCCCTCCACGGCCACGCAGTGTCTCCATGAGCGCATCCAAGAGGACCGTTTTCCCGAAGCGCCCGATACAGACTCCGCTGGGTCCGCTCCCGCATCTTCCAATTGGGGCGACAGCGGCATCGGTGAACTGGAGCCCCCTGACACATCGGAGGACCCTGAGGACCCCGACATGCAACACCTGCGCGAGGGCATTGAACGCATACGTCAGCTCCAAAGTACGCTCGCAGCGGTTCAGCAACAGATCCGTCGGGACGTCGAAACGGTTGAGGTCGTTCTTCAGCAACGGGAGGAATAGTCTGCTTCTCCGTCGTCCGCCACGCGATCGGTGGCGGGCCGCGGTCGTCTTGTTTCCCACGGATCCGGGGCGGGATGCCTGCCCGGGCGGTCCGCTCTCCCTTCCGCGAGATGGAGACTGGTGGATGAGGCCCCTGTCGGTTGAAGGAAAAGACCCTGTTTTCTTGGGGAGGCCGCTGCGGTCAAGATGAGAACGAAAGAAGATACGCCGCAAGAACGCCGCACGAAACGACCGGCCCGTAAACTTGAGGTCCGACAAAGGGGCACGGATTAGGAAAAGACGTGTCCGGCAGACGCCCCTGTTCTTGCACTGGGCGCGATCGAAGCGAATGGAGGATCCTCTCCCGAACACGCATTCTTTCGTCGTCCGAATTTGGCCGAAGCGAGTGGAGGATTCGGAGCGTGATACTTCGTGGCGCGGGACCGTCACCCACGTCGACACCGGCCGGCGCCTCCATCTGAAACGCCTAGTGGAGGTTCCCGAATTCATCGCTCCCTACATCGTTGAGGCCGGGGGCACGCTCGATTGGCGAAGTTGGCTCCTTCTCCGGGTCGCAGCGCCCCGAGCGGGGCGAGGACGTACTCCCGGGGCCCCGAGAGATAAATGAGTACAGACTCTTCCCTGCCCGATGGGGGAAAGCTTCGGGGTGGCGGGGGATAGCCTTCTGACTCCAGACCTGCTTATATGGCACTTGTATGGCATCATTTCGAGCGATCGAGACCATTAGTGACGTGCTCATTGACCTGTTGAGGGTGAGCCACGAGCGCCTCAATGAGGGGGAAAACGGCGGTTTGCACAGGAGCCTCGATTTTAAGGTATACCAGGGGAAAGACTTTCGGTCGGAGGGCGGGGATGGGGTCTCAACCGGCGTATCGCTCTTCCTCTACCGCACAGTCGTGAATGGGACCAGCCGCACGCCGTCCGGGCGACGCCTCCCCAGCGGCGAGACCCAGCGGTCAAAACTTCCGCTCGACCTTCATTATCTCCTGACCGTCTGGGCAGACTCTGCCTCGACGCAGCATCAAATTGCGGGCTGGGTGATGCGTACCCTCGAGACCACCCCGATTCTTCCGAAAGGGGTGCTCAACAACGTAAACCCCGAAGTTTTCCGGGCCGATGAAACCGTCGAGATCATCCTCAACGATCTGAGCAACGAGGACCTCTTTCGCATCTGGGATGTCCTCGGGGAGCCGTATCGTCTCTCGATTCCCTACCTCGTTCGCAACGTTCGGATTGAGTCGGAAGAGACGGTTCCCGGTGAAGGGGTTGTCGAGCGTCGCATCGTCGACGTGTTTCAGCATGAGAACGGAAACACGAAGACCACTGGGAGCGGCTAAACCCGGCCGATGCCCTCTAGAAAATTGCGTCTTCGCCGCGCATTCCTTCACGTTCGATCGATCCCCATGCGGTTTGAGACCATCTCCATTCGATCGATGCTCGGGCTTCGCTTCCGAGACGCTACCACGGAGCGGCCCGTGACCAATGGTCTCCGGGTGACTGTGCGTCGGAAAAATGGCGCTGGGCGCCCGACGCGGGCCGTGCGCACGGTGTCTGGGGCGTATGTGGCTCAGGGCCTAGCCGGACTTCGTCCGCACGAGCGGTCATCTGAGAGGGTTCCCGAAGAAGCCGTTCCCTACGTCGTGGAGGTCCGAGACCCACGCGGACGGTTCGTGCCGGTGCTGTTGGAGGTCGAGCTCCCATACCCCCCCGAGCAGAAGCACGGAGGGCTCTATCCCGTCGCCGATCCACCATCCGAAGAGCAGGTCGAAGGCAATGGGACGCCTGAGCCCACGGTATACCTTTTCAGCACGATCCAGCGTCCGGTTGCGTCTGGGCAAGCCGTCCTCTACGCCGACCTGGTGGTGGAGGGGCAGAACGACGAGCTGCAGCCGGCCGCCCATGCCGTGATGGAGGTCCGTCACGCCCCGAATGCCGACGGATCGGGGGGGGCTGCAGACGGAGATCCGAACAGGAAGGAGGTGTGGTATGGCATTGCCGACGCCGAGGGCCGCGTGGCGGTTCAGTTCCCGGTGCCTCTTGTTCAACTTGCAGGGTCTTCGAACGGGGCGGAGGGAGGGCTTTCAACGCTCTCAGATCGCACTTGGCAGCTCGACGTCGGAATTCGCTACGAGCCCTCCGCGCTTCGGACGTCTCTCCAGGCTAGCCGCCCCCCGTTAACGAAAATTTTTGGGCAGTTCCCTGGGGTCCTCTATAAAACGCCGGACGGTGAGGGACGCGACACGCTGACCCCTACGCTGTCCTACGCCGAGCCGCTTACTCTCAGCACCGGTGACCGCTCCGTACTCCGAATCGGGCCGTCCAGCGCCGACCCGTAGCCCCATTCTGGCGCTTGGCGGTGGTCCCTGATCTCGCTGAATTCGGCAACACATGACTCGCATCACTTCACCTAACTCCTGAAAAACCGTGCCCGAATATCTAGCCCCAGGCGTCTACGTCGAAGAAACGAGCTTCCGCCCCAAAACCATCGAAGGGGTGAGCACCAGCACCGCGGGTTTCGTCGGTCCCGCCCGGTCTGGGCCGACCTCCGGCGAGCCGCGGCTGCTGACGAGCTTTGCCGACTTCCAGCGCATCTACGGCGGACTGGAGGATCTAAAATTCGACGGGAAGCAGCCGCGAACGAACTACCTCGCCTATGCGGTGCGCGCTTTCTTCGAGGAAGGCGGTCAGCGCTGCTACGTCGCCCGCGTGTTCGACGCGATCAGTGAATCGGACGACGGCGTGGCCTCGAAGACAGTAGACGATGTCACATTCTCTGCTCGCTATCCCGGCTCCGCCAGCGAGATGCGCGTCATCGTTCGAGGCATCGCAGCTGGCAACGCCAATCGCGGTGGCAGGCTGACCGGTGTGAGCGTCGGCGATACGGTGCTCGTCAATCCCGGAAACGGAACGACGCTCGCTGGCAAAAACCGCGGCCGGGCTTTTTGGGACTACGCCGTCGACGATGCGTCCGGGGGCCGGGCGCTGAAAGGTGGCGGCAAGACGGTGAAGGAGTCGGAGCTGGCACCCGGCGACGAGGTGTATCCGTTCCGCGTGCGCGTCTTAGTGCAGCGGCCGCAGAAGCAACCGGGCGGCGGCGTCGAGTACGATCCGGAAGAGCAGGTTGGCGAGTACACGCTGCGCCCAGACTCCTCGAATCCCCTCATCAACGGTCTGAAGGAGGACAACCCGTCCGGCAATCCGGTGATGACGCCGGTTGCCATGAAAGAGGTCACCGACGGCGGCGATCCGGTGACGACGGGCACCGCCTATGCGGAAGCGTTGTTCGATACGTCCAAGAGCGACTTCACTGAAGCGGTGGAGATCCCAGTCGTAGTGGACCTGAGCGACGAGGCCGAGGAGTACGAAATTGAGCTCTCGACCGGCAGTAACGTGAAGCTTCTGGACCAGGTCCGACTGTCAGGGACCCTCACCCCTGCCTCGGCCAGCGTTTCGGTGGACACCTCGTCCAGTCCGATGACGGTTACAATGAGTGGAGCAGTGACCGCGAGTGGAGAGGGAACCCTGCTCTACCTGCGAGCCCAAATGACAGCACCAGGGGAGACCTCCATCAGCATCGACGGAATGTCGATCACGCCGAAAGGAGGTTCGCAGACGAGTTTTTCTGGTTATGAGTCTATCGCTTTCCCCTCCATCGGGCCGGGAGATGTGCTCCCCTTCCGGCATCCTCTCAATGACGGTAACGACGGCCAGGAGCCGATGTCTTACGTCACGACCGGTGCCGGATCGGGACCACCGGACGATCCGGAAGGCTTCGACGCGCTCGAGGACCTCGAAAACGTCTCGATCGTCGCCGCACCGGGGTACACTGAAATCAGCAACGAGTCCGCCAAGTTGGCCGTGCAGGGTCAGCTGATTGATCATTGCGCGGACATGAAGTACCGGATTGCTGTCCTCGACACGCCGAAGGACAGTACGGTCAAGGAGGCCCGCGACTGGCGCGGAAACATCGACTCGACGTACGCGGCGATGTATCATCCGTGGATTACGATCTTCGATCCGCTGACCCGTTCGGAGCTAAACGTGCCCCCGAGTGGACACGTGGCCGGTATCTACGCGCGGAACGACATCGAGAACGGGGTGCACAAAGCCCCAGCCAACGAGGTCGTTCGCTCGGCGGTGGGCTTCGAGAAACGGCTCAACAAGGCCCAACAGGACGTCCTCAACCCTGAGGGCGTCAACTGCTTCCGCTTCTTTGAGGGCCGCGGCAATCGCCTGTGGGGTGCTCGCATGGCGACGTCGGACAACGAGTACAAATACGTCAACATCCGCCGGTACCTCGCCTACCTCGAGCGCTCGATCGACCAGGGCACGCAGGTCTTCGTCTTCGAGAACAACGGGACGGACCTGTGGCGCAACGTACGGCGCACCATCGGCAGCTTTCTCAAGAACGAATGGCGCTCGGACCGTCTCATGGGCACGACGCCCGAGCAGGCCTACTTCGTGAAGTGCGACCGCTCGACGATGACGCAGAACGACATCGACAACGGCCGCCTGATCTGCGAGATCGGCGTCGCCCTCTTCCGTCCGGCCGAGTTCGTGATCTTCCGCATCGGCCAGAAGGTGCTGAGCGACACCGGCTGATCAAGTTCGGAATGTGGAGTTCGGAATGCAGAGTTCTCGGGATGGTGCTTCGCTCCGTCCCCACTCAATCCGTCAACACTCATTGATTCGTCTCCCACGCTATGCCAGAACGTGAGCGGCCCTACAGTCAGTTCAACTTTCGCGTCAAGATCGGAGGGAACGATGGGACCTCCGTGGCGGCCGGCTTCCAGGAGGTGAGCGGCCTCGGGGTGGAGCAGACCGCCACCGAGTACCGCAACGGCAACGAGAAGGAAAACCGCCCCCGCAAGATCAACACGACGTACTCGGTGCCCGACGTAACGCTCAGCCGGGGGGTCATCAAAGCCAGCAACCTCTGGGACTGGATGAACAAGGTCCAGAATGGCAAGCAGGCGGAGAGCCTCGAGGACGTCGTCATCGAGCTCCGCGACGAGAGTGGCGAAAACGTCGCCGTATCGTGGCAGCTGACCAACGCGCGACCCCTCAGCTACAGCGGTCCTACCCTCAGTGGCGCCGGGACCGAGGTGGCCGTGGAGGAACTCGTGCTCGCCTGCGAAGACATCGACATGGAGTTCGAATAACGCGCTTGGGGACCGGGAATTCGACATTCAACACTCAGAATTCGGAACTGCCTCGATGCCTCGTCGCCCCGGCATCACATTCGAGACGGTGACGCCGTCGCCGCCCGACACGCTCCCACGCATGGACATCGCGGCCTTCGTGGGCTTTGCGACCCGCGGCCCGATCGACGTCCCGGTGCCGGTGGAAGATGTCGACCGGTTTCGGGACGTGTTTGGGCCGCCGCTGGAGCTGGTGCGGGACCCGGAGACCGGCCGCACGAAAACGGCCCACCTCCGCCGCGCCGTCGAGGCGTTTTTCCGAAATGGGGGGCGCCGGTGTTGGATCGTGCGCGTCGCCCAGCCCGCCGATGAGGCGGCCGCTACGGGAGCTGTGGGACGGACGTCGTTTGGCCTGCCGGGGCTCGTGTCGGCCGAAACGGGACGGCCCTCTACTGTGCGGGCGCGGTGCTACGGCGCCACCTTCGATGAGATGCGCGTGGGGACGATGCTTCGTCGCCGCGTGCTACCGGATCCCTCGGTGGCGGAACGCGCCGGAGACGACGCCCCGGCGGGAGCCCTAACTCTCTCGTGGGACCCCCATCACCGCGATCCGTGGGAGGAGGACCAACTGACCGGAGGTGACCTCCTACGCATCGTCGTGAAGGGCGGGCACGTTGTATACGCGCCCGCTGCTGAGCAAACTCATATCGGCCCCCAAGCGACCCCGGGGTCTTCGGGTGGTGTTTTAGAGATCCAGGCCGCTCCGACCTATCTGTTTGCTGCGGCCCAAGACCCCCTGTCACGAGAGCCGGCGGACAGAGTCACTGGTGTCGATCTCGGAGCACAATCACTGGACGAAAGGTTTAATACCCACCCGCTTCCTGAGGTCGAGAGTGTCGAGCGGCTCCTCTTCGATCTTTTGGTCTGGGAAGAACAGGGATTGCAGACCCGGCTTGACCACCTCGGGTTCGTGACGTCGCATCCACGGGCGTGGACGGATCTGCCTGTCGACGACGATCTATTCGAAGTGCAAGAAGGAGAGGCCGTCGCCCCCGAGCCCGGCACCCTCCGGGACAACGTCTTCGACCCCCGCTTCCCACTGGCAGGTCCGGCGTCGCCCGAACCCGGACCATTCATTCCGCTCGGCATGGCCGACCGACCCGATCCGGATCGGACTCGTGGACGCATTCCTCAAATGCCGGAGCGTGCGCGTCTGGAGAAGGAGCGGCTGTCCACCTTTTCGACCGACGTATTCGTCGATGGTACGTTCGATGGGGAGGGCACCGACGACGGTCTGGCGGGCACGTCCACCGCCAATCTCGGCGAGAAGGCCGATACCAAGATTCATATCGGCCAGAATCCGGCCTCTGGCCTGCACAGCCTGTGGCCGATCCGTGAAGCAACCCTCCTCGCCATCCCTGACGCTGTCCACCGCGGATGGGACGAGCTGCAAACGGTGACGCCGGACTCTCTTCCTCCGCCCTCGGACCTGGAAATGGAGGTCGACCGCGCCGTTACTCCCCCGCGCATCCGCCTGTCATGGACAGTCGACCGGCTGGGGGACGAAGGCGTAGAGGTGGAACTGCAGGAGGCCCGCGAGCCCACCTTTGAGGAGTCGGTGGTGCGGTATCGGGGCACCGAAGCCTCGGTCGATCGGTACGTCCACACTGACGATCCCGTCCCGCTCTTCTTTCGCTATCGCGTCGTCACTGCCGGCCAGTCCGGGCCGTGGTCGAACACCCGCCACGCCACCCTTCCGACGCCAGACTTTGATTCGTGTGCGGACCGCCCCGAAGTGCCAGACATATCGCTTCACGAGCCGGACAGTGGCGATGGCGGTTGCTGGTTGCGCTGGGCTCCCGTGGAGCATTCTGCGGAGACTAGGGCGGGGGATATTGACTTGAACACTGCGGGTCCTGAACAGCTCGATAAGCTTCTGTACGTCGGCGAGTGGACGGCGAGGCGCATCATCGAGTACCGCGACGGGCGGGACGAGCCCATCACGAATCCCCTCCAGTTGACGGCGGTGCGGGGGCTGACACAGCAGCGCATCCGCACCTGGCGAGGACAGGTCGAGCCTCCTCTCCCGCCCCATCCCTGGTACGAGATCCAGATCGATACCACTCCAACATTCGGGTCCCCTGAGGCTGTGGTGGGATGTGCCAGGGGGGATTGCGACGAGGAGGATGTGCCTTTTCCGATGTCCACCGCCCCGCCCGGCATGGATCACGACCCGGACAGTCCGGCCCTCCTATGGCATGGACTTGAGCGCGGGGCCTCGGTGCCGGCCGTTCGGTACGTCCGGATGCGGGCGTTCCGTCCGGGCGCTTTGGAGATGCATTCGAGCAGTTGGTCCAAGACGATCCGGGTTGTTCAGTCCATCGAACAGGGAACGCCCTGTATTTCGAAGGAGGAGTACGACAATCCGCAGCAGACCACGCCGGGAGACGGCCGCGAGGGTCTACTCGACGTGCACCGAGCAATGCTCCGATTCGGGGCGGCTCGGGGCGATGTGCTCTCCGTGCTTGCCCTCCCCGAACAGGATCAGCCCGACGACGCTCGTCGTCACGCGAATCGCCTCCGGACACCGGGGGCCGTGCTGAACTACGACGAGAAGCGGACGCTCAGCTACGGCGCACTCTACTACCCGTGGCTCTTAGGACCGGCGGACGACGGCGGGCGAATCACGCCCATGCCGCCGGATGGGGCCGCCTGCGGAATGATCGCGGACCGGACCCTGCGCGACGGGGCCTGGATGGCCCCTGCCAACCAAGCGCTCGCGGCCGTGCGGACGGTGGTTCCGCCGCTCTCTTCGGACGAGCGAGCCGACCTGGAGATTTCTCCGATCAACACCTTCACCGAAACGCCGGACGGGGTTCTCACCCTCGGCACCGCCACCCTGGCGCGCGATCCCGACCTCCAGCCGATCACGGCGCGGCGCCTGTTGATTCTCGTCCGCCGGCTTGCCCAGCGCGAGGGCCCGGCGCTCGTCTTCGAGAACAATACCCCGCTCCTCCGCCGCCGCATCGCCGAACAGTTCGACGACGTGCTACGGCGCCTCTTTGACCGGGGCGCATTCGCCGGGGCGAGGCCCTCGGACGGGTACCGCGTCGTGGTCGACGAGAGCGTCAACCCGCCCCGGCAAGTCGAACGGGGGCGCCTCGTGGTCGAGCTTCGAGTGGCCCCGGCACGCCCGCTGAAATTTTTGACCGTGCGCCTCGTGCAGCGCAGCGGCCAGCAGCCGGCAGTCAGCGAACCGGGCACTGTGGTGGCCGGCTGACGTGCGCCGCTGTTGGTCCGCATCTCCGAATTCTTGCATTCGAACCCTGTCCATCCTTGTCCCTTCCGATGCCCGAACACGACTCCGTTACGGCCCGGCCGTTCACCACGTTCAACTTCCGTGTGCGCATCGAGTTGGGGGGCGAGCCCTTGTGCAACGCCGCCTTTTCCGCGTGTAACGGCCTGGAGATGACGATGGAACCGGAAACGCACCGTGAGGGCGGCAACAACGTCACCGAATACAAGATGATCGGCCCGGTCACCTATGGACAGGTAACCCTCAGGCGCGGCATGACGGAGACGTATGACCTCTGGGGCTGGTTTGACCAGATCAGTCAGCCAACAAACTACCGCACTCGGGCGCGGACCGTAGTCGAAATGCTGCCCTCCGAGGGAAACGGCGACCAATCACCCGCCGACGTCCGCTTTACATTGCACAAATGCTTACCGGTGAAGCTGAGCGCCCCGGATCTCAATGCCAGTGAGGGAGGGGTCGCTATTGAAGAGATGCAGCTCACTTACGAGCGCCTCGACGTCGAAATTCCGGAGGCTTCCTCCAACGGCCCCGCCGGGCCAATTTCTAGGTCGAACGGATAATCTCCTGCTCGTGCCTTTTCCTCAGAAGCTCTCAGACTCACACACAAGCCCATGCCGGACGAACAGCACCCAGGCTCTCGGGCCCAACTCAAAGAGTTGAACGCGGAGGGGGACGTGAAAGAGAAGGGGCTACGCGTGGAGGCGCAGTTTAATCCCAAGACCCTTGAGGTGCGCTACAGGAACCAGATTTCGGGTACTGATCAGAAAGAAAACACCGGCTCGCAGTACGGCGGGAAAGGAAAAACCTCGATGAGCGTCACTCTCTTTTTCGATGTCACGCGCCCCACCAACCAGGCCTCTGCCTCAAAGGACGTTCGTGAACGAACGAAGGAGGTCTATGAATTCATGCAGGTGAAGGGGGGCGGAGGAGGCAACCGGAGGGGATCGAGTGACGGAGAGGACGTTCCGCCAAACGTGCGGTTCGTGTGGGGGTCGTTCTTCTTTGATGGGGTGGTCGATTCGATGAGCGAGAGCCTAGAATTTTTCGACCCGAAGGGACGGCCCCTCCGGGCCACCGTATCGATTTCACTTTCCAAACAGGAGGTTCGGTTCGAACCCGAAGACATAAAAGGAAAAAAACCGAGCGGCCCGGGAGTGCAGGGAAATATCGAAGCGGGAGAAAAGGGCCCGGAAGAGCGTCCCGACGGCGCCGAAAACACGAACGCGACATCTGTCCAGCAGGCTGCCGCCAAACAGGGCGAACAGCGCAACTGGAAAGAGATCGCCGCGGAGAGCGGCGTCGAAAATCCCCGTGCCATCCATAATCCAGATGCCCTCGAGAGTTGATGCTGTGTAGTTCAATCCTGCTATAATCCTCGAATCGGATTCGCCAGTCCACCATGAGTGTTGTAATCAATGACTTTGAAGTCATCCCTGACGATTCCGCTGGGGACGAGACCACCGAGAATGGAGAGCCTGCGTCGGAATCTTCCCCGAAGCCCGTCTTCCTCCGTGCCATCGACGTAACTGAGATCGTCGAGCGCAAGGAGCGACGAAAGCGCCGCCTCCGGGCCCATTGACTAGGACGACGTGTGAGCTGAGACGTCCAAGCCCCACTCTGAATTCTGAACTCCGCCTTCCCATGCCAGATGCTGGAGTCAAGACGGGAGTCGTTTCGGCGCGGCCCACTTTCGCCGTGGATGGGGAGGTACGGGAGAACCTGAGGGAGGACCTGCTCGCGATGCGCGTCGAGGAGACGACCGACGGGCTATACGACTGTGAGGCAACCTTTGCCAACTGGGGGCCGGTCGGGCGCAACGAGATGGGGTTCGTCCACTTCGACCGTGACACCTTCGACTTCGGGACGGAGCTCACGATCGACGCCTTCGCCGGGAGCGAGAGAAAGACAGTGTTCGAGGGGCGCGTGACGGCCCTGGAGTCGCAGGTGCCCGGCACCGAGGCGCCGTCCCTCGTTGTGCTGGCGGAAGACCGCCTGCAGGACCTTCGCATGACGCGCCGCACCCGCACCTTCGAGGATGTCTCCGACAAAGATGTCGCAAGGCAAATTGCCCGCGATCACAGTCTGCAGACGGATGTCGACGTCGACGGGCCCACGCACAACGTCCTCGCGCAGGTCAACCAGAGCGACCTTGCCTTCCTGCGCGACCGGGCCCGCGCCATCGACGCGGAGGTATGGATCGAGGGCAAGACGCTGCGGATGCAGGAGCGCTCCCGCCGGGACGCCGGCGACCTGACGCTCACGTACGGGGAGGGGCTGCGGTCCGTGAATGTGCGGGCTGACCTCGCGCATCAGCAGACGGACTTCACGGTGAGTGGGTGGGATGTGCAGGCCAAGGAGTCGATCGAGGAAACCGCCGATAAGGGTGTCCTTCAGGGAGAGCTCAACGGAGGCCGCAGCGGGGCCGATACACTCAAGGAGGCGCTGGGGGGCCGTACGCAGCAGATGGTACACACGACGCCGCTCACGACCGACGAGGCCCGGGCTATCGCCAAAGCGTCGTTTCGGCAACACGCCCGACGCTTCGTCGAGGCCCGAGGCGTGGCGGAGGGGGACGGGCGCCTTCGGGTTGGGGCCCAGGTGAAGCTGGTCGGTGTAGGGGAGCGGTTTGAGGGGGGACGGTATACCCTCACGGAAGTCCGTCACACCTTCAATCCCGAAGATGGGTACCGCACCCATTTCACGGCTCAGCGCCCGTACCTGGGGCAATAGACGCCATATACGGGACGATGTCTCTCCAATCCTCTCACATGAGACTGCAGACTGCGATGAGCGAGACCCACGACCAGAAAATTGACCGGCGGCTTTCGGACGGCTTCGGCGGCCACTTTTACGGCGTGTATCCGGCCGTCGTGACGGACATCGTCGATCCGGACGGGCAGGGCCGAGTGCGCGTGGAGCTCCCGTGGTCGCCGGACTCGGAAGACGACTCGTACGAGGCGTGGGCCCGGCTCGCCACGATGATGGCCGGGCCGGATCGCGGCAGCTGGTTTGTGCCGGACGAGGACGACGAGGTGCTCGTCACCTTCGAAGCCGGCGATCCGCGCCGCCCCTACGTCGTGGGGGCCCTCTGGAACGGACAGGACGACCCGCCGGAGCAGATGGACAGCGCTGGCCGCAACAACAAGAAGGTCCTCCGCTCCCGCAACGGCGTCCAGATTACCCTCGACGACAGCGATGGCCAGGAAACCCTCAAGCTGGAGACGCCCGGTGGGCAGGTAGTGACGCTTGAAGACGGCCCCGGCGTCATCGAGGCACGCGACAGCAACGGAAACTCCGTCACGATGGAGTCCAGCGGCATCACTGTGAATTCCAGTTCGAAGGTCACGATCAACACCGGCGCGTCGGTCGAGGTCAACGCCAGCACCGTCACCGTCAACGCGGGGATGTCGACGTTCAGCGGCGTCGTGCAGGCCAGCACCGTCATCACCAACAGCGTCGTCAGCTCCAGCTACACGCCAGGGGCCGGCAACATCTGGTAAGACGGCCCCACTTCCTTTCTGCTCATTCCCCTCCACGCCATGTCCCACGACATCCGATGGTACAGCCCGGCCCCGCTCTGGCCGAAGCGGTTGCAGAACGGAACTGGTGATCGTCTGCAGAGGCCGGAGCTTCTGCAGTTCAAGCAGGACGACTTCATGGCGGAATTGCAGACGACGCTCGAAAATACGCCGAACGCTCTCGATGAGAAGCGGGCCGAAGGCGAGACGTATCTCGGCCAAAACGGGTCCACCGAGTCGGTGGAGGGGCCGATCCCGCTCTACCAGCCGGCCCACGAGCGCTACTACCTCGTCGCCGCCAGCCTGGTGTGCCGCGAGCGGGGCCTGCCGGACCGGGCCGTCGACACGGCGAACGAGGAGAAGGCTGCCTTTGTCCTGCGCCGCCTCGTGCCGGACGTGTCCGGGTCGGTCGACGTCGACGGAGAGCCGTACGCCGAGTATGGCTGGGTGAAGACGCCGGCGAAGAAGAACGGCTCGTCCGGTGGCTCGGCGCAGAACGGTTCGGGGAAGAACGGCGCGGCAAAGGCAAATGGCAAGACGGGCGAGTGGCGCCGAGCCGACAATCCGATCGACGTGCTGGAGCATGAAGAGCGTCTGTCCATGTTTCCGCAGAGCTATGCGCCGCAGACGCCGGTGGAGCAGATGAAAAGGAAGCGCCGCCTTTGGGCAGGCCTGATTCCGGTTGCAAAGCGCGAGACATACGAAACGGCGCCCGTTCAGCACACGAGTGGGGAGGACGACTCGCCTCCGGTCCCGAACGACCGGAACGCCGAATCCAAGTACGCGCTCGATGACCCGCGAAAAACGAAATTCGAGACGCGGGTCATCCAGGCCTTCAAGGGAATCCGTGATCAGCTGAAAAAATCGCCATCGGACGTCTCTGCCACGGACGTGCGGGATCCGCTGCTCTTCGCGTGGCTCGACCTCTGGCAGTTCCTCGACGCGCACCTTCCGGAGGTCGCCTCGGTAATCAAAGAGCCTACGGAGCAAGGCCGGTTCGGAACGGGACAGACCAGCGTCTTCGACACACTTCAGGCGGCCGGCGCGATCGATCTCCTCCGCGCCGTTGCCGAGCACGAAGGCGACATTGAAGGGGGGGACCTCAACGCAGTCTTCCTGCCGCATTTTTCGGTTGGAGGGAAGCAATACAACCGATCGGAACTGATCGAGGACCTGAACACAATTCTGGTCCCGAATACCGCCGATGAAAAACTGTCAGAGGAACGACCGAAGCTCCAAAAACAGGTTAGTAGCGCACTTGAGGGGGCGGATGGAGACAATGAAACGTCGGGGAAGTCTGATGATTTGCGCCCACCTTCCACCGAGCCCGTCGAGGGAGGCATATACGTCGTGCGCTGCGTCTACGAGCGGCCGAACTGTCCGGCGCCGCTCCGGCGGGAGGTGAGTGAGCCGTCTCGTGCATTCCGTCTCGCCTCATTCTTCGACGCCCAGGCCCCTCCGCGGGACATCAATATTACCCTGCCGGGAGCGAGCGTGCAGGACTTCCGTGATTCCTCCCAGAGCGTCACCATGCGTTTTGGGGAAGAGCTCCGCAAACAGGCGCAGCGCGTACAGGACCTTTCGATCAAGGCGATCGACAATGGCAACGTAGGATCGGCGCCCAAGGTGAACATCGGCATGATCTGTTCGCTCTCTATTCCGATCATTACCATCTGCGCGCTCATTCTGCTGCTGGTGATCGTGCTCGCCCTGAACGTCGTGTTTTGGTGGCTCCCCTTCTTCAAGATCTGTTTCCCCCTCCCGTCGAGCGACTCGTGAGAGTTTGTGTTCTCGGGCCACTAAGCAAATTCCCGGTGCCAAGCCGAACTTCATTCGCCCATTCTCCTTCTCCTGCGCACCCATTCCTCAACCCCCATGAGCCGCGGCATTGCCTTTCCGCCTCGCATTGGCCCCGACGGCCGGGTCGCCTGGTCGTCCGGCGCGCAGAACGTGCGCGAGTCGATCCAAATCATCCTCCAGACGAACCTGCAGGAGCGCATCATGCGCCCGAACTTCGGCGGGGGGCTGGAGCCGTTCCTGTACGAGTCGAACACCCTCGCCACGCGCACCCAGATTGAAGAGCACACGCGGCGTGCCCTCGCCCGCTGGGAGCCGCGCGCCGCCGTCGATGAGGTGAGTGCCGAGGCAGTGCCCGACGAGCCGAGCGCCGTCGAACTCACCATCGCCTATACGGTCCGTGACACCGACACCCGCGAGCAGGTGCGCCTCACCGTCGACCTCGGTGGTTGATTTTGGAGACGGTTGAATACACTCCACACTCCGCATTCCGAACCCTGAATCCCGCACTCCCCCCATGTCCCTCCCGGAGCCGACCATTGACGACCGCGACTACGAGGAAATCCTCGATGAGGCCCTGTCGCGGATACCGGCCCACAACCCGGACTGGACGAACTTCAACGAGAGCGATCCGGGCGTTACCATGCTCCAGGTCGTCTCGTTCGTGGTCGAGAGCATGCTGTACCGGGCCAACCGCGTGCCGGAGCGCAACCGGCTCAAGTTCCTAAAGCTCCTGGGCGTGGAGCGACAGCCGGCCACGGTCGCTGAGGGACTCATCCAGTTCAGTCGGCCCCGAGGCCCGGCGGAGGCGGAGACCGTCCCGAGCGAAACAGAGGTCCGTGCCGGACAGGTCCCGTTCCGGACGACAAACGCCGTGGAGGTGCTCCCGATCGAGGGACGCGTCTACTACAAAAAAAAGAGGGAGACATCAGACGTGGCACCCGGCACCGAGGCCCACTACCGGGAGCTCTCCTCCGATTTTCCCGAAGATCCTTCCTTCTACGAAACCGCTGCTCTCTCGTCGCCCTCGCCCGGCGCGCCCCTGCCCGTGGTCGACCTCGACACCGATACGCCAGACCGCGATCAATCGCTCTGGCTGGCGCTGCTTGCGCGTCCCGGCGACAACCCCGCAGACGTCCGTGCGGTGTTGGGAGGGGCGACCCTCTCGCTGGCCGTGGTCCCGTCGCTGAAAGACGCCGACCGTGTGCTTCCGCCGAAGGGAGAGTCGGACAAGAGCCGTCAAGGACGACTTCGCTTTTCGGTGCCGCGGCCCGACAGCGACACGGCGCGGTACCGCCCGCTGGAGGTGCGGGCCGAACAGAATCTGCTTGTCGAGCCCGGGGTGGCCCACCTGACCCTTCCTGGAGAAGACAATCTCACGACCTGGACGGACCTGGAGCCGACCGAAGCCGGGACCGGGGCATATCCGCCGTCGCTCGAGGACACAAACGTGAAGGGCCGCCTCATCACCTGGATCCGCATCCAGCCGGAGTCCGCCGCCGGAACCGAGAAGAGTTCGCTTCCCTCCAGCTTCAGCCACGTCGGCGTGAACGGGGCCTACGTGGAGCAGCGCGCCCGCACCCGGAACGAGTTTTTGGGCAAGGGCACCGGCGATCCCGACCAGGAGGCGCAGCTTGCCAACACGCCCGTTCTTCCCGAGAGCCTGGAGGTGACCGTCGGCGGAGAGCAGTGGTCACGGATCGACGACCTCATGGCGGCCCCCCCGGAGGTCCCGAGGGGAAACCCCCGGCGCGCACCGGGACAGGGAACCGCACGGGACGGAGATCCACGGGTGTTTACGCTCGACCGCATGTCCGGCACAATCAAATTCGGCGATGGCCTGCGCGGGGCGCGTCCTCCCTCGGCCGCCGTCATTCAGGCCGACTACGACTACGGCGGGGGCAAGCAGGGCGTCGTGGGCATCGGCGCCATTCAGAAAGGCCCGAACCTGCCGTCCGGCGTAAAGGTCAAGAATCCGATTCGGACCTGGGGCGGGGCCCCGAAGGAACCGGCCGAAGAAGCCGAGCGCCGCATCGCCGAGTACCTGAAGCGGCGCAATCGCCTCGTGGCCACCGACGACTTCGAGGCCATTGCCCGCCGCACCCCTGGGGTCCAGATGGGTCGGGTGGAGGTGCTCCCGCTGTATCACCCCGGGTCTGAAGGAGCGGACGTACGGGCCGAGGGGGTGGTGACTGTGCTCGTCATCCCGGCCTCCGACCCGAACCGCCCGGACG
>NZ_JAZKRW010000024.1:0-28219 GCF_036626415.1 Salinibacter sp.
GTGAGCTCCTCCCAGGGGAACGTGGGGCGCCCAAAGTGCCCGTACGCGGCGGTCTTCTGGTAGCGAGGCTTCAGAAGACCGAGCCGATCGATGATGGCCGAGGGCGACAGGTCGAAGTGCTCCCGCACCATCTCGCACAACTCCGGATCGGGCAGGACGCCGGTGCCGTTCGTCGACACGTCGATCGACACCGGGTCGGCCACGCCGATGGCGTACGCAATTTGCACCTCGGCCTCGTCGCAGAGCTCCGCCGCGACCAGGTTCTTGGCGACGTGCCGGGCGGCGTAGGTGGCGCTCCGGTCCACCTTCGAGGGATCCTTGCCGCTAAACGCCCCGCCGCCGTGCGCGCCCTTGCCGCCGTAGGTGTCGACGATGATCTTGCGGCCCGTCAGCCCCGTGTCCCCGTGCGGCCCCCCGGTGACGAAGCGGCCCGTGGGGTTGACGTGGAGGACGAGGTCGTCGTCCAGAAGGTCGGTCGGGAGGGCGCGGGGGAGCAGGATGTCGCGCACGTCCTCCCGGATGTCCTGTTGGGGCACCCCTTCGTCGTGCTGGGTAGAGACGACGACGGTATGCACCCGCCGCGGGGTCATGCGGTCTTCTTCGTACTCGATGGTCACCTGGCTCTTCGAGTCGGGGCGCAGGTAGGGCATCTTGTCCGTCTCCTTGCGGACATGGGCCAGCTCCTGTACGAGCCGGTGCGAGAACGTGATGGGCATGGGCATCAGCTCCGACGTTTCCCGGCACGCGTAGCCGAACATGAGGCCCTGGTCGCCGGCGCCCTGTTCCTCGCCCCCGTCGACCCCCTGACTGATGTCGCCGCTCTGCTCGTGGAGGCTGCTGATGACCCCACAAGAGTCGGCGTCGAACCGGATGCGCGGATCGGTATACCCAATGTCGCGGATGACCTCGCGGGCAATCTCGCGCGGCTCCACGCGGGCCTGGGACGTGATCTCGCCGCTGAGCACGACAAGCCCAGATGTCACGAGCGTCTCGACGGCCACCCGGCTGTTCCGGTCTTCGGCCAGGTGGGCGTCGAGAATGGCGTCCGAGATCTGGTCGGCAATCTTGTCGGGGTGGCCCTCCGAGACCGACTCGGAGGTAAAGAGGTAAGCCATGAAGAACCGTCGGTCCGTGAGAAGAAAACGCCGCTCCGAAAGGAAGGATGGATTCCGAAAGGCGGGCAAACGACTACGCCCAAAGCGGAGAGAAGGGGAAAGTTTCCGGAATCGCCCGATAACATAAGCAGCGGGGTCCCGATTGCCAACGTCGCAGTGTAAAGACACGTCCAACACAGCCTGCAGGCCGTCCGCACGAGTGCGAAGCTTGCATCAAACGTTGCTTCTCCACGGGTCCCGTTGTACTTTTGCGTGGCTGAATGCCCGTTGCCAAGGCACACCCGAAGCCAATTCGGGGGCGAGGGCCTCCTGGTGGAGACCCTCGTTGCTTGGGGCAACGGGCCCCACATTCATTTATCTGCCTGATTCTCACCAACAAACCTGCCAACCATGGCCAGCGACATCGAAGAGACGGTCAAGTCGATCATTGTCGACAAACTGGGCGTCGACGAGGCCGACGTGACGTCGGACGCTTCTTTCACGAACGATCTGGGCGCGGACTCGCTCGATACCGTCGAGCTCATCATGGAGTTTGAGAAAGAGTTTGACCTGACCATTCCGGACGAGGAGGCCGAAGAGATCGCGACGGTCGGCAACGCCGTAGACTATCTTGAGGAAAAGGCGTAGTCTTTTTTGCGTCTGCGTTCCGGCGAGCTCCGTCCCTGAAGGACTGGAGGACTCGCCGGGCGTTCGTATCTTGGAGCGAAGCAAGCGGGCGCGGGCCACGCACACTCAGACAGCCACATCTACACGAAGTATGGCAGGCACGTCACGTCGCGTCGTCGTCACGGGCATGGGGGCGCTCACGCCCCTCGGGCTCTCGGTGGGCGAGTACTGGAAGGGGCTCGTGGCGGGGGAGAGCGGCGCCGCCACGATCGAGTCCTTCGACCCGGAGGGCCTTCGGGTGACCTTTGCCTGCGAGCTCGACGGCTTTGACCCGGAAGCCCACCTGCCTGCCAAGCAGGCCCGGCGCGTCGACCCCTTCAGTCAGTACGCCCTCGTCACGGCCGAGCAGGCGGTGGCGGATGCCGGGCTCGACCCCGAGGCAATGTCCCAGGAGAGAAAAGACCGCGTCGGGGTGGTCTACGGCACCGGCATCGGGGGCATCAAGACCTTCCGGGACCAGACCGAGGAGTTTTTGGAGGGGGGCGAGAAGCGCACGTCGCCCTTCTTTATCCCGACGCTCATCCCCGACATCGCGGCCGGTCAGATTGCGATGGCGCACGGGTTTCGGGGCCCCAACCACGCGATGGTGTCGGCCTGTGCCACGGGCAACCACAACATTGGGGACGCCTACCGCATGATCCAGGACGGCGATATGGATGCGGCCCTCTGCGGCGGCACCGACGCCTGCGTGACACGGCTCGGCATTGCGGGCTTTGCGAGCATGCGGGCCCTGTCGACCCGCAACGACGATCCGGCCCATGCCTCACGCCCGTTTGACGCTCAGCGTGACGGCTTTGTGATGGGCGAGGGGGCCGGCGCCCTGTACATCGAAGAGCTGGAACAGGCAAAAGCCCGCGGGGCCACCATCTACGCAGAGATTGCCGGGATTGGCATGTCCGCCGACGCGCACCACCTGACGGCGCCCGACCCGGAGGGCGGTGGCGTGTGCCTTGCGCTCAACCGGGTGCTCGACAACGCCGACCTGAGCCCGTCCGACGTCGACTACGTCAACGCCCACGGCACCTCCACGCCCCTCGGCGACGAGGCCGAGACGAAGGCGTTGAAGGAGGTGTTCGGCGACCATGCGTACGACCTGAACGTGTCGTCCACGAAGAGCATGACGGGACACTTGCTCGGGGCGGCAGGCGCCATTGAGGCCATCGCCACCATCCAGGCCCTCCGGCACGACGTGGTGCCGCCGACGATTAACTTCGAGGAGGCCGACCCGGCATGCGACCTGGACTACACGTTCAACGAGGCCGAAGAGCAGCCTGTGACTGTGGCCCTCTCCAACGCCTTTGGCTTCGGGGGGCACAACACCTCCCTTGCCCTCCGTGCCTACGACGAGTAGGCCCGCGAGCGCGCGTCAGCGAAAGACAAGCTCATCGACGGGGTCCTTCTCGAAGGCCCCGTTGAGCCGCTCGCGCCACTTGCGCCGGTTCATGTGCAGCTCCTGCCGCCAGGCGGCGGAGGTGATCTTCACGTACAGCGTCGAGCCCTTCATCCAGGCCGACTCGGTCACGCTGTTGATTTTGTCGCCCGCAAGGCCCGCCCACGCTTCGACGACGCGGGCCTCGTCGACTTCCTCCTCAATCCCGAGTTCGTCGATGACCTCCTTGATCACGTCGCCGAGGGGACGGGGGCCGTTGGTTGGGGCCATGGGGGACGGCGGACAATAATCAGATTGAGGGATGAGTTTTTTTGTCCTACGCCGGGCGGCCCCGCATGTGCCGCGGCGGCGCAGGGGCGTTACCTTTCTCCGGTGACGAGCGGCTCTGTTGTCGCCCGAGAAGGCCGCCTGCACGATTGATGCTTCTTCCCCTCGCAACCCTGGTTCTGCCGGAATGACCGTGCCTCCCCTCGCTCGTGTGCTCGGGGCTGTCCTGCTCGTTGGCGTCCTGCTCAGCGTCCGGCCCGTCGCGGCCCAGCCCGATTCCCCCGCGCCGATGGACACCGTGGCGGTGACCCTCGCGGACGCCATGATCCGGGCCCTGGAGGAGAGCCCGGAGGTCGACCAGCGCCGAGCCCAAGAGCAGTTTGCGTCGGCCCGCAGCGACGAGGCACGTGCCAGCCGGTTCCTCACCGACGTCTCGCTGAGCACCGCTCACTCGTTCGCCCCGGGGCTGGACGGGCTGGACACCGTTCCGCCCGGCACGTCCGAGGATGAGTTGTACCTGCAGCCGGGCGTCACCAACGACTGGTCCCCCGAAGCCCTTCGTCCGTTCAGTCGGTTCGAAATCACGGTGCAGCAGCCCCTCTGGACCTGGGGCGAGCTGTCGGGCTCCATTGAGGCGGCCCAGCGGGGGGTGGACGTGGAGGCGGCCCGCGTGGAGCAAAAGGCCCTGGAGGTGGCCGTCCGAGCCGGCGAAACCTACTACAGCCTGCTGCTCACGGAGGCCCTCGACCGACTCGCCGACCGGACCCAGGAGGTCATCGACCGGGCGAAACGGGAGGTTAATCGCCTGCTCGACGAGGGCGACGAGAGCGTGAGCCAGGCCGACCTCTTCCAGACGCGCCTGACCGAGGAGGAAACCGAGCGCCGAATTGTCCAGATCGAACAGAATCAAAAAACGGCGCGCTCGGCCCTGCGGCGCCAACTTTTCCTCTCGGACCGGGTGCGGGTGGAGCCGATGGACGATGAGTTGCAGCCCCTCTCGTTCTCTGTTCACCCCGACTCGCTCGACCACTACATCGGGCAGGCCTTACAGAACCGCCCGGAGGTGGAGCAGGCCGAGGCGGGGGTCAAGGCCCGCCGGGCGCTTGTGGACGTGGCGCGGTCCGACTACTACCCCAAGATTGCCCTGCAGGCGAGCTTGTCCCAGAGCGTCACCCTGCCGGAGCGGCCGAACCCCGACAATGCCTTCGTGGGCGACTCGTTCATGGGCACCGGCACGCGCACCGGCATCGGCCTCCAGCAGAACCTCAACTTTGGCCAGACGCGGGCCCAGGTGGAGCAGGCGGAGGCCGAGCTCAATGCGGTGCAGTACCAGCGCACCGCGGCTGAGCAACTCGTGCGCTTCGAGGTGGAGGAGGCCTACCGCTCGCTCCTCACGGCCCAGGCAGCTGTCGAGTCACGGGACCGCTCCACCACGATTGCCGGCGAATGGCTCCGGACCGAGCAGGTCAACTTCGACCTTGACCTCGGCGATACGGAGGACCTGATTAAGGCGGTGCGGGCGGACCTGGAGGCACGGGCACAGTACCTCCAGACCGTGCGGCAGTACAACGTCGCCGTGCTCGATCTCTTGCGTGCCACCGGCACACTTGCCGACCGCGCCCGGAGCGGTACGCTTCTTGATACAACAGACGCCCAGGAGTAGATGGGGAGCAATCGCCGCGCGGCGCGCGTCGGTTGCGCCTCGCTCTGAGGACACGCGGGCTTCCGCTACGCCGTTCTGTTCATCATCCATGCCCCCCAATGACGCGCCTTTACCGACCCCTTTCCGCCGTACTCGCCGCGATTCTACTTCTAAGTGGGAGCATTGCCCCCGCTTGGGGACAGGGGAAAGACGCCACAGCGGCCGAGATCCGGCAGATGCTGGAGAACCGAGACCAGCAAATCAAGTCCATTCTTGGCGGGTCGGACGACTATACCGCCGAGCAACGCGCCCAGTTGAAGGAGCTGGTCAACGGCGTGATCGACTTTCGGGTGATGGGGGAGCGGGCCCTCGGGCCGCACTGGGAGGACCTGGGGGACGACCAGCGGGACGAGTTCGTCTCTGTCTTCCGCGAGGTGGTGCGGGCGCAGTCCATGAGCGACCTCGGAGTGTACAATTCCGCGGTCACCTACGACCAGATTGACGTACAGGGCGACAGTGCCTTCGTGCGCACCCAAACGAAGTATGAAGGCCGCACTACGCCCGTCGAGTACGTGCTGGAGCGCCGCGAGGACGAGTGGCGGGCCGAGGACATTATCATCGATGGGGTGAGCACCGTGGAGGGCTACGCCCGCTCCTTCCAGACGGTCGTCCGGAAGCGCGGCTTCGAGTCGCTCATGAAGAGCCTCCGCAAGAAGCGGGATCAGGTCACCGCGACGACCGAGACCGGCCGCTAGCCGTCAACCGGCCGGGAATGGCAGGCCTGGGCCCCCACGTGGAGGACGGGCCTGCCCCGGCCGTCTACGCCTCAGCGTCGTTGTCCAGGGTCTTGTCGATGCGGGCGAGGACATCCTGAAGGTGCATCCGGGTTCGGTCATCGCTCGTGCGGCGGAGGCCCTGCTGTACGTCTTCGCGAAGCGCCTCGAGCTCGGCCCGAACGTAGGGCCGGATGTCCGACTGGCTCACGTTGACCGGCGTATAGTCGATGTACTGTCGGTACTCGGGCGGCGGCGCCTCGACCTCCGCCGTCATCAGGTGGCCCAGCTGCTCCAGGTAGCCCCGCTGCAGGCTGCGCCGGTACGGGTCCACGGCCGAGCCGGATTCGAGCTCCGCCCAGACGCCGCCCCGCAGGTCCCCGAACAGATCCCCGACGCCGTACACGTCGTCTTCGCTCATCGCCTCCGTTTCCAGCATGCGGGCCATGCGCTCCGGGTCGAGCACACTTTCGAGGACGCCCACCTGTGCCTCGCGGACCCGCTCCAGCGCCCCGGCGTGCTCGATGCGCCGCAGCACGTCGGCCTCCACCATCCACGTCGGCGTCTGGAAGGCGTGGTCGAGAAGGAAATCGACGGCCCGCTCCTGGTCCGCGGCCGAGACGGGTTCGTACACCGGGCCGTCCTGGTTGTACGTCTTCGGCGTCTCGTGCACGCCACCGAGGTGTTGGCTCACGTGCCCCATGTAGCGCCGCCACTGATTCACCACCGCGCCGTACAGCTCCTCCAAGGTGGCGTAGTCCTGACCGTCCTCGCTCGTCCACTCGATGAGGTTGGGAAGGATCCGCTTCAGGTTTGCAACGCCGAGCCGACTGGCCTCCATCGCGTTCCGCCCCAGGTCCTCGGATTGGGAGCGGGGGTCGATGGAGCCGGATTCGCCAAAGAAGTAGCGCGGGTCGTCGGCGCGCTCCAGAATCATGTCGTCGAGCATACGCGCCTGTGCCTCCGGCGAGCCCGTCGGGCGCTTCGTGTAGCCCCACCGCACGGACCACTTGTCGTAGATGCCGATCTTGGGCAGGAAGTTGTCCACGCCGTCGCCCGGCTGGGCCACGTAGTTGAAGCGGGCGTAGTCCATGATGGAGGGCGCCGTGCCGTGGTCCTCCATGTAGGCGGGCGACCGGAGCGAGTCGACCGGCACGGCGTTGCTGGAGCCCATGTTGTGGGGCAGGCCGAGGGTGTGGCCCACTTCGTGGGCGGCGACGAAGCGCACGAGCTCGCCCATGACCTCCGTCGAGAACACCGGCCGGCGCGCCTCCGGATTGACGGCCGCCGTCTGCACGAAGTACCAGTTGCGCAGCAGGTTCATCACGTTGTGGTACCAGCCGATGTCGCTCTCCAGAATCTGGCCGGAGCGAGGGTCGTGGACGTGGGGGCCGTAGGCGTTCTGGACCTCCGAGGCGAAGTAGCGGATCGTGGAGTAGCGAATGTCATCCGGGTCGAAGGTGGAGTCCTCTTCGGCGGGGGGCGGGTCCTTGGCGAGAATGGCGTTCTTGAAGCCGGCCTCACGGAAGGCGGACTGCCAGTCCTCCACGCCCTGCTTGAGGTAGGGGCGCCACTTCTCCGGGGTGGCCGGGTCGATGTAGTACACGATCGGCTCCTTCGGCTCCACCAGCTCGCCGCGGGCGTAGGCCTCCGGGTCCTTCGGCTCCAGCTGCCAGCGCGTGATGAAGCATTCCTCGGTCGCCCGCTGCTCGTCGGAGCTGTAGTTGGTGCGCTCGACGCTGAAGTAGCCCACCCGGTCGTCGCAGAGACGCGGCTGCATCGGCTCTTCCGGCAGCAGCACCATCGAGTGGTTCATCTCCACCGTCAGGGTTTTCGTCGAGGCGCTGGAGGGCGGATTCTCGGCCTGGTACGTCAGGACCGTCTCCACGTCGGTATTTTGCGGAAAGCTCTCGACGCCCTTGATGTAGGTGCGGTCCCCGTCGAGCCGCCGGACCTGAAACTCCTCGCGTGCCCCACTTGGAAGGCCCAGCGAGGGGACGTCGGACGTGAACAGGTCCGTCACCTCCGCGACGACCCCGGTCGAGTCCTCGTTGAGTGCCTCAATGGAAAACGACTGGATGATCGGCTCCAGGTTGGAGTTCTGCACGGCCTGATAGACCGGATCATTCTCCTCGGCCATGTCCTCATGGCTCACCACTCGCAGGTAGAGTTGCTCGCCGCGCCGCTGCCAGCGGAGCACCTGTGTGTTGGTCTTCTCGCCCCCGTACCCGAAGCCGTCGGGCGTCTGGGCGGCCCGCGAGACCATCAGCAACTCCCGCCCGATCAGCGAGTCGGGAAGCTCGACGTACAGGGTGCCGTCGAAGCGGTGGGTCGTGAGCAGGCCGGGGTCGGTCCGCGCCGAGTCGGGAACGACCTCGCCGAAGGGCTTGAGGCCGTTCTCGCCGTTCTCACCCGCGTCGGCGGACTGAGCCTGGGCAGGGCCGTTGGAGGACGACGACGAAGTCGACTGCGTGCTGACACAGCCGACGAGGAGGCCGGTGAGCAGAACTGTAGCAAGGAGCAGCGGGCCGCGGGAAGAGAACGTCGAGAGCATCGGGGACAATACGGGCGAGGGGGGATACAGAGAAAGACGAGGGCCGCCACCGGGCTGAACGCGCCGATCGCGCCGGAAGATGAAAAGCGCTGTTCATATGAACCGGCCCTCGGCCGACGAAAGCAAACGCGAGACGGCGGCGTGCTGTGAATTGCACCCAGAAGACGTGAGTGCAGGGAGCCCCGGCGTGCGTAGGCGATAGAAGGTCGGGCGGCAGCAAAAGTCCGAGGGCAACGAGAGAAGCGCGCGTGAAGCATGCTCGTAGAAAGCCCTTTCGGGGCCCGTGGCCCTGAACCCGGCCTAGCGGATGAAGATTGAAAAACATTGCTCCTGTTTTCTGCAAGTCGCTCCGCCCCCATGGCTCTTTTCTGCGACGCCATCCTCTTCGACCTCGACGGTGTGCTCATCGACTCCGACGCGGTGATCCGACGGCGTTGGAAGCGCTGGGCGGACGACCGGGGCATTCCGTTCGAGGAGGTGGAGGCGGTTAACACAGGCCGTCCGGCCGTCGAGGTCATCGAAGAGGTGGCGCCGCACCTTGACCCCGAGACCGAAATTGAGCGGTTGGGAGACGAGATGGCCACGGATGCCGCCGACCTGGAGGCATTTGACGGGGCAAAGGCGCTCCTCGGCCGCCTTCCGAGAGGCCGGTGGGCCATCGCCACCAGCGGGCGCCACCGCACGGCCACCTCGCGGATGGCGCACGTCGGGCTGCCGGAGCCGGAGGTGCTCGTGACGGCCGACGATGTTGAAAGGGGAAAACCGGCCCCTGAGCCCTACCGGCGGGCGGCCGACCAGTTGGGCATCGATCCCGGGCGGTGCGTCGTCTTCGAAGACGCCCCGGCCGGCGTAGAGTCGGCCCGGCGGGCCGGGGCGTCGGTCGTCGGCGTGGCGACCTCAGCGGCCCCCGACGCCCTCGTGGCGGCCACGGCGGTGGTCCCTCAACTCAACGCGGTGGAGATCCATCCCGAGGGGGAAGGGCTCCGTGTGGACTGGCCCCGTGGGGACGCGAGGCTGGAGAGCGAGTCGTGATCTCATGGCCTGCAGAATCGTGACGGGCAGAATCGTGACGGGCGGAGACAGCCCCCGAAACCCGCCGCTTGGCCCACGGCTACAAGCCCTGCGATTGCTTTTGGAATGGGCGTCCCTGAACGCGAATGCCGGACCTCCCGATCGACGACGTGCTGCCGGCCCTGACGGCCGCGCTGCAGGAGCGCCCCGAAGCGGTGCTGCAGGCGCCCACCGGGGCCGGCAAGACGACCCGGGTGCCGCTGGCGTTGCTGGGGGAGGAGTGGCTCGGCGAGGACAAGATCATCGTGCTGGAGCCGCGGCGCCTGGCGGCCCGCTCCGCCGCGCAGTACATGGCCCAACAGCTGGGCGAGGAGGCGGGTGCGACGGTCGGCTACCGGGTGCGCATGGACACGCAGGTGAGCCGCCGCACCCGCGTCGAGGTGGTCACCGAGGGGGTGCTCACGCGCATGCTGCAGGACGACCCCGCGCTGGAGGGCGTGGGGGCGGTCCTGTTCGACGAGTTCCACGAGCGCAACCTGCAGGCCGACCTCGGCCTCGCCCTCACGCTGCAGGCCCGTGAGGTCTTCCGACCGGAGTTGCGTGTGCTCGTCATGAGTGCCACGCTGGACACCGGGCCCATCGCGGGCCTCGTCGACGACGCGCCCCTCATCCAGAGCGAGGGCCGCAGCTACCCCGTGGAGGTGCACTACGCCGATCGGCCCCTCAGCCCGGGCGACCGCATCGCACCGCCCGTGGCGGCGAGGGTCCAAGACGTGCTCCAAGAAACGGACGGCGACGTGCTCGTCTTTTTGCCGGGGGCGGGCGAGATCCGTCGCACCGAGTCGCGGCTGGAGGGCGAGGTGCCGGACGACGTCACGCTCCATCCCCTCTTCGGCAACCTGCCGCCGGGCGAACAGGACGCGGCCATCGAGCCGAGTCCGGATGGGGAGCGCAAGGTGGTCCTGGCCACCGACATCGCCGAGACGAGCCTCACCATCGAGGGCGTCCGCGTGGTGGTGGACAGCGGCCTCCGCCGCGCCCCCCGGTTTGACGCCACCACCGGCATGACGCGCCTCGACACCGTGCGCGTCTCGCAGGCCTCCGCCGATCAGCGGAAGGGGCGGGCGGGCCGCGTGGCCCCCGGAGAGTGCTACCGGCTCTGGACGGAGCGCACCCAGCACCACCTCGATCCCCACACCGCTCCGGAGATCGAGAACGCCGACCTCGCGCCCCTCGCCCTGGAGCTGGCGATGTGGGGCACGCCCGACCCGTCCGACCTCCGCTGGCTCGACCCCCCACCCGACGACACGTACCGGCAGGCCCAAGACCTCCTGCGCCGCCTCGGGGCCGTCGGCGACGACGGCACGATCACCGACCACGGCCGCGAGATGGCGGACCTCGGCCTCCACCCCCGCCTCGCGCACATGCTCCTCAACGCCGACGCCCTGGGCCACGGAGCCCTGGCGTGCGACCTGGCCGCCCTGCTCAGCGAGCGCGACATCTTCAAGGGACAGGGCGAGGCGCCGGACGTGGACCTGCGGCTGCGGCTGGAGGCCCTCCATCGCCTGCGCCGCGGCGAACGGCCCACCCCCGACCACGCCCGCAGCTACGTCGTGCCCTACGGCGCCGTGGGCCACGTCCGCAAGATGGCCGACCATTGGCGACGCACGCTGGGCGTGTCGACGAAGACGGAGGGGGACGTCGAGATGGCCGGCCTGCTCGCCGCCTTCGCCTACCCGGACCGCATCGCGCAGCGACGGGAGGGACAGGCCGGCCGCTTTCGGCTCCGCACCGGCCGCGCCGCCGCACTGCCGCGGCCGCAGTTGCTCTCGGACGCCGACTACCTCCTGGCGGCCCACGTCGACGCCCGGCGGCGCGAGAACCGGATCTTCCTGGCCGCGCCCCTCCGCGAGGACGAGATCGTCGACCACTTCGGCGACGCAGTCACGACGGACACGGAGGTGTCGTGGGACCCGGAGGCCCGGCGCGTGACGGCCCGGCGCCGCGAGCACCTCGGCGCGCTCACGATCACGGAGGGGCCGCTCCGGTCGCCCGACCCCACCGCGGTGGCCGAGGCGTTGGCCGCGGGCCTCCGGGAGGAGGGCCTCGACCTCCTGCCGTGGACCGACCACGCCCGCCAGCTCCAGCACCGCATCCAGTTTCTGCACCACCACCTCGGCGACGACTGGCCCGACGTCCGCGACGAGGCGCTGCTCGACACGCTGGAGGATTGGCTTCTGCCCCACCTTTACGGACTGAAGCGGGCCGATGACCTTCGCCAACTCAACCTGCCGGAGATTCTTCGCGAGCAGCTCACCTACGATCAGCGCGACCGACTGGCAGCGTGGGCCCCCACCCACGTGACGGTCCCGAGCGGTTACGACCGGCCCATCGACTACTCCGACCCCGAGGACCCGGTTCTCGCGGTGCGCCTGCAGGAACTCTTCGGGCAGACCGAGACGCCGCGCATCGCCAATGGGCGCGTGCCGTTGACCCTTCACCTCCTCTCGCCGGCCCAGCGTCCCGTCCAGATCACGCAGGACCTCGAAGGGTTCTGGCAGGACACCTACCACGAAGTCCGCAAAGACATGCGGGGCCGCTACCCGAAGCACTACTGGCCCGAGGATCCGGTCCACGCCCCCGCCACCCACACCACGAAGGCGCGGATGGACGCGGACGTATGAAGAGAGGCCCCTGCAGGGCTGCAGGGAAAAGCACAGGCGTCTGCGGAACGAAGGCTCAGTACTCCCCCCGAACAAGGAACGATTCGTCGTGACGTTGATGAGGAGGACTGTTTGTCGTACGTCCCGTCGATGTCTTGGCGCTCAGGTCCCCCGGTCGTCTTTGTCATGAGCAGATCTCCGCTATGAGCACATCGTCCAATGACAGTCGCGTCTGGCGCGTCTTCTACACCCGGGCGCGAGCCGAGAAGAAGTGCGAAACCCGCCTCGACGAGCGGCGCATCGACGTGATGGTGCCGAAGAAGACGGAGGTGCGGCAGTGGTCCGACCGCAAAAAGGAGGTTACCGAGCCCCTCTTCCGCAACTACCTCTTCGCCCGGGTCGACGAAAAGGATCGCTTGCGCGTGCTCCGCACCAACGGCATCGTGCGCTGCGTGCACTTCGACGGCGAGCCGGCCCGCCTCCGCGAAGAGACGGTCGAGCGCCTCCAGAAGGCTCAGGCGGTGCCCGAGCGGCTCTCGACGGCGAACCTGCGGCCGGCGGTGGGCGAGACCGTCACGATCACGGGCGGGCCCGAGCGCCTGCACGGCCTCACGGGCGAGGTGCTCCAGCATCGGGGGCAGACCTACCTCCTGGTGCGGGTGCAGGCCGTGCGGCAGGCCGTCAAGATTCAGGTGGCGGCCGACTGGGTGCAGACGACATCGGATACGCAGCGATAGGTCGGGGGAGTGTGTGCAGGAGACCGCCCGGCACCCACGCCCCGGCGGTCCGTACGGGGGACCGTGTCGTTTTGAACAAGTGCCTTCCCCGCCCGGTGACCGTCGACGTCCTCCTGCCCCGCCCGCTCGATCAGGCCTTTACCTATCGCCTGCCGGAGGCGCTGGTGGGCATGGCGCAGACGGGCGCGCGGGTGCTCGTGCCGTTTCGCAACCGGCGCCTCACCGGCGTCATCGTCGGAGAGGGGCCGTCGCCGGAGACGCTCGACTTCCAGGTGAAGGAGGTTCTGGATGTGCTCGACGACGTGCCGGTGTGCACCGACGAACTGTTGGGGCTCACCAAGTGGATTGCCGAGTACTACGTCTGCCCTTGGGGGGAGGCGCTGAAGGCCGTGCTGCCCGCCGGCACCACCGTCGAGACGGAGCGCCGCCTCACGCGCACCGACGCCGAGTTGGGCGCGTGGGCCGACCACGACGTGGGGCGGGCCGTCCTCGACGACCTGGCGGCGCACGACGAGACGACCCTCGCGGCCGTCCGGCGGCGCCTGGGGCCCGCCGTGCCGCTCGCCCTGATTCGCCGGATGGCCGCCGACGGCGTGCTGGACGTGGAGTCGACGCTCTCCGATGAGCAGGTGGGGCCCAAGACGGAAACGCACCTTCGCTTCGCGCCCGCCTTCCAACACAAAGACGCGCCGGATGACCTCGTGGAGCAGCTCCGGGGCGCGAAGCAGCGGGCCGTGATTCGAGCCCTGGCCGGCTTTCGGGCCGAGGGCACTCCCGAGCCCCGCCGCGTCGACGTGATGGAGCGGGCCGACGCCTCGTACTCCACCGTCCGCAGCCTGGTGGACAAGGGCATGGTGGAGCTGGTGGAGAAGGAGGTGATGCGCTCGCCCCTCGACGACCTGCCGCCGCCCGGTTCGCCGCCCGACCACGACCTCCTCCCGGCTCAGCAGGAAGCCCTCGACGCCATCAAAAATGCGGTGGACACGCACCGCTACGGCACCTTCCTGCTCCACGGCATCACCGGGAGTGGCAAGACGGAGGTCTACATCCGGGCGCTCAAGGCCGTGCGGGCGAGAGGGCGCACCGGCATCATCCTCGTTCCCGAGATTGCGCTCACGCCCCAGACCGTCCAGCGCTTCCGGGCCCACTTCGGCGACGAGATTGCCGTCCTCCACTCGCAGATGAACCGGGGCGAGCGCTACGACGCGTGGCGCCGACTTCGTACGGGCGACGCCGCCATCGCCATCGGCCCGCGCTCGGCGGTCCTCGCGCCGCTGGAGGACCTCGGGCTGATTGTGGTCGACGAAGAGCACGAGACCTCCTACAAGCAGTTTGACCCCGCCCCGCGCTACCACGCCCGCGACGTGGCGGTGATGCGCGCCCATCGGAGCGACGCCGTCTGCATCCTCGGCTCGGCCACGCCCAGCCTAGAAAGCACCATGAACGCGCGCTGGGGCAAGTACGAGCGGCTCGAGCTGCCGGAGCGCGTGCCCGACGCCTCCGGCAAGACCGCCGCGCTCCCCGAGGTGCGCGTCCTCGACCTCACGATGCAGCGCAAGAAGCATCAGCTGGACGGCGCCCTGGCCGACCCGCTCCGAGACGCCATTCGCACACGGGTGGAGCGGGGCGAGCAGACCATCCTCCTGCAAAATCGACGCGGCTACGCACCGGTCCTGGAGTGCGAAGACTGCGGCTGGGCGCCCGAGTGCCAGAGCTGCTCGGTCAGCCTCACGCTCCACCGGAACGGCGGACAGGAGCAGCTGCGGTGTCACTACTGCGGCTACGCCGCCCGCGTCCCCCGCCAGTGCCCGGAATGCGGGGGGCGCGACATCTCCCAGATCGGCACGGGCACCCAGCGCGTGGAGGCGGAGCTCGACGACACGGTCCCCGAGGCGACGGTCCTCCGCATGGACCGCGACACCACGAGCCAGAAGCACGGCCACCGCGACCTCCTCCGCCGCTTCGAAAACGGGGCGGACGTGCTCCTCGGCACGCAGATGATCGCGAAGGGGCTCGACTTCAGCCGCGTGACGCTGGTGGGCGTGGTGGACGCGGACGTGGGGCTCCTCTTCCCTGACTTCCGGGCGGAGGAGCGCACGTTTCAGCTCCTCACACAGGTGGCCGGGCGGGCGGGCCGGACCCGCGAGCTGGCCGGGGAGGTCCTCCTGCAGACCCGCAACCCGGACCACATGGCCCTCCGCTACGCCCAGAATCACGACTACGAGGGCTTCGCCGAGGAGGCCCTCGCCGAGCGCCGCGAGCTGGGCTACCCGCCGTTCGGGCACGTGGCGACCGTCGAGTTTCGGGGGCCGGACGAGGACCGCGTGGAGCGCCTCGCGGAGAACTGGACGGAGCAGCTGCGGCAGCACGCGGGGCCGGCCGGGGTGATGGGGCCCGAGCCGGCCTTCATCCAGCGCGTGAAGAAGCAGCACCGCTACCGCACCCTCTTGAAGGTGCGCGGCGGCAGCCCGGCGCCGCTCCAGACGGCCCTACGCCGGACGCGCGACGCCCACGGCAGCCCGCCGAACGGGTACCACGTAGCGATCGACGTAGACACCCAGGACGTGCTGTAGCGAGGAGGGCAGTCGGGATCGGTTGTGGGCGCCTTCGGTACAATTTGCACACTATCTTCTGAATCGGAGGGCTCGATCACATGGATGCCACGGCTGAATCCACCTGGAGGCGTGCCCTGCGTGATGCCCGATTGCAGGATCTTCCCTTCAAAATTGAGACGAACAGACACGGACAGCTTCTCTTGAGCCCGCACACACCGTTCCACGGACATTTCCAAATGCGAATCGGGGAACTCCTGCTCGAACACCTTGATCACCCTGGGCGTCGTGCCGTCGAGTTTGCCGTGCAGACCACAAGAGGAGTGAAGGTCCCGGACGTGGTGTGGCTCTCCGAGGATCGGTGGAGTCAAATTCCCGAGGACGCGGAGGCCAGTCCTGTGGTGCCGGAGCTGTGCGTCGAGGTCCGGTCGGCGGGCAACACCGACGAGGAGATGACGGAAAAGCGTCGCCTCTATCTGGAGGAGGGGGCGCAAGAGGTCTGGGTCTGCGATGAGGAGGGCGCCCTTCGGTTCTTCGACGCGGAGGGGGAGCGACCCCAGTCGGCCCTTGCGCCGGACGTGCCGGAGTCCATCGAGACGTAAGCAAATGCGCATTTTGGGACCGGGGGCGACGGCACTGCCGGGTAGGGAGGCGCCTGCAGCCCCCAGATCCCGGAAATGCACGAAATCGACACGCCCGTGCACGATCTGTGCACGGGGCGGGCGCATGAGAGCCAGATGTCTACACGGGTCTGCGCAAAATCTATCAGCATTTCTGCGGAGGCCTCGGCATCCTAAGGGTGCACTTTTCGACCGCTCCCTCCAACGGCAAAACGAAACCGGAGGGGGCGAAAGGTTGATCGCACTCTTCCAACCAGCCGCCCTCATCGTCATGTGCGTCCGCACGCCAGGCACGACTCGTTTGCTCGCCCCCGCCCTCGGGCTGATTCTCCTGATGCTCGTGGGGTGTGACAGTGTTGCCCCGGTAAAACAGGGGGCAGGGCCCGACCCGGATCCGTCCTCTGGCCTCCTGACCCAAACGGACGGCCTGGACGGGCGAATGACGGAGGATCACGATCAAAAATCGGCGCGGACGGCCCGCCTCGGGACAGCCGCCGATGCCCCGTCGGTAGACGGAGCGGGGACTGTCGCGCTGGCGAGCGTGACCCGGATCTCCCCGCCCCGCGACACGATGCAGGTAAGTGCTCTCACCCATGCGGGGGGCACGATATACATCGGATACAAGACGCCCGGGGCGGCGTTTGGGGGCGGCATCGACCGCCTCGACGCGAGCGATCCGACGACGCTCCTCGCCCCGAGTAGTCTTGGTAGCGACGTCTTCGACGTGGAAGACGTGGCGTACGATGAGGAGACCGAGGCGCTGTACGTGACCGGGGGGCTGCGCCCGTCCGCATACGACGGAGACCTTCGGGGCACCCCGGCCTCCCTGCTGAAAGTCGATGGAATGGAGGCCCCGCAGGCCGCCGTCACGGGATTGACCGGGTCCGTCGGAAAAGGCGTCACCGCTGCCCCGGAGCGCGACGGTGAGCACGAAGCCTACGCCGTGTCGGGGGACGAGGCGCTGTCCCAGTTTGGCGCGGCCCTCGACGACAGAACACGTCGGGACATTTCCGGGGCGGCGCTCGAATCCGTGGGGACCACGTCGAGCGCATTGTTTGTGGCCGACCGGGGCGGAAGCGTGTACGCGGGACAGATTGAGGGCGACGGCGCCTTCACGGAGGTGTCCGGCCTCGGGGATGCGCGCGCAGAGCAGTTGCAGGCCCGAAGCGGGACGGCCCTGGACGGGGAACGCCTGTTCTTGGCACTCGGGGCTGGCGGGCTGGCTGTTCTCGACGCCACGAACGGCGACGTGCTGTTCCGCCGAGAGGGCCCGACGTACACCAGCGTCTCTCTCCATGAGAAGGACCCGGCGGTGCCCAACGAGCCGTCTGGGCTCGTGTACGCCGCCCGGCCCGACGGCCGCCTCGACGTGTACCGGGTGGGCCAGGAGGGCCTCGATACGGGCGATCCGGCGACCGGACTTCGCGAGGTGGGAGCGATCGCCCTTGGGGCCCTCATGGGCGCTGCGTCTCCGATCCACCGTGTCATGGGGGTCGGCTGTCACGTCTACGCCGCCAGCCGCGACGGGGGCGTCGTCGCGCTAGCGATGGGCACGACGCAGGGGTGTGGGACTGGGGGGCATCAGTTGCCCACGGCCGCCGATGACAACGCCGAGACGACGGAGCGGGAGGCGACGACGACGGCCGTCCTGGACAACGACACAGATCGGGACGGCGCCCTCGCCCCCTCGACGGTCCAGGTCCAGCGCGGGCCGGCCCACGGAGCGGTGCGCGTCGACGAGTCGACCGGCACGGTGACCTACGCGCCCGAGCCGGGATTCACCGGCACGGATGAATACACCTACACGGTGACCGACGGGGACGGATGGGTCTCCAACGAGGCCACGGTCACGATCACGGTCAAGGCGCTGGGGCCTCCACCCCCGCCCGGCGGATGAGTGAGTGGCCCCTACAGAACAGGGGAGGGGCGGCGCGCGATGCGGCGCGGAAGGGCGGGAGACGTGGTTTGACAATGACACACCAGGCCTAACACGATGAATGAAGGGCTTCTTCCCACACTCGTGGGCCCACAGTCCGAGCCGGAGGCCCGGCCGCGGGTTCTCGTCGTAGACCGGAGCATGGACCGCCGCCTGTTTCTCCGGGCGAGCCTGCAGGAACGGTGCCGGGTCGCCCTGGCGCCGACCGAGACGGACGGGGCGGCGCACCTGCGCCACTGTCCCCCGCGGGCCCTCGTCGTTGGGGGCGTGCCCGGCAGGACGGAGCATGAGCCCCTCCGCACAGAGCTCCGGCGTTCAGGGGGACCCGCCACGTTAAAACTCTGGGCGACGCGCCCCTCTCCCGAATGGCCCGACGCGACCCTCCGACATCCCTTCACCCAGGCCGATCTGATCCGGGCCGTCGACCGGCTGCTTCGGGCCGACGCGATCAGCGATGATGACGGGTTGGGGGCGGCCGGGGCGCTTTTGGACGGGCCTTGCCCCCCGCAGTAGCGCCGGATCAGTCCGTCGTCCACACGCGCGTCTCCCGGCCCGCCAGGGAAAGGGTCAGGGGCGACGACGCCACCGGAAGAGCGGCCTCGGCGGACGGCGGCCAGGCAGGGGCGAGGGGAGCGTCGGGCAGGGCGGCGGCCTCAAGGTTGATCTGTACGGCCTCGGCGCCGGCATTGAAGGCCACGAGGGCTGTGGTGTCGCCCAGCGTTCGTCGGAGCATCAGCGTCCGCTTGTCGGCGTGGAGGATCTCGATGCGGCCGGTACGCAGGACCTCGTGCGCGTGGCGGAGGGCCGTGGCCGACCGGTAAAACGAGAGGAGGTCCGCATCCCAGTCTGCCTCGTCGGGCGGAAACGCCTCTCGGCAGTGCGGGTCCCCGGCCGCCGAGAGCCCAACCTCATCGCCATAGTAGATGCAGGGGGCGCCCGGCATCGTCATGAGGAAGAGGACCGCCTGGCGGAGCGCGTCGGTCCGCTCCCCGAGAATCCACGGGGCCCGGGCCATGTCGTGGCTGTCGAGCAGATTGAGCTGGGCGCAGGTGGCCTCCCAGTCGTAGAGGGCCAAGAGCCGCTCGATCTCGCTGGCGAAGGCGGACGCGTCGATCGGGTCGAGGGTGAGGTGGGCCCTCGAGTACTCGCGCAGCGCCCCGGCGCCGAAGAAGCTAAGGGTCGCGTCGAGCAGCGGGTAGTTCATGAGCCCATCGAACCGGTCGCCCTGGAGCCAGGACGGGGCCTCCCCCCAGATCTCGCCCACGAGGTAGGCCTCGGGGTGGGCGTCCTTGACGACATCGCGAAAGTCTTCCCAGAAGCCGTCCGTCTCAATCTCGCGGGGGACGTCGAGGCGCCACCCATCGATCCCAAACTCGACCCAGTGCCGGGCCACGTCAAACAGAAATTCGCGCACCGGGGGGTGGTCGGTGTTGAGCTCCGGCAGGGCAGGAATGCCGT
The DNA here is from genome assembly GCF_036626415.1 of Salinibacter sp. Taxonomy (GTDB): domain Bacteria; phylum Bacteroidota; class Rhodothermia; order Rhodothermales; family Salinibacteraceae; genus Salinibacter. Next base: position 19,385 of record NZ_JAZKRW010000024.1, read on the forward strand.
GCCAGGCCGCGTAGTTGTGAGACCCATCAGGGGCATACGGGCGCAAGGGCCAATCCTTGATCCTGAACCAGTCGGCGTAGGGGGAGTCGGGCCCGTTTTCGAGGACGTGGTGAAAGGGCCAGAAGCCGCGGCTCGCATGGTTGAACACGCCGTCCAGGACGACCCGCATGCCCCGGGCGTGGGCGGCGTCTAGCAGGGCCCGCAGGGCGTCGGTGCCACCGAGCAGCGGGTCTACCTCGTAGTAGTCGTACGTGTGGTAGCGATGGTTGGCCGCCGAGGCGAAGACGGGATTCAGGTAGAGAGCCGTCACGCCCAGCTCGTCCAGGTAGTCGAGCCGGTCGACAATCCCGTACAGGTCCCCGCCCTGAAAGCCCTGCTCTTCGGGCGGGGCGCCCCAGGGTTTGAGTGAGAGGGGCTCTTGGGCGTTCACCGTGCCGCTTCGGGCGAAGCGATCGGGGAAGATCTGGTAGAAGACGGCGTGCTTGGCCCAGTCGGGAGTGGTCATGCGCGAGGCGACAGGCGTGGGGCAGTGAGACAGAAAGGAGGCTACGCCGCACTGGAGTCGACATGGCGGCGGAGGAGGGTCCGGACGCGCTGAAGCTCGTCGTCGTTGGTGGTGTGGCCCAGGTGTTCGTAGAGGCGCAGGGTGACCTCCGCGTTCAGGTCCTGTAGCACGTCGGCCGTTTCCCGTACGCGCCCCGCGGGAATGTAGGGGTCCTCGTCGCTGCATCCAAGGAAGACGGGCGTGCCGTCGAGGGAGCCGTCGTAGTCGAACGGTGCGTCCTCAGGGCCGATGAGGCCCCCGCTGAGGCCCACGACGCCGCCGTAGCACTGCGGGTGGTGGGCAGCGTAGGTGGTGGCCAGGCAGGCGCCCTGCGAAAACCCAAGCAGGACGGTGCGTTCGGGGCCGAGTCCGGCCTCCCCCACCCGTTCGAGTACGGTGCCGATGGTGTCGAGGGCGGAGGAGAGCTCGGGCTCGTTCTGGTCGCGGGGGGCCATGAAGGACTGCGGGTACCACGATCGCATGCGGGCCTGGGGGGCGAGGCAGGCAACGTTTGGCACGTCGAGGGCATCGGCGAGGCGCAGCATGCCCTGGGCGGAAGCGCCGCGTCCGTGCAGCAACAGGAGGGCCGCTTGGGCGTCGTCCAACGGCACCCCGCCGGTGTGTAGGGGCTGGTCTTGATGGAGGGCGTCTGTGCTCATAGCGGCGGAAGGCGAAAGAGGGAAGGAGGGGGCGGGCGCCGTCAGGGAACGGAGAGCGTGGGAAGAGCCCGTTCCAGTTCGGCCCGGCGCGACTCAAGGTGCTCCGGCAACGCGAGGGACTGGCCGAGCGCCGTGTCCTCCTCGTCAACGTGGACGCCGGGCCCGTCCGTGGCGATTTCGAAGAGGAGTCCTGAGGTTCGGGTCGGGTCGCGAAAGTAGACGGAGCGAAAGTAGTGGCGGTCCTTCACGTCGGTCACCTGCAGGCCGTGCTCCCGGAGGATGGACTGCCACGCCCGCTGGGCCTCGCTGTCCGGCGCCCGGAAGGCGATGTGGTGCACGGTGCCCCGGCCCATGCGGCCGGACGGGTGGCGGTCGCGCACGAGCAGGTCCACCGCGGTGCCGACGCCCGTGCCGGGGCCCTGGAGGCGCACGCGATCGCCGTCCGTGCCGGTTCGGGGCCAGCCGAATACGTCCGTGAAGAGTGCCGCGGTCCGGTCGTCGGAAAAGACGGGCAGGACAGGAGCGTGGAGACCCCGGATCGCACGATCGGCGGGCACCGGGCCGTCGGTCCAGGGCGTGGCGTCCTCGACGGGGGCGGTGGCCACCAGTGCCAGCGGCAGGCCGCTCGGGTCCGAGAAGTGGAGGCGCGGCTCACCGAAGTAGGTCTTGTCTTCCGCTTCGATCCCGTGTGCCGCCAGGCGGTCGCGCCAGTGGGCCAATGAGCCCGGAGGCACGGCGAATGCGACGGTGCGAACCATGCCCGCTCCGCCCCGCCCGTTTGTCGCTCGCGGCCAGGGGAAGAAGGTCAGCGTGGTGCCCGGCCGGCCGGCGGCGTCGCCGTAGTAGAGATGGTGCGTGGTCGGGTCGTCGAAATTGACGGTCGTCTTGACCCGACGCAGGCCGAGCACGCCCACGTAGAAGTCGAGATTCTCTTGGGCGTCGCCGCAGAGGGCCGTGATGTGGTGAACGCCGGGGAGCGAAGCGTCGGGCATGGGGAAAAGGGTCAGAACAGGGAAGTCATCTCCTTACGACGCCGAGGGCGCATCGGGGGCGTCGGTCACGGCCAGCGTGCAGCGGCTGGCGCACACGAGCCGGTCGTCGGCGTCCCGAATTTTGACCGCCCACACCTGCGTGGTGCGGCCGGTATGGAGGGGCGTGGCCGTGGCCGTCAGCAGTCCGTCCTCCACGGGGCGCACGTGATTGGCATTCACCTCGAGGCCCGCGGCCCCCTGTCCGTCCGGGGCCGCCAGGACGCCCCCGACGCTGGCCGCCGTCTCGGCCAGCACCACGCTCACACCGCCGTGCAACAGCCCGAACGGCTGGTGGTGGTCGGGCGTCACCGGCATGGTCGCGACGACGCGCTCGGGGCTGGCCGTCTCGATCGCAATGTCGAGCAGGTCGGCCACGCCGCCGAGGCCGTCGGGCAGGGAGGGCGTTGGGGGGTCGGGGCCGTCGGGCGAAGAGGGAGGGCTCATCGCGGAAAGGGGGCGACTATTCCTCAAACGCCGTGACCGCAATCGTAGTGTTGTGCCCGCCGAACCCGAACGCATTGGTGAGGGCCGCCGTCACGTCGCGGGCCACCGCCTCGTTGGGCGTGTAGTTGAGGTCGCAGTCCTCGCCGGGGGTGTCAAGGTTGATGGTGGGCGGGACGCGCCCGTTTCGAATCGCGAGGATCGACGCAATGGCCTCGGCCGTGCCGGCGGCGCCGAGCATGTGGCCGGTCATGCTCTTGGTGGCCGACAGGTTGAGGTCGTGGGCGTGATCGCCAAACACCTGCTTCACGGCGTTCGACTCGATCACGTCGCCGACGGGGGTAGAGGTGGCGTGCATGTTGATGTGCTGCACGTCGGTGGGCGCCAGGCCCGCGTCGTCGAGCGCCTTGTCCATGGCCAGGGCCGCGCCCCGACCGTCGGGGTCCGGGGCGGCGTAGTGGTGGGCGTCGTTCGACTTGCCCACGCCCGCCACCTCCGCGTAGATGGAGGCGCCGCGCTCACGGGCGTGCTCCAGCGTCTCGAGCATGAGGGCCCCGGCCCCCTCCGCGGGCACAAAGCCGTCGCGATCCGCGTCGAACGGGCGGCTTGCCTTCGTCGGCTCGTCGTTGCGGGTCGACAGGGCGCGCATCGAGGCAAAGCCGCCCACGCAGAGTTCGTTGATGGAGGCCTCCGTGCCGCCCACCAGCATGGCCTCGGCGTGCCCCTGGCGCAGCAGCAGCAGCCCGTCGGTGATGGCGTCGTTGCCGGTGGCGCAGGCGCTCACGACGCAGTGGTTCGGGCCGCGCAGTGTGTGCTCCATGGCCACCAGCCCGGCGGCCATGTTGCTGATCATCATGGGCACGAAGAAGGGGGAAATGTGCCGTGCCCCATTCTCGTCGAGGTCGAGCACCGAGTCGACGAACAGGTTGCTTCCGCCCACGCCCGTGCCAAAGATCACCCCGATGTCGTCCCGCGTCTCCGGGGCGAGGGCGTCGGTGTCAAGGTCGGCGTCGTCGAAGGTCTGCTGGGCGACAGCCAGGGCGTACTGGCTGAACGGGTCCTGGCGCTCGGCCAGCTTCGGATCCATGTAGTCGGTGGGGTCGAAGCCCGAGACCTCGCACGCAATCTTGGTGCGGACGTCCGACGCGTCGAACTTGGTGATGGGCCCCGCCCCGCTCGTGCCCGCCAAGAGGCCCGCCCAGAACTCATCGACGGAGTGGCCGAGGGGTGTGAGGGCTCCAAGGCCGGTAACGACGACGCGGCGAGAGGGAGCGGTAGAATCCATGAAGCGGGCGGACTGGTCGGCGGTCAATGCGGGGGAGGCGCGAGCGCGACACACTCCCTGCGGCAGTGCCTCACGGGTATGCCGACGCTCGTAGAAGAACGGACCGTGTCTCGAGAAAAGACCATGGCGGGAAGCAGCCCCGCCGCAGAGGATGGGCGCATCAAGGCACCGGGAACAGTGCCCACGCCCCCGAGGCACTGCTTTTTCCTCTGGAATTCTGTAGTGTATCGTCCCACCTGTTTCGAAACAAGGGGTTCCGCTGGGGTCATGCGGATTTAACCAAGTGAGTTTGGGAAAAACCAAAGGAAAGGACTGTTCTACGAGGACGGCCGGCTTTCTTCTGAACTTTGCATCCTTATATTGAGGCGTGACGGAACGCTGGCTGGGCTCGGTGCCTGATTCCGGCTCCGCGCACCCTTTCACCCAACTTCTCACGAGTCGACGTCCGACACGCAATGTCTACCCGTTCTGCCTTTCGCTTCGACCCTCGGGCCATCATTGGGTCCTTCCTCACCGGCGTGGTGTTTGTCGTCCTCTTTACCTGGATGACCGGCAATGCATTCGGGGCGCCCACCTTTCCCCTGCTCGCCATGGTCTCTGGGTTCATCCTCGCGGGTGTGACCTACGGGGCCCTGAGTGAGGGCGAGACGGTGCTGGAGCCGGCCCTGGCCGCCATACTGGTGGCCGTCGCGGCCTACTTTATCATCGGGGCCCTTGGTCTGCGGGCATTCGACACTCTCGTAAGCGACGGGGAGTTCACCTATACGATGGTGATTGCCTTCCTAAACGGCCTCATCCTGACGTTCGGGGGAGCGTGGGCCGGAGAAATGCTACAGCGGACGTACGTGGAGTCCGAAGCCCCGGCACTGTCCTGGGAATGGATCATGGCCGGGACCATTCTCGGATTCGCCGTGAGCCTGTTTCTGGCGAACTTTGTGATCTGGGGGTTTGGGCTCGTCACCACTCCGGCGGCCGCGATCGACGCCCCGTACGTTTGGGTCATGCTGCTCGTCGTGTTTCTGGGCTTGGAGGCCACCGGGTACATCTGCGCGTTCCGCTCGCCGGGCGACACGTCGTACGAGGCGGCCGTCGCCGGCCTCATTACGCTCATTCTCCTGATCGACGTGTTCGTTGTCGCGCTCGGCGGCGGCGACATCCTCTCCTACGGGCGCATGGCCCTTGTCCTCGGGATCGGCCTCGTCGCGTCCCTTGTGGGCGGCTACATCGGGGAGCGTCGGCAGTCGCGGGTGGAGTCGGAGCGTCCGTCCGAGGCGTAGTCGGGGCGGGGCGGTCGCGTCCCGAGGCCCGTGCAGCTACGGGAACGCCGCGAACGACGGGCATTCCTCGTCCGTGAGCGACGGCGGACACTGGATTGAGACGTTGCGGGTGGCCTTTGCGTAGCTGGCAAAGACCCCGGTGCCCCCCTCCACGTCCTCAATGACATTCGGAATCTCCCCCGGGCCGAGCCCGCCGCCCGGCCCGCCCGGCGACTGGGCCTGCTGGGAGCGGATGAGGTTGAACAGGTTGTCGTCGATGACGTGGACGCCGATCTCGTTCGGGCCGTAAAACGCCACGGAGATCCACGGGAGGTCCGTGGCGATGCGGCCGGTTGCGTCGCGGGTGAAGTTGGCCTCGTTCCGCACGCCCGACGAGGTGGTGCGGTAGGTGCGGATGCTGTCTTCCTCTGCGTCGTAGATGTCTGCGTAGAACGGCGTCAGCCCCCGGACCAGCTGGGACTCGGGCCGTCCGAAGTCGGCCAGCGAGGTCGCCGTGATCACGAGCACGGCCTGCTGCTCACGGTCGCTCATCGGGGGGGTGATGGTGAAGGAGGGCTGTCGAGCGGTGTCCCTGTACACTGCCGTCGTGTTCTGGGCCTCCACGATCGAAAGTGTGTCCGGCACGGTGGTGGCGGCGGTCAGGTCCGTTCCGTCCGGCGTGGTGACAGACAGCTCGTAGGTGGCGCGCGGGCGCACCCGCGAGGAGGCTTCGGGCTGGTACAGGCCCGGTTCTTGCTCGACGAAGCTGATCGTGTCTGCCGGCGCCCCCGCGGCGGCACGGCGGCGCACCTCCACCGTCGCCTCTCGCACGGCCGTCTCGGAGGCCACGTAGGCCTCGTCTGTCCCTACGCTGCGGGTGAGGCGCACCGGCGGCATGGGGGCGCCGCTCTGCAGGTAGGCCTCGACGACGACCTGCGTGTCGGGCGCGGGTGCGGTCGCGTCGCAGCCGGCAAGGCCGGCCGTCAGGAGCGCCGGCAGGATGAGAAGCAGCAGGCGGGGCATGGCAGCACGAGGGGCATTGGTGGGGAGGAGCGTACGCAGGGGGTCACGCGCCGAGTTAGAACGTGAGGGAGAACGATACATTCGGGACCGGAATGGGGATCTGGGGGGTCACATTGCGGTCGAGCGTGCCGTCTGACTCGTTTTCGAACTGATAAAACCAGATGTTGCGCCGCGCATAGGCGTTGATAACCTGAAGCTGCAGCTCGTACTCCGCAATCCCAAAGAACTGCCCCGTCCGGGCGACGCCCACGTCGAGCCGATGGTAAGGGGGGAGGCGGGCGTTGTTGAAGGGGCTCACGAGCACGTTCTGCGATTCCCCCCCCACGCCCGGGCTAAACGAGAACGGACTGTCCACCAGCTCGTAGCGTTGCTCGGGCTGCGTGTAGGCCTGGCCGGTGGCGTAGTTGAAGGTGCCCGACACCCGCCACTGATCGGTAAGGTGGTAGTTGAGGGCAAGCGTAAGTTCGTGCGTACGGTCGTAGTTGGGCGGATAGTACTGGGGAGCGCCGTTCTCCGACTGGTTGATGTTCGGGAAGCGGCGCTCGGTGCGGCTGAGGGTGTAGCTCAGAAAGCCGTTCAGGCGCCCTTCTGGCCGTCGAACGAGCACTTCGGTGCCGTACGCGCGCCCCTCGCCCACCTGGAAGCGATCGGCGTACGGGACGCCCGCCGCGTCGGGCAGAAAGGGGTCCAGCTCGAACAGGTCTCGCATGGTGCGCGCATAGCCCTCGACCTCAAGCTGCCACGCGTTGCCCAGCTGGGCGTTGACGCCCAGGGCAACCTGGTCCCCGTAGGAGGGGAGCAGGCCCTCGTCGGTCATCAGCCAGGAATCAAAGGCCGTGAAGAGCTGGCTCGTCTCCAGCGTGAGAAACTGGTGGTAGCGGCCGTAGGCGGCCTGCAGCTGCACCGCCGACGTCAGGTCGTGCGTGACCGAGAGCCGCGGGGCAAGCCGCAGGTAGTTTCCCTCTGAGAAGTAGGTCGCCCGCAGTCCCCCCCGGACGGTCCAGTCCGAGGCAGGCGTGTAGGTGTCCTTTAGGTACAGGGCCGCCTGCTGGCCCTGGAGGCGCTGGTTGAAGGTTTCGTCTCCGTCGAACGTATTGCGCAACCGGAACGTGAGGCGGCTGGCGTGCAGCCCGGCCTCCACGGTGTGCCGGTCGCCCGGGACGTACTCTATGCCCGCCTTCAGCGAGATGTCGCTTACCTCGTTTGTCTGGGTAAAGCGCGTTCCGCCGAGCTCAAACACCGGCGTGCTCTCGTAGCGGGAGCCCGCGACTGTGAGCGTCGAGAACAGCCGGTCGGAGAAGAGGTGCGTCCAGTCGGCGCTGAGCGTCCGGTTGCCGTAGTCCACGTCGAATTCCTGCCCGTCGCCGGGCTGAAGAAAGAGCTGGTCCCGCCCGCCGTACACGGCCAGCGAGAGGTCGTCGTTGGGCCCCGCGTTATAGGTGGCCTTCGCGTTGACGTCGTAAAAGTAGAAGGTATCGGGAAGCCCGTCCACGTTGTCCAGCGCCGCGAGCAAGGGCTCGAGGGTCGAGCGGCGCACGGCCACCATGTAGGAGCCGGCCGGGTCGTCGTCGCTGCCGCCGTAGGGCCCTTCGATGTAGCCCCGGGTGGCCAGGCTACTGAGACTGAGGCCCCCTGTGGTCTCGCGCCGGTTTCCATCCTTGTTGTAGATGTCGACCACGCTGCCCAGTCGCCCCCCGTACTCGGCCGGGTAGGTGCCCTTGTAGAGCTGCACGTCCTTGATGGCGTCGGGGTTAAACGTCGAAAAGAACCCGAAGAAGTGGGTCGGGTTGTAGACGGTCGTGCGGTCGAGCTGGATGAGGGTCTGGGCCGGGCCGCCGCCCCGGATGTAGAGGTTGCTGGAGTAGTCTGAGGCCGTGGTGACGCCCGGCAGCAGCGCGAGGGAGCGGAAGACGTCCGGCGTCAAGACAGACGGAAGTTCGGTGACCGTCGCGATGGGGAGCTTGTCCACCCCCATTCGTTGCTCACTGATGTCGTCCTGCTCGCCGGTCACGACGACCTCTTCCGTCTGCAGGTCGGCGGGCACGAGCTCCACGTCGAGGCGCTTCGTCTCGCCGGCCGCGAGGGTGACCTCTTCCGTGCGCGTCTGGTAGCCGAGGTAGGAGAACACGACCGTCTGCGGGCCGGGCGGCAGGTCCCGGAGCGTGTAGTAGCCGTCGTTGTTGGTGGCGGCGCCGCGGCTCGTCCCCTCCACGATGACGTTGGCCTGGAGCAGCGTCTCCCCCGTCTCGGCGTCGCGCACGTACCCGTTCAGGGCCGCCCGCTCCTGGGCCGCGGCCGGCGGCCCCAAGAGGCCCACGACGGCGGCACAGAGGCCGAGGACGGTGCAGACGCGAGAGCAGCGCATGCCGAGCAAAATCTTGGAGAGATGCGTTCGGGTCGTCTCAACAGATCAGGCAGGCGCGTGGTGCCGAAGTGCCGACGAATCGCCCGTGTAGAGTGGTGGCGGGCACGTGTGCCATGGGGCCGCGCGGGGAAAAAGCAGTGTGCCGGGGGCCCGGTCTGTGGGGCCGACCCGAACGACGAACGGGGCGACCGCCGTTGGCGGCCGCCCCGCTCACGATGATTATTGTGTCGC
>NZ_JAZKRW010000025.1:0-28041 GCF_036626415.1 Salinibacter sp.
CCTGGTTTCCGATGGTCGTGGGGTCCGACGAGCGCCGCTGGGCGTGGATGGACGAGGGCCTCAACACGTTCATGAACCAGTACTCGGCGCTCGACTTCTACGGGCAGGGCCGAGTGCCCCCGGCGAAGGTAATGGGCGGCCTCTCCAACTACGCGACGAAGATGATGGGCTCGCCCTTCGGCGACCAGCCGATCATGACGTACGCCGATCGGGTGCGCGACGACGCCCTCGGCTTCCTCGCCTACCTGAAGCCGGGCTACGGCCTGATGGTGCTGCGCGAGCACGTGCTGGGCCCCGAGCGGTTCGACTCCGCCTTCAAGGAATATTTCGACCGCTGGGCGTACAAGCACCCCAAGCCCGCCGACTTCTTCCGCACCATGGAGGACGTGAGCGGGGAGGACCTGGACTGGTTCTGGCGCAGCTGGTTCTACGAGACCGACGCGCTCGATCAGGCCGTCGACTCCGTCGCAACGGGCGACACGACGCGGGTGACGGTGGCGCAGCGCGACGAGCTGATGCTGCCGGTGACGGTGCAGTTCACCTACGCGGACGGCTCCACGGAGCAGCGACGCATCCCCGCCGAGGCGTTCTACACGCAGGACACCAACACCCTTCGCGTGACGGACGGCCCCCTGCAGCGCATCGCCCTGGACCCGAACCAGATTCTGCCGGACATGAACCGGGGAAACAACACCTGGACGCCGTCGGACACCACGGAATCGTCCATGGACTCCTCCTCGACGGGGTCTTCCTCGAGCTCGGATCGCTAGGGAATTGAGCGTTCATTTCATCTCCCTCTTCGAGGGCACCGGGCCTCCGCCGGGTGCCCTCGTTGTTTTTGGGCACGACGCCCCCTCGCGTGGGGGACACTTGTGTTCGCGTCCATGGTGGTTATCTTACGCTCGGCTTGGAGGGAGGGCTCCGCTCGCCATACTCCCCTCGTCTTATCATCCACACGCGCCTTCATGTCGTTTCCCGTCGCTCTGCTTCGCGGCCTCATCGGCCTGGCTGTCTTCATTGGCATCGCCGTGCTCTTCTCGACCAACCGCAAGGCCATCAACTGGCGCCTCGTGGGCATGGGGATTGGGCTGCAGCTCGTCTTCGCGTTCCTCGTACTGAAGACCGGGCCGGGGGAGATGCTGTTCGACACCCTCGCGACCTTTTTTGACACGCTGCTGTCGTTCACGTACGAGGGGTCGGAGTTCATCTTCGGCGACCTGGGCAACCCGGACGAGGGCAACAACTTTGCCTTCCAGGTGCTGCCGACGATCATCTTTTTCGCCTCGCTGATGGGGGTGCTCTACCACCTGCGCGTCGTGCAGCCGCTCGTGAACGGCATGGGATGGATCATGCAGAAAACCCTGCGCATCTCGGGGGCCGAGTCGCTGGCCGCCGCGGCGAACGTGTTCATCGGGCAGACGGAGGCCCCCCTGGCCGTGAAGCCCTACGTGGAGGACATGACGCGCAGCGAGATCATGACGCTCATGACGGGCGGCATGGCGACGATCGCGGGCGGGGTGCTGGCCGCCTACATCGGGTTCTTGGGCGGGGACTCTCCCGAGTCGCGGCAGCTGTTCGCGAAGCACCTTCTGTCGGCGTCGGTGATGAGCGCGCCCGCGGCGATCGTGATGGCGAAGGTTCTCGTGCCGGAGACCGGGACGCCCAAGACCCAGGGCGGGGCCGAAATTCAGGACACGGAGGAGGCCGACAACGTCATCGAGGCCGCCGCCAACGGCGCGTCCGACGGCCTGCGCCTCGCCCTCAACGTGGGCGCCATGCTACTCGCCTTCCTGGCCCTCATCGGCACCATCAACGCCGGGTTCGAGTGGGTGGGGGCGCCGGTGGTCTACGGCGTCGAGCTCTACAACGTGAACGAGCTCGTGGCGCAGGCGTCCGGCGGCCGCTTCGACGCACTCTCGCTGGAGGCGGTGTTCGGGTTCGTCTTCGCCCCGCTGGCGTGGGCGATGGGCGTGGGGGCGGCCGACATCCTGCAGTTTGGCACGCTGCTCGGCGAGAAGGTGGCCGTGAACGAGTTCGTGGCTTACGCCTCGCTGCGCGACCTCCAGGGAACGATCAGCGAGCGGTCCATGATCATCGGCACGTACGCCCTGTGCGGGTTCGCCAACTTCTCGTCCATCGCGATCCAGATCGGGGGCATCGGGGGCATCGCGCCGTCGCGGAAGAGCGAGATTGCGGCGCTCGGCCTGCGGGCCGTGCTCGGGGGCGCCCTTGCGTCGTGGCTCACCGCCACGGTCGCCGGCGTCCTCGTGGCCTAGCGGGTCCACGCCGTTCCATGTCCCCCCGCCAGCTCCCTCAAACACGCTCGGCCCCTCCGCACGAGGCCGAGGGGCCGAGCACGTCGGCTCCAAACGCAGTGCGTCGCCCCTACACTACCGCATCTGGAACGGAATGTCGAACTGGACCCAGCTGTCGATTGGGGTCCAGTTGCCGTCCTCCAGGACGTAGGCGGGCTGCCACGTCGCCTGGGTGGCGGCCTTCAGGGCAATCCGGTTGAGCGTCGGGTGCGGGCCCGAACGCACCTCCACGGCGTCGGCCCGGGAGGTCGCGTTTTCCCCTTCGCCCTCCACGGCGAGGTGCACCTGCAGCTGCACGACACCGGAGTACTCGTCCGACCGCAGGCTGTCGGGCCAGGGAATGTTGTCGGGGGACTGCTCGCGCTGGGGCTCACGGAAGTACTCGGTGATCGCCTCGTAGGCCACCTTCTGATTCTTGTTCAGCAGATCTGATTTCAGCTCTCCGCTGCTCTGCAGGACTTCCCCGCTCAGGTCCACCTCCTCCAGTTGCGGGGCGGCGTACTCCCCGAAGAGCGAGTCGACGACCCTGGGATTGTTGCGGTAGAGCGGCAGGAGGCTGCGCTTGATTGCCGCCTGGAACTGCTCCTGGGTGACGTCGCCGCTCGCCGACAGTTGCACCTCTGCGTTTTCAACGCCCATTCCGGAGAGGCTGTCGAGGTTAATGAACACCGCCGAGGTGTCGACCCCCTCCGCCCACCAGTGCATGTCCGAGGTCTGCCAGCCGTCCGGCGGCGCCGTAGGACTGCTGCCCCCGCCACACCCAACGACAAAGAGGAAAAGAACGCCTGCGAACGCTGCGGCAATACTGCGGGTCGAAAGCATGATACAATCCTGTAATCGGTGAGATGGGTGAAATTGTGCTACGATGGTAGGAGCCCGGTCCGAAGGCGTTCCCGGTCCGGGCCCGTGTGTGGGCGGGACTCCACCGGTTGCCATTACTCGACGAGCACCGGGGTCCCAACGGGCACCTGCTCCCAGATTACGTCCATGGCCGCGTTGCGAATGGCCACGCACCCCTGTGTCCAGGCGGTCGCGTCGCCGGTGCCGTCGCCGTGAATCTCAATCCACCCGCCCAGGTCCGTGCCCATGGGCGGCATTCGGTGTTCTTCCTGCGCCTGCTTGATCGCCTCGTACTGCGAGCGAGAGATGAGGCCGGCGTCCAGCCCCCGGCGCGCGTCCTCCACCTTCGGGTAGTTGAGCACGAGGGCCTTGTGAAACTGGCTCTGCGGGTTTTTGTGGACCACGTAGAACGTCCCCTCGGGCGTGCGCCAGTGGTCGGGGCGGTCCTCACTTCCGTTGCGCCGCTTGTCCGAGAACGAGTTGTAGGCCATGTCCGCCTCAAAGGTGTGCGCGAGCTCTGCTCCGCGGTACACGTAGACGCGCCGCTCGGCCTTCGAGACACGGATCCAGACATTGGAGAGGGCCGTGTCGGCGACGTAGCCGGTGGTGCCCGTGTCGGTCCGCACCCGGCACCAGCCCCCCTCACACGACAGGCGGCGGACGGGCGTGCGCAGCGACAGCCGGGTCACTGGGGCGTTCAGACTTGGGCGGTTGTGAAGGACGGTGGCCTCTTCGGCCACGTAAAACAGCGGCGTCCTCCGAAGCACCCCGCCTCGGCGGTCAAGCCGTTCCGGCGCCGCTTCCGCCGTCGTCGGGGCGCTCATCCGGGTCGTGTCGGTCGGGGCGCTGGGCTGGGCGACAGCCGCACACAGACCGCTCACCAGTCCCCCAAGAACAAGCACCCATCCTATCGTACGCATGGCACATCGGCGTGTACAGTTCAACTCCAGCTCTTCGGCGCAGTGCGTGATGGAACCCACGCTACGACTCGTTCTGGGCTCGGCAGTATCGGTAGGCGTCCAGGGTGCCCTCAAGAACCGTCCCTTGAGTCACATGGTCCACTTGGTCCCGCACCGTCGCGTCGGCGTTGGCCGGGGCAAACGACGTGCCGACCGCATTGAGGGCCTCCAGGTCGGTCTCGGCGTCACCAATGTACGCCATCTCGTCCAGCGCCAGCCCCAGGCGGTCGGCCAGCCATTCGAGGCCCTCTTGCTTCGTGATCCCGGGCGGGACGACGTCCACCGAGACGTCGGTCGAAAAGACATGGAGGCCGGGCGCCGCCTCGGCCACAAACTGCTCAGTGCGGGACCGCAGCGCCCGAATCTCGTCCGCCTCCGGCGAGACGACGCCGGTCTGCGTGCGCTTGGCATGGTCGAGCGAGAGGCTCGTGCCCGGGACACACTCCGTCACGAACCAGCGCTCCACGACGCGGAGCTTTTCCTCCACCGCGTCGGTCAGGTGTGGGCTCCAGGCGGTCTGGGCCGCCACCGGATCGAACTGCCCGCCCCCGCCTTCGAAGAGCACCGGCGTCGTGAGGGCCAGCGCCTGCGTCATGGCTTCGACGTACGGGTAGGATCGCCCGGAGCAGACGGTGAGGGCCGGGGCCGTCTCCGCCTCGCCCGGAAGCCGACGAAGCGTGTTGAGGCCTGTCAGGTCGTACGCCTCGTAGGGCGTAGCCAGGCACCCGTCGATGTCCGTTACAAACAGCTCGATCACCGCGTTGGAACGTCGGTCGGTTGAACGCTGGACCGTTGAACACGCAACGTTCACTCGCTATTCCTCGTCCGCAAACGACTCCTCCATCGCCTCCACGATCGCGTCGGAGATGCCCATGCTGGAGAAGCCGCCGTCATGGTAGAGCGTCTGCATGGTGACCATGCGCGTGAGGTCGCTGAGAAGCGTCACGGCGTAGTCGGCACAGCTGTCGGCGTCGGCGTTGCCGAGGGGGGCGACGCGTTCGGCAAACTCGTACATCGCGTCGAAGCCCTCGATGCCGGAGCCGGCGGTCGTCTTCGTGGGGCTCTGGGAGATGGCGTTGATGCGGATGTTGCGCTCACCAAGCCGGTAGCCGAAGGAGCGCACAATGCTTTCCAGCAACGCCTTGGCGTCGCCCATCTCCGAGTACTTCGAGAAGATGCGCTCGGCCCCAATGTAGCTCATCGCCAGGATCGACCCGCCGTCGTCGATCGCCTCGGTGTCGAGGGCGTGGTTCACGATGCGGTGCAGGCTCACGGCCGAGACGTCGAGCGTCTGCTCGTACCAGTTGTAGTTGAGGTCCTCGTAGGGCACGTCCTTGCGCACGTTGACGCCCATCCCGATGGAGTGGACGATGAAGTCGATCGACCCGTACTCGTCCTTCACGTCTTCGAAAAGGGCGGCGAGCTCCTCGTCGTCGGTGGCGTCGGCCCAGATGATGGGGCTGTCCGTCTCGTCCGCGAGCTCGTCGAGCGAGCCGAGGCGGCGGGCCACCGGGGCGTTGGAGAGGACAAACTCCGCTCCTTCGCGGTGGCAGGCCTGCGCGATCGACCAGGCAATGCTGTCGTCGTTGAGGGCGCCGAAGATGACACCCGTCTTTCCGTCGAGCAGATCGTGACCGTCCATGGCGTATCAAGTTCAATTTGAAGAGCAGTATCGAGGAGGTCGTTCTTCCGTGATTCGTGAGACGTGATTCGTGAGATCGGTATCGAGGAGGCGGAGCTCACGCATCACTCCTTACAAATCATTCCTCACGCATCATTCCTCACAGCCGCACGTCGTCCATCGGGGCCAGCTGGGCCAGCAGACCGGCGTGCACCGGCCCGTTGGTGGCGCACATCTGTTGGTCGAACACGGGCGTGAGCCCGGCCTCGTCGTGGTAGTTCGTGACCCGCCCGCCGCCTTCGCGCACGAGCAGGGCGCCCGCCGCCACGTCCCAGGGGTTGAGTCCCGTCTCGAAGAAGCCGTCGAACCGGCCACAGGCCGTCCACGCCAGGTCGATGGCCGCGGAGCCGTGCCGACGCACCCCCTGGGCCTCGCGGAGCACGCCGGCCAGCACGTCCAGGTACCGCTCCGTATGCTCGAAGCGGCGGTACGGGAACCCCGTCGCCAGGAATGCTTCTTCGAACGCACTCCTCCCACTTACGCCCGCCGCCTTCCCGTTCACCTGGAGGCCGTGCTCGGCCACGGCGGTAAACAGCTCGTCGCGCGGCACGTCCAGCACCACGCCAACCACAATCTCGTCCTCCTCCTGCAGCGCAATGCTGACGGCGTAGGGCGGCACGTGATGCATGAAGTTCGTCGTGCCGTCGATCGGGTCCACGATCCAACGCCGCCCCGAGACGACCGGTGGGTCTCCGTCGGCCGCCGCTCCTTCCTCGGCGAGGATGGCGTCCCGTGGAAACATCTCGCGGAGGTGCTCGACGATAACCGCCTGGGCCCGCTCGTCGGCCTCAGTCACAAAATCGTTCTGGCCCTTGTCGCGCACGTCGCTGGGCGTGCCGGCCTGTTCCCGGATGACGGCGGCGGCCTGCCGCGCCGCCCGCACGGCCGTGTCGAGAAGCAAATCGTACGGCGAATCGTGCGTAGGAGAGTCCATCTGTGCACGGTCAATTGCGAGCGTCAATGCCCGAACGCCCCGAAGACTTTACGAAGCCCCTTGCGCGGACCGAAACTTTTGTCCGGGTTTGGGCTAGCGGTACCGGAATGCGTCCCAACATATAAACCGACGATGAGTGATGCAGCCCGCCCCTCTCAAACGCGCCCGTTTTTTACATATCGTGATGGGCGGGTGGCTCCTCGTGGTCGGAAGTCTGGGCTGCACCTCCCCTCCGGAGCACGGAAGAGGATCCGCCGCGTTCGGCGCCCTCGACACGACGGAGGCCACGGACGTGCCGCGGGACTCGGTGCTGGCCGTTCTTTCGCGGCTGAATCGGACGGCGTTTGATTCGGCCTTTGCTCGCCTCGACGCGTACGCCGTCACCCGACACGTGCGCACCGAGCAGCTGGACACGACCGGGGCCGTCACGGCGCATCGCACGCGCACGCTCCGATACTCGCCCGGTACGGCCCCCGGAACGATCCAGCGGGCCGACTCGGCGGGCCGGTTCCAGGCCGGTGGGCTGCTGGCGCGCCTCACCCCTGCGCAGTCCCGCCGCGCCCGTCCCGGCAACGTGGCGCCCCAGGCCCTTCCCGACCGCCCGGCGTACCTCGCCGCCCGGACGCAGGAGGCCTACCGGTACGCCCTCCGCCGCGACTCGCTCCTGGACGGCACGCCGACCCACGTGGTGGAGGCAAAGGCGCGCCTGGACGAGCGAGGCGCCGACCAGAGCATCCGGTACGCCCGGCTCACGATCGACCGCGCGTCGCACGAGCTCGTGGGCCTCACCACCACCCGCGCCAGCCAACTTCTGCTGTTTCGCGAACGGAGCCAGGTCACGCTTCGCCTCCGCCGGGCCCCCGATGCCGCCTGGGTGCCGCACCTGACCCGCGTTCGGGCCCTCGTGGACGTGCCCCTCCGGGCACCCCGCCAGTTTCGCACGGTCTCGGCGTACTACGGGTACGACACCCGCTGACCGCCGGGCCCCGCACGCACCGCCGCAGATGCCCTCTGCTTTCCTGCACCGACGCTCTCTTCTATGTCTCTGCCCCTCGTTGAGAACACGCAGGACCGGCTCTCTACCGACCGCCTCGGACAGTCGATGCGCGGCTTCGAGGAGGTCGGCTCGACGAACGAGCGGGCGGCCCGGTGGGCGGCGGAGGGTGCGCCGGAGGGCGCCACGGTGCTCACCGACTACCAGACGACCGGACGGGGCCGACACGGGCGCGACTGGACGGCCGACAAGGGCCGCAACCTCCTCTTCTCGGTCGTGCTCCGCCCCACGCTGTCTCCGGACCGGTTTGGCCTGCTTACGGTGGCGGCGGGCGTGGCCGTCGCCGAGGCGGTTGAGGCCTTCGTCTCGCCCCACGCGGCCGCCCTCAAGTGGCCCAACGATGTCCTCCTGGAGGGCCGCAAGACCTGCGGCATCCTGCTGGAATCGTCCCTCGCCCCGCCCAACACCGACGCCGTGGTCGTGTTGGGGGTCGGCCTCAATGTCAATCAAACCGACTTCCCCGACGCCCTGACCGACACGGCCACCTCGCTCCGCCTCACGACTGGCCGCTCTGTGCCGCGGCCCCCGCTCCTGGCCCGCCTCCTCCGGGCCCTCGAACGCCGGTACGACGCCGTGCATGCCGGCGACGCTGCGTCCGTCCGCGCTGCGTTCCGTACGCGCCTCGCCTCCCTCGGGGCCACTCGGACCCTCCACGTCCCCGGCACCGACGAGGCCCTTACGGGTACGGTGCAGGGCATCACGAAGACCGGGGCGCTGCGCCTGCGGACGGCCGACGGCACGACCACCGCGGTCCACGCAGAGGACGTGACGAGCCAGCGCTGAGGACCGGTCCGCCCCAAGCATCGCCTCTTCCCCCACCATGCTTCTTGCCCTCGACGTCGGAAACAGCGCCGTGAAGGGAGGGCTCTTCTCGGAGGAGGAGCTCGACCGCACGTTCTCCATCGACCCTCCCGACGAGGCCCCCGACCCGGCTGCCTACTGGCGGAAGGCCCTCGCCTCCGCCCTGGCCGACGAGACGATCGAACAGATCGGGCTCGTGTCGGTCGTCCCTGCCTGGACCGACGCCGTGACTCGCGCGCTCCAGGCCGTCACGGACGCCCCCGTCACGATCATTGGGCCCGACATGACACTGCCCTTCACCCTCGACTACGACACCCCCGACACGCTGGGCACCGATCGGCTGGCCGCAGCGGCCGCCGGGTGGGTCCGGCACGGGCGCGCCCCGCCCCGCAGCGTCATCGTGGTGGACGCCGGGACCGCGGTCAACTACGAGGTGGTGCACCGGGACGGCGTCTATCAGGGCGGAGCAATCGGGCCGGGCCCGGCTCTCACGCGCACGGCGCTTCAGGGCGGCACCGCACAGCTTCCGAACGTGCCGTTGCACCCTCCGGCCACACCCATAGGCGCCTCCACCGCAGCGGCCCTGCAGAGCGGCATCCTGTGGGGCTTCATCGACAGCGTGCAGGGCATGACAAACCGCCTCGCCGACCGGCTCCCCGACGCCCCGCAACTGGTCCTCACGGGCGGCTGGAGCTCCCTTCTCACCGCCCCCCTCGGCCCTGAGACGTCGCACGCCCCGCATCTCGTGCTGTGGGGCGTGCGCCGGCTGACAGAGACAAACAGGGGGTAGTCCGTTCTCTCTTCGGCACCGCGGCGGTGCTACGCCTGCAGCGTCCCTTGCTCCACCAGCCGGAGCAGTTCCTGAATCCGCGACATGACCATCTGGGTGGCCACCTCGTTGTGCCCCCCTCGCGGAATGATGATGTCGGCCTCCCGCTTCGAGGGCTCCACAAACTCAAGGTGCATGGGGCGCACCGTCCGCTCGTACTGGCGCAGGATGCCCTCAATGGAGCGCCCGCGCTCCTGCATGTCTCGGCGGATGCGACGCATGAGCCGAATGTCGTCGGCCGCGTCGACGTAGATCTTGATGTCCATGCGCTCCTCCAGGGCCGACTCGGCCAGCACGAGGATGCCCTCGATAATGATGACGGGCCGCGGCTCTACCGTCTCGGTCTCCTCGCGGCGCGTGTGCGTGGTGAAGTCGTACACCGGCTTCTCGATCGCCTGTCCCTCGATGAGGTGGTCGATGTGCTCCCGCATGAGCGAGGTCTCCAGCGCATCGGGATGGTCGAAGTTGAAGCGTGCCCGTTTCTCGGGAGAGAGGTGAGAAAGATCCCGGTAGTAGGCGTCGTGGTCGAGGACGGCAATCGGGTCCGCCCCGAATTCTTCAATGATGTGGTGGAGGACCGTCGTCTTCCCCGATCCAGATCCGCCAGCAATGCCAATAACGACTGGAGGGTTCATGGGCATCGGGACGCGAGGGGTAGGCATGCGCTGGCAATGGGGGAATCAGAGCAGGGGCTCGAACAGATTCGCCGACAAGTCGGCTTACTCCTGTACCATGACGATCGTCCAGGTTTTTGTGTCCTCGTCGTAGGTGGAGGCGTCCTCGTCGAACGTCAGTTCGTCGGATTCCTCTTCCGACCACTCGCGAAGGTCTTCCATCTCCTCGGCCGTCTCCTGCACGATAAAGTTCACGAACTGACCACGCTGCACCTCCAGGTCCTCTCCGGTGATGGGCACCCGCTCTCCATCCTCGACGCGCTCGAACTGCACCTCCACGCGGGCCGTGTACGTGTGCTCGTCGGTCCACGCATTTCGGTGCACCTCGGGGAGCAGATCCCACACCCACCGATCCTCAAGGCTGTCGTTGAGCATGGGACTGATGATGGGCCGCCAGTAGTCGGCCACCGGCCCTACGTCCGGCAGGGAGACCCCCATGCCAAGCTGGTAGTTCGGAATCAGGTCGTCGGGACGCAAGAGCCCAAATAGGCCAGACAGGATGACTCCGTTTTCGAGAAGGCGGCGCTGGGCCCCTGTCGGAAGGTTCGCAAAGTCCATGGCGGCGTACATCACCCCTGGGCTGTACCGGTCGAGCGCCGACATGAGCGGGGCGTCGTAGATTTCTTCGTTGACGCGGATGGCCTCCTCCAGCTGATAGTCCTCTACCCCAAACACCTCCGCGAGCGCCTCATCGTCCGACTCGTTGATCACCTCCTGGAGCGTATCGATCAGTTCACGCCGGTCGGGATTGAGGGCGTCGTAGTAGTTGAACGTGCCCGACGTGCGGTAATCAAACATGTCCGGGGCAAACGGATTTCCCCCAGGCTGCTTTTGGTCAGCGGGGGACAGCAGGACGGTCAGATCTGGCATGTAGAGATGGGTCGGTCAATCGATGGCGGTAGAGAAGGGAGCGGGCGGAGGGCCACTCCGGCGCGAGACGGGGTCAGTCCGTGTCCTCGGCCTGGGATGCCTGGCGAAGCTTTTCCATAAGCGTGTCGATGTCGTCACGGATGTGATCGGCCCGGGCCTCAGCGTCCTCCACCACGGCATCACTGTCGCGACGGCCCTCCCTCTCGGCCCCGGACTGAAGGAGCCGGCGGAAAAACCCCTCCGTCTGCGCCGACAGCCGCTCCAGCTGATACGCAACGCGGCGACGAGCATCAGGCCCCCGCTTCGGGGCGAACAGCATGCCCAATGCAAACCCGACCGCCCCCCCGGCCAGTGCACTGCACACTCCGATTCGAGCGGCACGTTTCTGTGACGTCTTCTTCATGAACAATTGGCGGGCTGGAAAAGAAAGATATGGAGTGAACGATCCGTTTTCATACTGAATACCGAAAATTCAGTTTCTCTAGCGCAGAGCAGGAGACCCTTTTTCGGAAGGACTCCTGCCGCTCGCTGCGTCGATCTCTTTCGCAAATCTTCGTTGCCCTCGCTGCCTCGACCCAGCGGCACCACGGAAGACGGGTGAACCCGTTGGGCTTCGGAGCTTTGAATGTTACTGACCTCGTGCGTTTCTTGCAAGACGTATTTGGGAATCTACACGGCCTTTGCCTACGCGCCTCGGGGCCTTCTGCTGTTCCCCACCAACCGGACTGGGGGCTTGGCTGGATCCGATGCCCGCCCCCCGTCGCCCAGAACGTCGCCCCACATACCCTCAAGCGGCCCGCCCTCACTGACGACGAGTCTACGACGTATGCACGAAACCCCCTTTCCCATCCACGAAACAGGCTCTTTCAGGTACAATGTGGAGGGCCCCGCTGATTCTCCCATGCCCCCAATCGTCCTTCTGCATGGGATGCTGGGGGATTTGAGCAACTGGGTCGACACCGTCGAGGCCCTCTCGGGCAACGGCTACCGGGTGCTTGCTCCCATCCTTCCGGTGTACGACTTTCCCTTGTCGGAGACCGGCGTGCCACGCCTCACAAGGCACGTCCATGATTTCGTGGAGGCGCTCGATCTCGACTCCGTCATCCTGGTCGGCAATTCGCTCGGGGGCCACGTCGCGCTTCTCTACGCGCTGGACCACCGGGAGAACGTCCACGCCATGGTGCTCTCCGGATCGTCCGGCATTTACGAAACCACAATGGGGTCCTCGTTCTTCCGACGCCAAGACCGCGAGTTCATCCGGGAACGCACCGAGATGACCTTCTACGACCCCGCCCACGCGACCGAGGAGCTGGTCGACGACATGCTCGAAATTGTAAACGACCGGCCGCGGGCCTTTCGCCTGCTCAAGATCGCCCGCTCGGCCGACGAAGAAACCGTCACCGAACGGCTTTCACAACTCGACATGCCGTCGCTGCTGGTATGGGGACGAAACGACATCGTCACCCCGCCCGAGGTGGGGGAGGAATTTCGCGACCGGATGCCGAACGCCCGCCTCGAGTTCATCGACGAATGCGGGCACGCCCCGATGATTGAGCACCCGGACACGTTTAACGCACTGACGCTCGAGTTTTTGGAGGAGCTTGCCGAAGAGGCCCAACTCACGTCGTCGTCTGGCCGCTAGCCCCCGCCCCCTGTCTAGTGGGGCGGACAACTGTGTGACGAAGCGTACGCCCCGCCCTGCATGGACCGGCGCTCATTCACAAAACGGCCGGGGCATCCCAGGTTGGCACATGCATTGCATGCAAACCAATGTACAGCGTCGGTCGCGTGCGCGGTCACGTTGTGCGGGACCTTACAGTCCCCAGGAGGCCTCCATCCTTGCCGGGCAGATGCGTCTTTGGGTGAGCGCATCTGCCCGGCTTTCTTTGTGAGGGGATTGAGCAGGGGTGCTGATTGGAGACCATCCTGCCTGCAGCCGCAGGCCCAACCGCTTCTGTCCGTTGTCGTGCCCGGGGCCGCTTCATTTTTTCTGTTTGGGAGATGCGTTATGTTGTGGCCCCTCCGTGTGTCTATGGAACGAATTGCGGTCTGCGCTCTTCCCTTGCCGTTCGTCTGCGTCGCGACGGCTCGGGACACTTCCCGCGGCTCGTCGTATAGGGCAGTCCAGGATTGCAGTCAGAACTGCAAAAGGAGGGGCTCGGGCGCTCATCGATCTTCGAACAATACGGCTAGGTGGTCACCATGGCACGCGGAGTCAACAAGGTTATTCTCATCGGCAACCTCGGCGACGATCCCGAACTCCGGTACACCGGCAGCGGGACGGCCGTCTGCAACATGTCCCTCGCAACCAACGAGACCTACACCGACAGCGACGGCAACGAGGTACAAAACACCGAGTGGCACGACGTGGTGGCGTGGGGGCGGCTCGGAGAGATCTGCAACGAGTACCTTGACAAGGGCTCTCAGGTCTACTTCGAGGGGAAGCTCCAGACCCGCTCCTGGGAAGACCGCGACGACAACACGCGCTACTCGACGGAGGTGAAGGCCCAGGAGATGATGTTTCTCGACAGCAACCGGCAGGGGGGAGCAGACATGGACGGCTTCAACCAGGCACGCGGGGAGGAGGACCTTGACCAGACCCGTGAGGAACAGCCCGCCGGGCCCTCCGGCCCACAGCCTGAGCAGCAGAACTCTTCGGGCAGTGGGGACGAGGACACGTTCGAGCCCGACGACGACCTCCCGTTCTAGGACCTCCTGTTTTAGGCAACACGGGAGACTGCCGGCCCCCCGGCGTCCTTCGCTCCCACTCTCCGAGAGGAGGAAGGCCGAAAGAACCTCGGCCTTCCTCCTTTTCGTAGTTCTATTCGGGCCGGCCCTCCGGTTTTCCCCTCCCCGCGGCGTGAACGCAACATGTTCTTGGGGCCACTCCGACGATTTGTTGCAGCTTCGTTTGCAGATCCCTCTTCTACAATCGATCTTTTTCAACGTGCACTCGTTGTGAGAAGATGATCATGCAGCACCCGTACTCCGCCTACGGCCCCTGATTCGGGCCCACTGTCTCCTCGAGACCCCCCACACAATGAGCATCGCCTCTTACGTATCCGAAGACCTCGGGACCTCCGTTGAATTCGAGACGTTCCGGGACGCCTTCCGCAAGAAGCTCCACAAGGTCTTCAGAATGCGGGGCGACTTCGATTCCGTGAGCACGCAGCGGGGCCTTCCGCCGTTCATGATGCGGGAGATTCAGTCGATGACCCCGCTCTCGGTCTTTATTCCCGAAGCGTACGGGGGACGGGGCGGCCACGTCCACGAGTGCCAGTCGATTCTTGCCACGGCCTCCTACGAGTCGCTCGCCCTCTCCTTGACCCTGGGCATCAACGGCGCCCTGTTTTTGCAGCCCCTCACGAAGTACGGTGCCGATCCCATCAAGGCCCCCATCTTCGAGCGCTTCATCGAGGAGAAAAACCTGGGCGGCCTCATGATCACAGAGCCCGACTACGGGACCGATGCCCTCAGCATGGAAACCTCCTACACGGAGATGGAGAATGGGGACTATCACCTCACGGGCACGAAGCACTGGGCCGGCCTCACGGGCTGGGCTGACTTCTGGCTCGTGACGGCCCGACGGCAGGGCGCCAATGGCGACCTGGGCCGCGACATCGACTTCTTCGTCGCCGACATGAACCGGCCGGAGCAGATGATCGAGGTGGAGGAGTTTTACGAAAACCTCGGGCTTTACATGATTCCATACGGGCGCAACCACGTCGACATTCAGGTCCCGGCGGAGCACCGCCTGCAGCCCGAGAGCACGGGCATTAAGATGATGCTCGACACCCTGCACCGGAGCCGGATCGAGTTTCCCGGAATGGGCATGGGCTTCCTCCAGCGCATCCTCGACGAGGCCCTGGCACACTGCAAGGAACGGTTCGTGGGCGGCAAGCCGCTGCTCGAGTACGACCAGGTGCAGCGCCGCGTGGCAGACATCCAGGCCGCCTACACGGCATGTTCGGCCATGTGTCTCCATACCAGCGAGCACGCCGGCACCGACAACAACCTCGCCGGCGAGGCCCTCTCGGCCAACGCCACCAAGACGGTGGTGACCGACCTCATGCAGAATGCGGCCCAGTCGCTCCTGCAGCTGACCGGGGGCAAGGGATACCGGCTCGACCACGTGGCCGGCCGTTCGGTGGTCGACAGCCGCCCGTTCCAGATCTTCGAGGGCTCGAACGACGTCCTCTACCAGCAGATTTCGGAGGCGATTCTAAAGTCCATGCGCCAGACGAAAGAGCGGAACCTCCGCTCGTTTTTGGAGGACCACGAGCCGACCGCCCGCGCGACGGAGTACGTCTCCGAAGCGCTCGACTTTGAGGTCGACCAGTCACTCTCGCAGCGCAAGCTCGTGGACCTGGGCCGCGTTCTGGGACGCGTCGTGACGATGGAGATGGTCATCGAGCTTGGGGATCGGGGCTTCCGGAGCGATCTGATCTCCAATTGCCTGCAGTCGTTCCAGGAAAAGGTCGAGCGCCTGCTCGCCTCGTACGGACGCTCGCAGACCCCGTCCGTGATCGACGATTACGTGGACGGGAGCGCGTGGCTCGATTACGTGAACGCGTAGGGGCCTGCCCTTCTCGTCAGCGACTGTTCCCTCCGTCCAAGCCCTGCTTCGAACGGACCGGTATTGCGTACTTCGTATTGCGCAAACAGCGAGTGGTGGATCGTGCGAGATGCGCAATACGGAATACGCCCCCACTCCCCCATCGCTGCTCTGGCTTCCATCCCTCTGAATTCCCATGCCCGTCCGTTTCGGCGTCGTCGTTTTCCCCGGGTCGAACTGCGATCACGACGCGTACCACGCCGCCCACCACGTCTTCGACCAGGAGGCGCGGCTCATCTGGCACGAGGAGGAGACGCTCGGAGACGTGGACGTGGTGGTCGTGCCGGGCGGATTCTCGTACGGGGACTACCTGCGATCCGGCGCCGTCGCCCGCTTCTCGCCCATCATGGAGGACGTGGTGCGGTTCGCCGAGGCGGGGGGGCTCGTGTTCGGCATCTGCAACGGCTTTCAGGTCCTCTGCGAGGCGGGGCTCCTGCCCGGCACCCTCCTGCGCAACGAGTCGCTCCGCTTCATCTGTAAGGACACCCCTCTCCGCGTCGAGAACGCCGACACCCCCTTCACGAACGCCCTGACGGAAGGCCAAGTCGTGACGATTCCCGTCTCCCACGGCGAAGGCCGCTACTACGCCGACGAGGACGTGCTCGCCCGCATCGAGGCCCACGACCAGGTGCTCTTCCGCTACTGCACGGCGGACGGCGAGGTCACCGGCGACGCCAACCCGAACGGCTCGGTGCACGGCATCGCCGGCCTCGTAAACGAGGCGGGCAATGTGTGTGGCCTCATGCCCCATCCGGAGCGCTGCGTGGAGTCGCTCCTCGGAGGGGACGACGGCCGACTCGTCTTCGAGTCGCTTCTCGATCACGTCTCTCCCGTCGCGGCGTGAGGATGGACTGCGGGTGTGCGCATCCTCCCTGTTGGGAGAAGCAGCCTCCCCTCTTCATTCTCGTTGTCCTCTGCTTGCTCTTCGCTTCCCCCACGCGCCCTTCCCCCCGCCCGTCCACTGAATGGAGCGTCTTCTCGAAGCCCCCGTCACGCTCGCGCTGTTGCTCTCCAACCTCGGCGTGAGCCTCTACGCCTTCAGTGACCCGTCCCTCCTCCGTGAGCTGTCGTTCCGGCCCCACCGCATCCGGGCGCACCGTGAACTCTACCGGTTTCTCACCGCCGGATTTGTGCATGCGAGCGGCACGCACCTGGCCTTCAACATGATCACGTTCTATTTCTTTGGGCCCCTGCTGGAGGGCATTTTGGGCGTCGGGGCGTTTCTGCTGCTCTACTTTGGCTCCGAGCTCGCCGCCCACGCCCTCACGTTCGCCGCGCACCGCAGCGACCCGCAGTATTCGGCCGTCGGGGCATCGGGCGCCATCAGTGGGGTCGTGTTCGCGTTCTGCGTGTTCTTTCCGCTTCGCAACCTCTATCTGTTTTTCGCACTGCCCATCCCGGCCATTCTCTTCGCCTTCGGGTACGTATTCGGGTCGATCTACGCGATGGGCGGGGACCAGCAACAGGGCGGCGTGGGGGACTGGATCGCCCACGAGGCCCATGTGGGCGGGGCCCTTGCGGGGGTCGTGCTCACAATTCTGCTCGAGCCGCGCGCCGTGCAGGTCTTCCTGGACTCGTTCCGGCAGCTTTTCGGGTAGCCCTCAGCACAGCCGGTCGCGCAGCTCGGCCCAGTCCGAGAAGGCGAAGCTTCGTTCGTTCGTCGACTGGCCGTTGGTGCCGTTCCGGGCGTACCAGGCCACGCGCCACCCCACCGGCTGGGCGCCCTCCACGTCGGACTGGTACGAGTCGCCGACGTAGAGCACGTCCTCGTGGGAAACGCCTGCCACTTCTGTGGCGTGGTCGAAGATGTCCGGATCGGGCTTGAGAACGCCGACGTCCTCACAAATCACGAGGGCCTCGGACCGCTCGCGGAGCTCGGGGAACTGGTCGAGCTTCTTCTCCTGCACCTCCGCAAAGCCGTTCGTGAGCAGCCCCACCGGGTGGCGATCGGCGATGGCCCCAAACGCGTCTTGTGCCCCCGGAATGAAGGCCCAGTGCTCGGCGTAGCGCTGCATGTAGTACCGGGCGATGAGGGTCGCGTCGGCGTGGGGGGCGTCCACGGCCTCCAGCAACCCTTCGAACCGCTGCTGCTGCACCGTCCGCTTGCCGATCTCGCCGTCGGCGTACCGGCGCCAGAGCGGAGCGTTGATGGTGTGGTAGGTCTCCTGCAGTTCGTCGACCGAGAGGGCCCCGAAGATGGTCAGGTAGCGGGCCCGCACGTCGGCCAGGGCCTTCCGCTCGGCCTTCTGATGGTCGAGCAGGGTGTCGTCGAGGTCAAAGTAGACGAATTCGGGATCCATCGTGGGGGGATGATTTCGAAAGACGGGCGTCAACGTGCAGTCGACCGGGCGCGTCCTCAGTCGTGGGCTGGAAGGGCCGTCTCAAACATTGCGTACTCCTTATCCACGACGCCGCCCAGCGACTCGACGTGGTTCTTGAGGCGGTCGTTCGTGTCGAGCACCCAGCTCATCTCGCAGGCCGGGTAGCCATTCGCCGGTCCGTTTTCGATGGTGGCGAGGACGAGCATGCTGTCCAGCCCTTTCCCCTGGTAGTCCTTCCGAACGCCCATGAGGGGCATGCGACACTTGTGGACGCCGTACTGCATGTGCAGGAACAGCGTCGTGAGGCCGGACGGCACCCCGTACGGAAAGAGGCGGCCATCGGGGACGTGCTGCAGCGCCTGATTGACGTCCGGAAGCGCCACCGAGAAGCCCACCGGGGTGCCCTCGTGCTCGACGAAGAAAACAATCTCCGGGTCCACAATCTGCCTCAACTCGTCGGCGAGCTGCTGAAGCTCCCCTTCCGTCATGGGCACGAAGCCCCAGTTTTCGGACCACGCGTCGTTGTAGATCTCGCGGACGGTGCGGACCTCCTCCTCGAGGCGGTCCATGTCGAGCGTGCGCAGGGAGAGGCCCGGCGTGCGCCGTTTCACAATCTCGACCCCTCGCTGCAGCCGCTCGTACTCCGCGTACTTCTTGTGGAGGTAATACGCCCACATCGTCATGGCTCGCTCGAGCCCGTAGCGCTCCAAGAAGGCCTCGTGGTACGGGGGATTGTAGGGCATGAGGACCGACGGCCGCCGGTCGAACCCATCCACCAGCAACCCGGCCGTGTCGTTGAGCGACGGGTTGGCCGGGCCGCGCATGCGCTCCAGGTCCTGCTCGCGGAGCCAGTCGGCGGCGGCATCGAGGAGCGCCTCGGCCACGGCGTAGTCCTCCACACACTCGAAGAAGCCAAAGAATCCGGTCGCGTCCTCGTGCTTCTGCAGGTGCATGCCGTTCACGATGCCGGCGATGCGCCCGATGGCCGCGCCCGAAGCGTCCTCGGCCAAAAACAGCTGCATGTCGCCGTGCTCGAAGAAGGCGTTCGAGGACGGGTCGAGCGTGTCCTTCACGTCACGGCGCAGCGGCGGCACCCACTGCGGGTAGCGCCCCGGATAGAAATCGTACGGCACGTCGATGAATCGCTGCCGATCGCGCGTTCCCTCCACGGGGCGGATGGTCACGGCGGTGGCGGAAGCCGGCATGCGAGGGGAGGGACCTGTGAGGGACAACGAGAAAACGCCGCCGCTTCCGACGGGGTGTCGGAAAACGACGGCGTCATTACGGACCACATGGGGCCGCTGTTCAGCGACGGACCTACGCGCCCACAGACGTACCGTGGCCGTTCGTCCCGATCACCCCCAGCTTCTTGCCGACCTTGTGAAAGGCGTCCAGAATCTGGTCGAGCTCCTCGTCGGAGTGCGTGGCCATGTAGGAGGTCCGCATGAGGGCCTGCCCCTTCGGCACGGCGGGCGGCACCACGGCGTTGACAAAGACGCCCTCGTCGATCAGGGCCCGCCAGAAGCGGAAGCACTGCTCCATGTCGCCGATGACGACGGGAATGATGGGCGTCTCGCTCTCCCACACGTCGAAGCCCAGGTTGCGGAAGCCGTCGCGCATGTAGTCCGAGATCTCGTGCAGCCGGTCGAGCCGCTCCGGCTCGTTCTGGAGAATCTCCAGCGACTTCAGGACCGTGGCCACGGTGGACGGCGGCATCGACGCACTGAAGATGTGCGTGGACGCTTCGTGACGGATGTACTCGACCACGTCCCGGTCCCCGACGCAGAAGCCCCCAATGGAGGCAAAGCTCTTCGAGAAGGTGCCCGTGATGAGGTGCACATCGTCCTTGCGGCCGAAGGTGGAGGCCGACCCGCGCCCGCCCTCGCCCACGACCCCAATCGCGTGGGCGTCGTCGAGCATGAGGGCGGCGTCAAACTCGTCCGCAAGGTCGAGCAGCTCGGGCACCCGTGCAATCTTGCCACTCATGGAGAAGACGCCGTCGGTGGCGATGAGCTTGCCCGCGTCCGGGCGCTCGGCGTGGGCCCGCTTCAGCATTTTCCGGAGGTGATCAAAGTCGTTGTGGCGGTACCGCTTGGTCTCCGCAAGGCTTTTCTGCGCCCCGGCGTTGATGCAGGCGTGATTGTCTTTGTCCGAAAAAATGATGTCGCCACGTCCCGCCACGGCTTCGAGCACGCCTTCGTTCGTCATGTAGCCGGTGGAGAACAACACGGCCTTCTCCTTCCCCATGAAGTCGGCCAGCCGCTCCTCCAGCTCCAGGTGGAGGTCGAGCGTGCCGTTGAGGAAGCGGCTGCCCGTACAGCCGGTGCCGTACGTGGCCGTCGCCTCCTGCGCCGCCTCCTTCACACGGGGGTCCGCGGTGAGCCCAAGATAGTTGTTCGACCCTGCCATCACGAGCTCATCGCCATTCATGACGGCCCGCGAGCCTTCGCTCTCTTCGATGGGGCGGAAATACGGGTACAGGTCCGCCCGTTTTAACTTGGCGTAGTCGCCCGAGGGATCGAAGAAGCGATGACACTTCTCAAAGAGAGAAGGCTCGTCGTGGGCAGGGGCCTTCGTCTCAGACATCTCGGGCCGGGAAGACTGGCGAGGGGGGCGATCGGGAGTCGTCATAAGAGCGGGAACGCAGTGCGTAATTCAGGACGCGAAGGACAAAAGGATGCCGCGCGTTCGATGGGTGCCCGCGACTGAGC
This sequence comes from Salinibacter sp., assembly GCF_036626415.1. Taxonomy (GTDB): domain Bacteria; phylum Bacteroidota; class Rhodothermia; order Rhodothermales; family Salinibacteraceae; genus Salinibacter. The sequence continues at coordinate 20,605 of NZ_JAZKRW010000025.1, forward strand.
ACGATCATGTTGCATCATGATCTTTCTGCATCTAGGTATTGCCGCGACGCTTTGACCGAAAGTAACACGCAATCCCCAAACCCTCTTCGTGCCTTTTAAGGTGGTACGGCTTTGGCGCCAAGATACACGGCAAAACTGATGTGTCAGTACGGACTGCGGCGTACGGGTTTCGCGACGGGTCGGAATCGAAGGGCTTCCAGCCCTTCAGGCAGGCAAGACTTTGGGGCAGTTTTACATCTGCGTCGCCTCATCCCTGAGATACTCTTTCTGTCGCAATTAGAACCGCACGTGGACCCGCAGCCCAACTCCGCTCGGCCGACCAAGTGAAAGTTGTGTGATCTTGCCTCTGGAGCCACTTCGGGGCTCGGCCAGCAGACGCTCTCCCCCGCTCGGGCGCACGTCCAGGGCAACGTCCTCCACGTTAAAGCTCAGCAGATGGGCACTGATGTACGCGTCCAGGACGGTAAGGGCGTAGAACAGGCCCGTGCCTAGAATTGACAGGTCGCGCCAGCGGCGAAACTGGTCCCGCTCATCTCGTAGCTGCGAGGGACTCAGCGGGAGAGACGATTCGTCGGGGGTGCCTCCGGCCTGTCGCACAGCCTCTTCGTACTCTGCCCGAAAGTCCTTCCAGTTCGAGATGGCTTCGGGGATGTCTCCTCCCCCGTTTGACAGGCGCTGTCCCTGGGCAAAGATGGCGGCGCGCCGGTGTAACCGATAGGATCGATTCGTCTCGAAGATGGCGTAGCCGAGTCCCGCCAGGCCCGCGTAGACGAACGGCACCTTGTAGTACTGGCGGTTGTAGAACTGCCCCCAGCCCGGCACCGCGGCTGCCCGCCAGAGCGCCCTGCGGGGAGAATGATCCGGGGGGAACCCTTTCTCCTCCAGGAGCGCAGCCCGGACGCTGTCCGGCTGCGCGGAGGCCGAGTGCACGCCCAGGCCCACCATCAGGAGCACACCGAACAGCCCCAGGCCAATCCCAACACGGCGCATCCGATTCACAGGCACCCGAACGACGACCAGCCAAAAAGAACACAGCGCTTCCCACAGGGACACGCAACGCCTCGCAGGACCACGGGGGGTTTGGGACTCAGCCCGAGGGGGCGGGCGCCTCAGCACAAGCAACGACGCCGGCCTACTCTCCCGTCATCAGCTCCACGAGCCGGTTCAAGTCCTCCTCCGAGTAGTAGGAGATTTCAATCGTCCCCTCGCCATCGCTTCGGTGCTGAATCTGCACCTGCGTACTGAACCGAGAGCGGAGCCGGCTGCGGAGCTCCTCGAACTGGAGGTCATCGCGGTCGGGGGATGTCTCGGAAATGGAGGCGTCCTCCACCGCTTCTGCCTCTGAGGAGTCGCCGTTCTCGTCGCCCTCCTCGTGCCACCGGCGCGCCCGCCGCTCCACCTCGCGCACCGACAGGTCCTCCTCGATGGTGTCTTCAAGCAGCGCCACCTGGGCGTCCGTGTCGTCCATCGCGATGAGGGCGCGGGCATGCCCCATGCTCACCGCTTTGTCCCGCAGCGCGGCCTGGATGCGGGGCGGCAGGCGGAGCAGACGGAGAAAGTTAGACACCGTGGCGCGGCTCTTGCTCACGCGCTCGGCCACCTCTTCCTGCGTCAGGTCACACTCCTCGATGAGGCGCTGGTAACCAAGGGCGATCTCGACGGGATTCAGCTCCTCACGCTGGACGTTTTCGACGAGGGCCATCTCAAGCATCTCTTCCGAGTTGGCCTCGCGGATGAAGGCCGGCAGGTGCTCCATGCCCGCCCGCCGCGCCGCTCGCAGGCGCCGCTCCCCAGAAATGATCTCAAACTCGCCGTCCCCCAAGGACCGCACCGTGATGGGCTGGATGATGCCCACCTGTTCAATGGAGGCGGCCAGCTCGTCGAGCGCACCCTCTTCGAACTCCTGTCGCGGCTGGTACGGGTTGGGCCGGATGCGCTCCACCGCCACCTCCGCAACGCGCCCCAGCAGGCGGGTCCCGTCCTCGAACTGGTACAGTGGGCGCTGCTCCTCCGGCGCCTCGTCGGTCTCCTCCCCTTCCTCCGACGTCTGCTCGTCCTGGTCTTCCGGCAGGAGCGCGTTAAGGCCTTTGCCTAGTGCTGACTTCTTACCCATGCGAAACCGGGAGATCGACGAAAAAGGTGAACGAGGCACTCCATTCTGGAGGCCGCAGTGCGTACGGGGCTACATTGAGAACTCGTCGGCCGGGGTGGCAGAATCCTCTTCGGCCACGGACGACTCCCCGATCGCGTCCGACAGGGTCTCCTGGTCGCCCTCGGACGGCGTATCGATGCTTTCCGCGTCGCCCTGGCCGTTGCGCCCCCGGGACGAATCGAGGTGCTCTTGATTGTTGCTGAGGATTTCGCGGGCAAGGGCCATGTAGTTCTGGGCCCCGGTGCTGGAGGCCTCATACAGCAGGGCCGGCTTCCCAAAGCTGGGCGCCTCCGAGAGGCGCACGTTGCGCTTTACGATGGTTTCGAAGACGCGGTCGCCGAAGTAGCGGCGCACCTCGTCGGCCACCTGATTGGACAGGCGAAGGCGCGTGTCAAACATGGTCATGAGCACGCCCTCAATCTCCAGGTCCGGGTTCAGGTGCTGGCGGACGATCTTGATCGTGTTGAGCAGCTGCCCCAGCCCCTCCAGCGCGAAGTACTCGGCCTGCACCGGAATGAGCACCGAATCGGCGGCGGTGAGCGAGTTGAGCGTGAGCAGCCCCAAGGAGGGCGGGCAGTCGATGACCACGAAGTCGTACTTGCGCCGGATGCGCGGCAGGGCGGCGCTCAGCAGCTTCTCGCGCTGCGTCTCATCGATGATTTCGATCTCGGCCCCGACGAGGTTGATATGGCTCGGCATCATGTCGAGAAACGGCATCTCCGTGCTCATCACGGCGTCGGAGGCGTCCACCTCGCCGATGAGCACCTCGTAGATGGAGGCGTCCACCTCGTCGGACGCGATGCCGATGCCAGAGGTACAGTTGGCCTGCGGATCGATGTCCAGCAGGAGCGTGGGGTGCTCCGTGGCGGCGAGGGACGCCGCCAGGTTGATCGAAGTGGTTGTCTTGCCCACCCCGCCCTTCTGGTTCGCGATCGCAATAACTTTTCCCATAACAAACTACCAAAGAGACAATCTCGCTCGCAAAAGTGGCCGTCCAGACCCGCCCTCGGCAAGGGGCCCTGCGCATCACGACCGGAGAAGCAATCTACGAAAGGCTCTTCCCCAATGTCTACCACCGCCCACGACCGGATCACTCGTCCCGGCCCAGAGGTTTACCGAGTAGCCTTTTTGGTTTGGTCTTGGAACGCACAGGATTGTCTCTCAACCGGCATCTGCCGGTCAGTGTTCTCCCTGCGAAGGACCCTGAGCCCGGCCGGGCCAGATCGGCCTCCCCGCTGCATCACACGACTGCCGCTCCCTTGCCATGGCGCGCCGCATTGTATTGTCGTCGGATCGGGACGAGCCGTCGGGGTCGACCGAGGACCTCACGATCGACTACGACGAGGACCTCAACGACCAGCAGTACGCGGCGGCGACGGCGGGGGAGGGGCCGCTCCTCATCGTGGCCGGGGCAGGCACCGGCAAGACGCGCACCCTCATCTACCGCCTGGCCTACCTGGTCGAGACCGGCACGCGGCCCCAGCAGATCGTCCTCCTCACGTTCACGCGCCGGGCGGCCAACGACATGACCGCCCGCGCCTCCAATCTGCTCGACGGCCGCTGCGAAAAGGTGCGCGGCGGCACGTTCCATGCCTTCTGCCTGGAGGTCCTGCGGCAGCACGCCGAGGCCCTCGGCTTTCCGCGCAACTTTACGGTGCTCGACGCGGCCGACGCCGCCGACGTGCTCAGCGTAATCCGGGCCCGCGGCGACTACGGCGACGGGGAGGAGCGCTTTCCGCAGAAGAACACGCTCTACTCGATGTTCTCGTCGGCCACGAATCGCGACGAGACGCTCGGGGAGACGATTACACAGCGCTACCCACAGTTTACCAACCTGCACGCGGACCTGAAGGCCCTCCGCGACGAGTACCGGCAGTACAAGAAGGCGCACGGGCTCATGGACTTCGACGACCTGCTGGAGCGCACGCTGGAGCTCCTCGAGACGAGCGACGACGTGCGGCACCAGGTGGCCAGCCGCTGCCGGCACGTGCTGGTGGACGAGTACCAGGACACCAATGCCCTGCAGGCCGAGTTGGTCAAGAAGTTCGCGTCGGTCCACGGCAACGTGACCGTGGTGGGCGACGACGCCCAGAGCATTTACAAATTCCGGGGCGCCGACTTCCGCAACATCTTCCGCTTCCCCGACGAGTTCGACGACACCGAGATCCTGAAGCTGGAGCGCAACTACCGCTCCACCCAGCCGATCCTGGACCTGGCCAACCGCGTCATTGAACAGGCCGAGCGCTCGTACGACAAGACGCTCTTCACCGAGGAGACGGAGGGCGAACTGCCGGCCCTCGTTCCCGCCGCCGACGGCGACATGGAGGCCCGCTTCGTGGCCGACATGGTGCTGCGCCTCCGCGAGGAGGGCGTGCCGCTCAGCGACGTGGCGGTCCTCTTCCGCAGCAGTCACAACGCGTACGACCTGGAGGTGGAGCTCAACCAGCGCAACATCCCGTTCGTGAAGTACGGCGGAATGAAGCTCAACGAGGCCGCCCACATCAAGGACGTGCTCGCCCACCTAAAGGTGGTCGAAAACCCGCAGGACGCGGCCTCCTGGAACCGGGCGCTCCAGCTGATCCACGGCATCGGCCCCAAGACGGCCCGCTCGCTCATCGAATGGACGACCGAAGCGGCCGAGGACCCACTGACGCTCGGGGACGACGCCCCGTTCTCCGACCGGTACGCCGCCCGCCTCAAGCAGCTCTTCTCCACGCTCCGCCACGTCCGATCCGAGGACACCTCGGTCACCGAGCAGGTGGAGGCGATCCTCGACTACTACCAGCCCCTGTTCGAGAACAAATACGCCGACGATCATCCCAAGCGGGAGCCGGACCTGGAGCACCTGGCGGGCCTCGCCGCCAACCACGCGTCGCGCCAGCGCTTCCTGTCATCCCTCACGCTCGACCCCATCGAGCTGACGGCGCTCGATCAGGAAGCCGAAGACAGCGACGAGCCGCCCCTCGTGCTGTCGACCATCCACTCGGCCAAGGGCCTCGAATTCCACACCGTTTTCCTCATCCGGGCGCTCGACGGCACCATCCCCTCCCGCCACGCGCTCCGCGAGCCGGGCGGCGTGGACGAGGAACTGCGCCTCTTCTACGTGGCCGTCACACGGGCGGAGGAGGCCCTCTTCATCTCCTACCCGATGACGCAGTACCGGCGCGGACAGGGCGAGTACATGACCACACCGACCCGCTTCGTCGACGACGTGCCGGACGACGTGCTCGAGCCGGTGCAGCTCGTGGAAGAGGACGCCGTAGACGGGGATTCCCCGGACGCCTCCGAGGCGAACGACGAAATGCCCTCCTCCCAGAACGGAGAGGCCCCGGCGTCCACCGAGTCCGCACGGGACGACGGTCCCCCCGACGACCCTGCCAACGCCGACGGCCTTCCGTTCTAGCCGACATGCTTCTGATCCTTCGCCCCATTATTCGCCCTGTTATGAGGACGCCGCGCGAGCACTCCCTTTCGTCCAAGGCCACCGAGGCGGCCGAGGTGCCACTCGACATCGTAGAGGTGGGCATGGAACAGCTCGATACGATTCGTCGCCTCAACGTCGAAATCTTCGACGACGCCCACATCATCGAGACGTTCGAGCGGGACGACCTGCTCATGCTGCTCGCCCGCACGGCGGGCACCGCTGTGGGCTTCAAGCTGGGCTACCGACTCAATGAGGCCACCTTTTACAGTGCCAAAGGGGGCGTCCATCCCGCCCACCGCCGCAGCGGCATCGCCCGGGCCCTGCTCTACGCCATGCTCGACGTCGTAGCCCAGCGCGGCTACGAGCGCTTCGTGTACGACACGTTTCCGAACAAGCATCCCGGCATGACGGTCCTCGGCCTCGATGAGGGCTTCGAGGTCATTCGGGCCGGCTACAGCGCCAAGTATCAGGACTACCGCCTGCGCTTCGCGTGGACCTTCGACGAGGCGTGACCCCAGCGGCTGCCTGTCCGCCCCCCGGACGACGGAGTGCGGACTGCCCCTTGCCTCTCACGACCGTTCCTTCCGCCAGCTCTGGTCTCTCTCCCTTCTCCCTCCATGGATCGCGACTCCGCCAAGCAGGCCGCCGCGGAGGCGGCCGTCCAGTTCGTGTCTGACGGCATGTGCGTCGGGCTCGGGTCGGGCTCGACGACTGCCTACGCCCTCGAATTTCTTGGCCGCCGGATACAGGCCGAGGGGCTCGACGTGCGCGGCGTGCCCACCTCGTTCGCCACGGAGCGCCGGGCCCGCACCCACGGCATTCCGCTCACGTCACTCGACGACGTCCCTACCCTCGACCTCGCGCTCGACGGGGCCGACGAGGTGGACGACGCCTTTCGCCTTATCAAGGGCGGCGGGGGGGCACACGCCCGTGAGAAGGTGGTGGCCAACCAGGCCGACCGGTTCGTGGTGCTGGTCGATCCCACGAAAGAGGTGGAGCGACTCGGCACCCAGTTTCCGGTGCCGGTCGAGGTCCTTCCCATGGCCGCGACGCCGGTGATGAACGCACTGGAGGCGGCCGGAGCCTCCCCCACGCTCCGAACGGCGGACGCCAAAGACGGTCCTGTGGTCACCGACCAGGGCCTCTGGATCATCGATGCACGGTTTCCCGGGGGCATCGACGCGCCGGAGGCCCTCAACCGCATGCTCTGCGATCGCCCCGGCGTGCTCGACCACGGCCTGTTCCTGGAGATGGCCACCGACGTTCTCGTGGGCCGTCCCGATGGGTCGGTCGATCCCCGTTCGGCGTCCTGACCTCGCCCACTGGTTGGCCCCTCCCCAAGGACCCGGGCCAAAACAAAAACGCGCACCGTGGGGCCTCCACGGTGCGCGTTCGAAAAGGGAGCGGTACGATGGACGGATACGCTACTGAAGCCGAAAGGTCACGGGAAGCGACATCTGCACCTTCACGGCCTGACCGCGCTGCTTTCCGGGCTTAAACTTCTGGTCCTTGACCGCCTTGATCGCCTCCTCATTGAGGAGCTTGTGGACCCCGCGCGTCACCTTCGGGTCTCGCACGTTGCCCTGCTCGTCCACGACGAACTGCACAATGACGCGGCCCTCGATGCCCGCCTTCTTCGCAAACTCCGGATAGTCAACCGACTCCGAGAGCGCCTTCATGCCGCCGATCAACTCGGGCTGATTCTCGACGACCATGAAGATCTCCTGCTCCTCTTCCTCCTCTTCTTCGTCCTGAGGCGGCCCCTGGCTGGTATCCAGCCGATCGTCCATGTCGAGCGAGGCGTCAAAGTCCGCCTGATTTTCGATCACCTCATTGTTGGGCACCTCCTGGGGCACCGGGG
>NZ_JAZKRW010000026.1:0-27484 GCF_036626415.1 Salinibacter sp.
GCCTCTGGTGTTCCTCGTGATATCTACGCATTTCACCGCTACACCACGAATTCCGACAGCCTCTCCGGGACTCAAGAGCAACAGTTTCGAAGGCACTTCCGTGGTTGAGCCACGGGCTTTCACCTCCGACTTGCTGCCCCGCCTGCACACCCTTTACACCCAGTGATTCCGGACAACGCTTGCACCCTCCGTATTACCGCGGCTGCTGGCACGGAGTTAGCCGGTGCTTATTCCTGAGATACCGTCGCGCTCTGAACCTACAGAGGTTTCTTCTCTCAGAAAAGGAGTTTACGCCCCATAGGGGTGTCTTCCTCCACGCGGCATGGCTGCATCAGGGTTTCCCCCATTGTGCAAGATTCCCCACTGCTGCCTCCCGTAGGAGTCTGGGCCGTGTCTCAGTCCCAGTGTGGCTGATCATCCTCTCAGACCAGCTACGGATCGTTACCTTGGTGAGCCGTTACCTCACCAACAAGCTAATCCGACGCAGACCCATCTTCAGGCACCCGAAGGCTTTCATCCAGTCCCCATGTGGGGTCTGGACGTCGTGCGGTATTAGCCACGGTTTCCCGAGGTTGTCCCGCGCCTGAAGGCAGGTTATCTACGCGTTACGCACCCGTCCGCCACTGTACTTGTCCCGACAAAGTCGGGACGTTCTCGTGCGACTTGCATGTGTTAAGCCTGCCGCCAGCGTTCGTCCTGAGCTAGGATCAAACTCTCCGTGGTAGGAAAGCTTGGTCTAGCTCGATCGCATTCATTTTCTGCCCGAAGGCAGAAAGGAATCGACAAGGACTCGCTGTGCTTCCAATTCCGTCAAAGAACATTGCCGCGCTACCGTATTTCCAGTAGGCGCGGACTTATACAGTACGGAGATCGACCTTGAATGTCAAGGCTTGCCCCCTTCGTTTCATACTTTCTCAAAGGGCGTCTCCTTCTCGCGAGATCAAGCGGACATCACTCGTCGCACTTGTCTCGCTGCGTCCGCATTAGACCCAAGGGGTGAGAATTGGTTTCAACTCACCGCGTGAATCAAGATTAAATCGGCTGCGGATCGCAACCCGTCGTCAGGGACCGCCGGTTGCGTCGGCGCGTCCTTTCTCAGGAGTCGCATTAGACCTGCTGTCTTTACTACGGTTCCTGCTCCTCGTGTCAAGAACGGGTGGAGCTCAGGCGGCTCTGTATGCTTGGCCTGGAGAAAGCCTGGAAACTGCAGGATTCTATACGTGTTACTCTGCCGTCATATCGAGCAGGAGACCAAGAGGCAATTCCTGGGGTTTCGCTCCTTTGTTGTCTTGCGTCTCCTTTGTCATTCTCTGTCGGCTCTGCACCAATGCGTTCCCTCTCCTCTTTCCAAGCCCTGCTCCATTGGCTTCGCACTCTCCTCCGAAATGCGTACTTTTGGGGAGGGCTCGGAGGCCTCTTGCTCCTCGGGTTGGCGACGTATTTCTTGGTCGACGCTGTCCTCATGCCATCGTATACCCGTCATGGGGTGTCTGTGCAGGTGCCCAACGTGGAAGAGACATCCTTTCTGAACGCCAAAGAGCAGGTCGAGAGCCGGAATCTGCAGGTCAAACGCCAAGTCGGCCGCTTCAATCCGAACGTTCCCCGGGAGGCCGTGGTGGACCAAAATCCGCCCCCCCACGCAAACGTGAAGCCGGGACGACGCGTGTATTTAACCGTGAATGCAGGGGAAGCCCCCGTGGTTAGCATTCCTGATCTCAGTGGCGTCTCGGTGCGGGAGGCCAAAAACCGCATTGCGTCGCTCGGGCTCAGCGTTGGCACGGTCGGGCCCGACTCCCTTCCGTCCCCCTACCCAAACACAATTACCCGGCAACGGCCGAGCCCGGGCGATTCTCTGAAGACGGGCGGCACCATAGATCTGTGGTACAGCACAGGACTCGGCACCGACACCGTTCAGGTGCCTAGCATCGCCGGACGGACGGTGGAGCAGGCCCGACGTCTGTTGCGAGCGCAGAAACTCCGGGCCATCGTCGTGGATCCCCGCGCGGGTGCCTCCCCCAAATCGCCGGCCGACACATCGTCCTCCCGACGTTTTGTCCGAAGGCAGGGCCGCCCCCCAGAGACAAAGGTGCGCGCCGGAACCGAAATTCGTCTCTTCACGACCGACGACTCCACCGCGGTGCCCGAGCCCGACTCCCTCTCTCAGGATACCACGGGCCTCAACTGACGCTCAGGAGAGTGTGGCTTCTCAGACCTCCACATACACCGCGGATTTTCCACCGGTTTCTACGACGACCTCCTCCTTGTGCTTCGTCTGGAGGCGGCGGCCGGTGCAGTCGGGCTGAATGGGATACTCCCGATGTCCCCGATCCACCAGGACGACGAGCTGGATGCTGCTCGGGCGTCCGTACTGCAGGACTGCGTCGAGCGCAGCCCGCGCCGTGCGCCCCGTGAACACCACATCGTCGACGAGAATCACGTCCCGGCCCGTCACGTCCACGTCGTGGGGAGGCGTCGCGGGGGGCTCTACGTCGGGCCGGTCGTCCCGAAAGGGCGTCACGTCGAGGTCGTACGTCTTCGGGGCCGTTTCCTCCACAGCCCCAATTTCGTCCGCCACGAGTTGCGCCAGCGGGACGCCACTCCGCTGAATTCCGAATATCTCGAGTGACTCGGCCCCGCGGTTCTGCTCGATAATCTCGTAGGCGAGACGTCGGAGCGTGCGGTGGACCCGCTCCGGGGACATGATGCGTGTTCGACCCATGTGTTGATCCAATGTAGTCGATTCGGTTGCGACGGAAATACCCCCAGAAGACCTTCCGTGGCCTCAAAGCTACAGCACGGCACACCGAATGTCGAAGTCGGGGGGCACGAATGAGATCCGCCTTCCCCCTGTGTCCGCCCCTATTCCGTCGCGGACGGCGTCGGCGGGGCCGCGTCCAGGGCCTCCGTCAACGCCTCGACGGACTGTGCCCCCATCACGGCGTGCTCCTGGCCGAAGACGTAGCACGGCACGCCCGTGATGCCCCGCTGCTGCGCCCGGTGCTGGCTTTCGCGAACGGCCTCGGCGTACTCGTCTCCGTCGAGCAGTGCGCGCGCCGCCTCGGCGTCGAGCCCCGCGTCGGCGGCACAGTCCACGAGCACCTCCGGCTCCGTCACGTTTCGTCCCTCCGAGAAGATGGCCCGAAACAACGCGGTGGCCACGGCATCCCCGGCGTTCTGGTCCTGCCCCCACAGGACGAGCCGGTGCGCGTCGGCCGTATTCGGGGCCACGTCGATGGCGTCGAAGTCGAAGGCAAGCCCCTCGGCCGCCCCCATCTCCCGAACGCGTTCAAACATCTGTTTCGCCCGCGCCCAGTCGCCGAACTTTTCCTCAATGGCGGAACGGAAGTCGCGGCCCTCCGGGGGCAGGTTCGGCTGGAGCTGGAAGGGCCGCCAGCGGAGCGTCACGTCGAGGTCCGGCCGCCGGGCAAGCGCCTGCTTCAGGCGGGCACGGCCCACGTAGCACCAGGGGCACGCAATGTCGGCGTAGACGTCAACGGTCATGGCAGCTTGGGGGAGTGGGAAAGAAGATCAGTCGGTGGGCGACAGGATTTCGACGACGGAGGCGGTCGCGGCCCCGATGCCGGCGGCGGTGTTGCCGCCAATGGCGTAAATATTCCCACCCAGGGCCGCCCCTGCAAGCCCGTGCCGGGGCGTCGGCATGGGAGCCATTCGCGTCCAGGCGTCCGCGCCCGGGTCGTACGCCCAGGTGTGCTCGTACACGCCCCCGCCCTCCGAAAAGTACTCTCCGCCGAAGACGTAGAGCCTTCCGTCGAGGGCGGCCCCGGCGAGTCCACCGGAGGGCTGGGGCAGGGGCCGCAGCTCTGTCCACGTGTCCGTCGCCGGGTTGTACCGTTCCAGCGCCCCGAGGTTGGTAACGCCGCCGTCGGTTCGGCGCCCCGCCGCCACGTACAGACGGCCGTCGATCACGGCCCCCGTGGCGCTGCTTCGGGCCGTGGGCACCGGCCGCGCCTCGCTCCAGGCCTCCGCCTCGGGCTCGTACACCAGGTGGGTGCGGGAGGCCCCTCGGGAGTCCCCGTCGTCCGGGTGAAGACTGCCCGTCACGAGATGGATCCGCCCGTTTGCCGAGAGCGCGACCGTCTCCCCGAGCGGTGTGGGCATCGTCCCGATGCGGGCCCACTGGTCCCCATCGAACGCAAACACGTCCTCCCGAAACCGAAATCCGTTGCGCAGGGTCTCGCCCACGAATCCCCCGAAGCCGTACACCGTCCCGCCCGCCGTCGCAAGCACAATGTGGTGACGGGGATCGGGGAGGGTCGGGCCCCGCGTCCACGTCTCCGTCGAGGGATCGAAGAGGCTCGTCTGGCCCAACGTCGTGAACCGGCGATTACTGTCGCGTCTCGAGCGGAGCCCCCCTGCGACCACGACCTGCCCGTTCCACGTTGTGCTGTAGACCTCCTGGGTCGCGCCGGGCAGGGCAGGCCCCTCTCGCCACTCGGGGTCGCCGCCCGCCGGCAGCGCGCGGTCGGGACGAAAGGCAAGTGTGCCCGCCCCAGCCGCACCGAGGGCAAGGAAGCGACGTCGAGAAAGGGGCATGGGACGATGACAGCTAGAATGGACGCGAGCGTGCGGAGAAGCTTCGCACTGGCGTATCCGGCGACGCGTCAGGTGTTTTGTCGCGGTCCCCGCAGGATCAATTCGGGGGAATTGAGTTCCGCTTGTTGTGAATGTAAATCGGACGGGAATCCGGGACCGAAATCGCCCCCTCCGCGTTGCCGTACATCCGAAACAGAGTTGCAACGATCGGGGCACCACGCGGGTCTTTTGTGCAGTGCCCTCGTTTCGAGTACACGATACCTAGCCTTCCTCTTCAAGCAACTGCTGCCCCCAATGACGCCCTACGAGTTCATACAGCGTTACGACCGTGAGGAATACAACAGTGACCCCCGGCTGGTCGAGGGAGAGTTTTTCCCCTCGGCCAAGCTCGGCGTCGAGTCGGGCGACACGGTCGGGGTCGTGCTCCTCAACCTCGGCGGCCCGGACGGGGAGGAATCCGTGGAGCCGTTTCTCTACAACCTGTTCATGGATCCGGCGATTATCGACTTTTCGGAGGTCGTTTACTTCCAAGCGCGGGGGCGCGTGCGCCAGGCGTTCTCCAAAATCATCTCGTACTTCCGGTCCAAGTCGGTCGCGGAGGACTACAAAGAGATCAGCGACGACGGGGGCTCGCCCATCAATCCGCTCACACGCGAGCAGGCCGAAAACCTGGAGCAGCGGCTCAACGAGCAGTACGCCGCGAAGACGGGCGCCACATTTAAAACGTACATGGCGATGCGGTACTGGGAGCCGTTCAGCGAGGACGCGGCGGCGCAGATGCAGGAAGACGGCGTCGACAAGGTCGTGCTGCTTCCCCTCTACCCCCAGTACTCCAAGACCACGACCGGCGCCTCGCTCGTGTACTGGCACGAGCTGGAGAAGGCGGGCGAAATTCCGGCGTGGCCCACGACCTCAGTCTTCGAGTACGCCACGTACCCGAAGTACATCGAGGCCTTGAACGACCGGATCGACGAGGGACTGGAGCGATTTCCCGACGACGTGCGCGACGACGTGCACCTCCTTTTCAGCGCGCACGGGACGCCCCTCAACGAGATGAAGGACCGAAACGACCCGTACTGTTGCCTGGTCCACTCCACCGTGAAGCACGTGATGGAGCAGCGGGGGCACGACCACGACTTCACCTCAGCCTTCCAGAGCAAGGTGGGGCCTTCAGAGTGGCTGGCACCCGCGACGGACGACACGGTGGAGGAACTGGCCGAAGAGGGAGAAGACGTGCTCGTGATTCCGGTGGCGTTCGTGACCGACCACATCGAGACGAGCTACGAGCTCGCCATCGAGATCCCGGAGGACCTTGAAGAGGAGGGCGCCCCCATCCCGGAGCACTACGAGGTGATGCCCGGGCTCAACAGCCACCCCAAGTTTATCGAGACACTGGCCGACATGACGGCCGCGCAGCTCCAGCTGCCGAACGTGCAGACCCCGGCGCCGGCATGCGAGCGTCCCTGCTACCAGGTCGAGGACCGTAGCATTCGCTGCCAGCAGTGCCAGAAGGTGGCCGAGGCCACCAACTGGAACGCATCGGAGGAAGAGGCGGCGCGCGAGCTGGAAACGGCGTAGGTTCCTTGGCCCCGCACGATCGCCCTGCTCATTCCCTCCGGCCCGCCTCCAGGACCGGAAGGGCCTCGTAGGACGCCCACTCGTCCGGGGCGATGGGGCGCAGCGAGGCCGTCACGGCACAGTGGTCGGAGGGGGGCGCGGGGGCCCCACACCACCGCTGTACGTCGACCGGCGCGAAGAAGCGGGGCGAATAGAAGATGTGGTCGATGCGCCGGGTCGGCGCGTCGGCCGGATACGTGGCTTGGGGCGAGCCCACGTCCGGCGAGGCAACGGCCGGTTGCAGGTCGGTGCTTCGGGTCAAGCGCGCAATGGCCCCCTCCTGCGATCCGGATCCGGCCTCGGGAGACTCGCTGTTAAAATCGCCGAGCAGGAGCGTCGGAATGTCCCGGTCTGCGAGGCGGCGGTAGAGGTCGTTCACGACACGGGCCTGCTCCGTACGCGTCCCGGCGTCGAACGCCTCGAGGTGCACGTTGATGACCGCGAGGGGATGCCCGCCAAGGTCAACGATCGCCACTTGCGCGAGGCGATCGAGGTAGAAGGCCGCCCGGTAGAACGGCTGCGGCGGGCGGGGCAGTACGTTCCGGACGTGGCGCCGCACGGGGAAGCGACTGAGAGTGGACTGCCCGGAGAGGGTGCGCCCGAAATGAACGGCCGGGCGGCCGTACGGAAACGGCAAGTACCGCTCGTCCCAGTTCACGGCCTGGGCCGCCGTCGGGTACCCGAGCCGCGTGGCGAGCGTGTCGAGCTGATGCTGCTGCGCGACGCGGGCCCCACCGAAGTCGATTTCCTGGAGCCCAACGACATCAGGGGCCGCTTCCCGAAGAAAGTCGACGGCCTGGGTCATGTTCGCGTCGAACAGGCTGTCGGGGCGCACCACCGGCTCGTTGTTCGTCATGCCCGAGAGGTAGCCGATGTTGTAGGTGGTTACCGTGAGGGTGTCCGGCCGCGTCGTGTCGGGCCCGGCCGCGTAGGTCCGAACCTGCGCGAGCTCCCCCTCGGACAGCGCCCCGGAACTCGCCCAGAGGAAAAACCCGGCGGCGGCGAGGAGCAGACCGCCGACAACCGACCCAAAAATTCGAAGCGCTCGACTCATCACGCTGTTGTTGACCCATGCGCGTTGAATGGTGCGGGGCTGAACGGAAGCCCGCCGATGATTTGAATCCCCATGCCTGGCTCACCGGGTGGGGCGTGCTCGGGGGAACCGCCGTCGCGGTGGCCGTCCTGCTCGTCGTCGTCGGGAAGCGTCCCGCACAGGCCCAGTCTCCCCGGGCCGCCCTGAAGCCGCTGACAGGACACTGGAAGGGCCCGTTCGTGGTGTACACGCACGACGGCAAACAGGTCGATTCCCTCTCGGCGGAGCACCGCTACCGATGGGAGGATGAGGTCCAGGTGGGGACACAGGTGGATCGGTACCCGGACGGACGTGTCGTTCGAAAAACAGCACGCAATTACGTGACCGGTGATGGGGTGCTGGTGTGCGAGGTCGACCCGCCCGATGGTGAAACCGTGACGTATCGCGGGCAGGTGTCCGGGGACGTGATCACCTGGCACCGAAAGACTGACGCCGGGATCGTCGAGAGCTTCCGAGAGCGCGTGGTCGACACGCCCACCGGTCCGGAGTATCGGATCAATGGCTTCGGCGTCTATCCAAACGCAGACGGTTCTCAGAGTCACCTTCACTTTGTCGGACGGTATCGGGCCGTTCACCAGGATACTTCAAGAGGCCGGGAGTAGTCCTGTGGGGCCGGGAGCACCGCGATGCGAACCCGTCGGTTCCGGCG
Source organism: Salinibacter sp. (assembly GCF_036626415.1). Taxonomy (GTDB): domain Bacteria; phylum Bacteroidota; class Rhodothermia; order Rhodothermales; family Salinibacteraceae; genus Salinibacter. The sequence goes on from NZ_JAZKRW010000026.1 coordinate 7,914, forward strand.
GCGTCCTTGGGCCGTCGCGTTGGATGCGGCTGGGTCCGTAGCCCCGTAGGCAAGGGCGGCAAACTGGGCGGGGTCAAGGATGCTGTGGGCGATGAGGTAGCGCACGACAGCGGTGGCCCGGGCCGCCGACAGTTCCCAGTTCGACGCGAACCGCTCCTGCATCTGTTCACTCAAAGGCGTATCGTCGGCGTGCCCTTCCACCTGCATCGACCGGGAGGGATAGGTCCGCTCCAGATGTTCGATGGTGGCCTGGAGCCGCCCTTCTCCCGCCGCCGTGAGGGTCGCCGTGCCGGGCTCAAACAGCGAGTCGGCCGGGAGCACGCGCACCGTCCGCCCGCCCTGCCGGAGCATTTGCACCTCGTAGGTACGGCGGTTGAGGCGGTCTGTCAAGACGCGCAGGTCGCGGTAGTACTGCCCCGTGGCCACGTCGTCGCGAACCCCCAGCGAGTCTTCCATCCGACGAAGCCGGCTGCGTAGCGTGGCATTTTCGGCCCGGAGGGAGTCCAGGCGCGACACGGGAGGCGTGCCCGAACGCTGTGTCGTGGCACACCCGGCGAGGGCAGAGAAGGCGACGGCAACCCCAAAGACGAGCAGAAGGCGATGCATCGAGCGGAAGCGGCGGGCAAGACGAGACGGAGAGTCGCGCTACGAGGCAGAGGCAGTGGGCTCCGCCTCGACGGCCGACGGGCCCCACACGAGGAGTGCGACCACGGCGCCAAACCCAACTAGGGCCAACACGATGACCGGGACGATCGGCTCGCCCGCCTCGGGCCCCCGAAGCACGCGCTCGGCTCCACCGTAGGGCCAGAGGGCCCGGAGGGCCCCCGCGATGAGCCCTACGAGCGCCGCCATCGTCGCGTCGTGGCGGTGTGTGAGGAGCAAGTCGAGCAGCTTCGAAAACGCGCCGAGCCCCACGGCCGCCCCTGCACAGAAGGTGAACACGTAACCCCAGTCAAGCGCGTTGAGTGCTTCCAGCGTGGGGGTATAGATGCCCAACGCCTCCAGCAAGAATGCCCCACTCACGCCGGGCAGGATCATCGCACAAATCGCCACCATCGCCGAGCCGAAGACGCGGACCCAGCTCGGCTCCGACACGGCGAGGGCCGGGAGGCCGGTCAGGAAAAACGCGCCGGTGGCACAGGCAAGGCCGAGGGCCGCCCGGGCGCCCGTCATCCGCTCGATGCGGCGCGCAGGAACAAGGAGCGACGCGCCCACGAGCCCCAAAAAGAGCCCACGCATGGGTGCCGGGTACGCGTTCATCAAGGGAGGGATGATCTTTGCTCCACCGAGGATGGCCCCACCGATGCCCCCGAGGAGGGGCACGATGAGCCCCCACGGCACCGCCGTCCAATGCCGCCGGGCGGCCTCAGGATCGAGGCGTAGCACCGCCAGGCCAAAGGACACCGCAGAACTGAGCCCCCCCACAAGCCGCTCGTACACCCCGACAATGAGGGCCATGGTGCCGCCGCTCACCCCCGGAATGACGTCGGCGCCGCCCATCAACACGCCGTAGAGCACGTAGCGAACGAGGGCGAGCGGCGCAGTGGGCATGCAGACAGCGAATGGATTGGGGGGAGATCCTGCCGGCTCAGGCACGGCGGCCACCGAGGAGCGAGGGACTACGCGTCAAGATCGAGCAGCCGACGGACACGGTCGTTGTCGTAGAGGGCGGGGTAGGCCTTCTGGAACTCCTCTTTCTTCGCGGGATCGAGCTGGAAGGCCGTCTTGAGGGCCCGGATGCTTTCGTCCGCCCGGCCGAGCGCCAGCAGGGCCTTCGCCTGTCGGAAGTACGTGCTGGCACGGTCTGGGTCGAGCTCCAGGGCCTGTCGGTACGCCTCCAGGGCGTCCTCGGGCTGCTGCTTCTCCAAGAGCGTCTCGGCGTAGCCGGTCCAGGCGTGCTCGTTCGACTCGTCGAGCCGCACGGCATGCTGGTACGCCTCCAGCGCTTCGTCGAGCTTTCCCACTTTATAAGCACAGTCGGCCCGCGCCGTCCAAAATTTTGGCACGCTCGCATCCAGATTGACGGCGTACCGGAAGCACTCAAGCGCTTCTTCGTGCCGTTCGTCCGTATCGTAGCAGCAGCCGAGGCCGTACCACGCCTCCAGGTAGTTCGACTCTAGGTCGAGCGTCTTTTTGTAATACGTGCGCGCCGCCTCGGGGTCGTCTTGTTCCTCGTGGGCGAGCGCAAGGTTGTAGTAGGTCGCTGCGTCCGGGCCCTCCAGTTCCAGCACCCGCTCGTAGCTCTCGACGGCTCCCTCCAGGTCGCCCTGATTGGCCTGCGCGTTCCCCCGATTGTAATACGCCGAGGCGAACTCGTCGTGGATTGCAAGGGCCATGTCGTAGCTCTCCACCGCCTCCTCGAAGCGGCCGAGGCGGTTGAGCACGATGCCCCGGTTGTACCAGGCGTCCTTCGAGTACGGGTCGACGTCGAGGTGATTGTCGTACGCCTCCACACTCTTCTCGTCGTCCCCGAGCCGGTCGTAGCAGTAGCCCAGCTCGTACCAGACCTCTGGGTGCTCCGGATAGACCTCCGCGCACCGCTCGAAGGCCTCCACCGCGGCCTCCAACTGCTCGTCCCGCTCCAGCGTCACCCCGAGATTGAAGAGGGCTTCTCCGTGCAGCGGATTGATCGAGAGCGCTTCGTCGTAGGCCTCTAGGGCCTCTTCCACGCGGCCCAAGCTGTCGAGCGTGATTCCGAGGTTGATGAGCGTCTCGGTGTCCGTCGGGTTCACGTCGAGGGCCTGTTCGTAGGCCTCCAGTGCCTCTTCCGGGCGGCCCAGGTTGTTCAAGAGAATGCCACGCCGCATCCAGGCATCGGAGGTATAGGGATGAAGATCAATGAGGCGGTCGATCACCTCCAAGGCCTTTTCCATCTCCCCCTCCTCGAAGTAAAACGAGGCAATCTCTTCGAGGTCGCCGGAGTCGAAATACGCAGACGGGTCGTTCTCGTACGCGGCCACGAGATCTTCGAGGGGGTCCTCGTGTGGAGAGTCCTCAAAGTCATCGAAGCCGAAGTCGAACGTGTTCATACCACACCAGTACATGAGTAAGGAGAACGCACGGCCGTCACCGGACGGTTCTGCCGGGGGGCACAGCCGACATTCGCTTCTAAGTATAACGCCTCCACGAAGGAACTTGCAAAGATGACCCCTGCGTGCGGTCGGCCCCCGTGGGCCGGACGCCCTTCCGGACACCAAACCGACTTGCTGGGCCCCATGTTGCTTCTCACATTCGAAGGCATCGACGGAAGCGGAAAAAGCACGCAGGCCAGGCGGCTCGACGCCTCCCTGCGCGAGCGCGGCCACGACCCCCTTCTCGTGCGCGAGCCCGGCGGCGCCGAGTTGTCCGAACAGATTCGCTCCATTCTGTTGGAGCCTGACCTAAACGTCCATCCGATGGCAGAGTTGCTTCTGTTTTCGGCTGCCCGGACGCAGCTCGTGGCCGAGCGCATTCGGCCGGCCTTAGAGAACGGGCGGATTGTCATCTGCGACCGGTTCTACGACTCAACCACGGCCTACCAGGGGGCCGGTCGCGGCGTGGCCGACCCCGAGTGGATGCAGTCGTTTCACCACCGCGTGACGGGCGGCCTCGTTCCGGACCGCACCTACCTTGTGGAGCTCGATCCCGAAACGGCCCGCACACGCCGCGCCGAAGGTGCTCCGACTGGCGATCGCATGGAGGCCGAGAACCAGGACTTTTATCACCGTGTTGCGGCGGCCTACGAGACGCTTGCCGACGAGCATCCTGGGCGCATCCGTCGCCTCGATGGAGATCGATCGATCGAGGCCTTGCACACCGAAATCTGGGCCGATGTGGCGGCCCTGTTGGACGAAACCTCTGGAACCCCCCACGCCGCCACCGGTTCGCCTGATTCATGAGCAGGCTTGTCGTCTCGGGGACGCGCCTGCTTCTCCCCCACACCCTGACGTCCCCATTGCTGTCGCACACAGCCCCGCCAGTGGCATGTCGACCCTTCCTCAGCAGAAGATCGACGAGGTTCGTTCCATCTTCCAGGCGTTCCTCAAGAAGCGCAACAAACGGCAGACGCCCGAGCGCTTCGCGGTGTTGGAAGAGATCTACCAGACGGACGACCACATCGACGCCGACGAGCTGTACGTCCGCCTCAAGCAGGACGGCACGGAGGTGAGTCGGGCCACGGTCTACAACACCCTGGAGCTGTTGCTAGAGTGCGACCTTGTGGTGCGCCACCAGTTCGGGAAGAACCAGGCCAAATACGAACGGGCCTACAGCTATTGGCAGCACGACCACCTCATCTGCATGGACTGCAACGAGCTGTTCGAGTTCTGCGACCCGCGCCTGCAGAGCATTCAGGAAATGGTGGCCGACATCTACGAGTTTGAGATCAAGCATCACTCGCTGAACATGTACGGGCACTGCATCCGCGAGGACTGCCCGAATCGGTCCGAGGACGCAGACGAAGCCGCTTCTGAAGGAAAGACCACCGCGAAAGAGGCTGCCACCAGCGAGGCAGAAGCGTAGATGCTTCTGGACGGGGCCGCTCTTCTATGGACATGAACGTTGTCCCTCTTTCCGGAGAGTGGAACCGACCGGGGGGAAGAGGCCCCTGCACCTCACACCCCCCGTCGCGTTTCGCTGTCGCGGCGTCGTTCCACTTCCCTCTCGGTGCTGGCTGTCCAATGTCCGCCGCACCGATCTTGGCCGTTCTTAATAGGGAACCCTCCTTTTGACGGGGCGACACGCCCCTCTGCTCAGCAAGAATCCGTCTGCTCTGAGCGGGAGAACAGAACCTCATCGTCTGCTTCCGGGGGCGCCTCGTCCATGTCGACCGTGGCCAGAACATACGGCGACGTGAACACCTGCGAGACGGCGCACGTGCTCCCGGGCATCGTCTCCGTAAAGTCTACGCGCATCGTTCCCTCCTCGTCGTTGGCGACCACCTGGTCCACATCAACGGAGTACCCACCGGTTGACCGCTCCCCCAATACGACAGCGACCACGATTTGCGTGTCGAAGTCGACCTGAGGTGGATCTGGGGGCGTGCCGTCGTTCGCGCTGTTCTGGTCCGCATGTAGGTCTGCCCAGAAGGCAGAAAACTCTTCGTCGCTCCGCAGGACACGCTGGGTCCCCTCGACGATGTTGCCGTACTGTCCGCGATCGATCTCGTTGGTGTTCACGGCCCCAGTCGCGATCGTTTGCGTTTCCATTTCGGTGTTGAAGCCCGACTCGCCGTCCGGGTCGGTCCCTACGCTGTTGCAGCCCCCAATCAACAGGAGTGCCATCGTTAAAACGAGAGGGCCTCGCGGAAGGGTCCACCGTACAGGTCGCTGAGATCCGTCGTGTTGCATGACAGGACGTCTATCCATTTGAGGAAGAGGCTCGATTGTCTCTGTGCGTCTGTGTATTCTTACACGCACCTCCTTTGCCAACACACAGTTGTGGGGGCCGGTCGGCTCCGGCACGCGGTTCCGGCACCCATCCCGAGCTCAGATCACCCTCCCGGCCCTGCACACCATGAATGGGATTTCCGTCCAGACCCTCGTCGTCTCTCTCGCAATCGTCGCGGCGGGGTTTCTGGGGGCGTACCTGCTGTTCCACGCCGTCCGGTGGCTCGGCCGCAAGGCCGACCAGGGTCGGTTCCAGATCGATGGGATTCTGCTCCGCATTCTCGGTCCCCCGATGAGCGTTCTCGTCGCACTGGGGTCCGTCAACTATGCGCTGTACCGCATTCCGCAGGTCCAGGAGCAGTTTGGCGAGTGGGAGGGGGCTCAGCGCGCCCTGCTCATCCTCACGGGCACCTGGATTTTGGCCAGCCTGGTCAAGAACCTCATCCGCGAGTACGGGCTGCCCCTCGCCCACCGGACCGATACGGACATCGACGAGCGCGTGATACGGCTGTTGGACCTGACGGTGGTCTACGTAATCTGGATCGCGGGCATTCTGATCGCGCTGCGCGAGCTGGGCATCGAGGTGACCGCCTTCCTCGCCTCCTTGGGAATTGCCGGATTGGCCGTGGCGCTGGCCGCGAAGACGATCCTCTCAAATGTGCTCGCAGGCGTCACCCTCACGGCCGATCGCAATTTTCGGGTGGGGGACCGAATCGAGGTCGGCGATTTTATCGGGGACGTGTTGGAAATCAACCTCCACAAGACCGTCATCCGCACCCGCAACAACGAGATCGTGATGATTCCCAACGATGTGCTGGGCAAAGAAGTGATTATCAACCACATGCTTCCCGAGCAAAAAACCCGGATCGAGCTGACGATCGGGGTGGCCTACGGGACGGACCTGGACCGGGCCACGTCGCTGCTGCAGGCCCTCCTTCGGACGTCCGACCGCATTCTTTCGACCCCGCCCCCGGAGGTCAACGTGACGACGCTCGGAGACCACGCCATCGTTCTGCAGGTCCTTCTCTGGATCGATGCGCCCCGCGGAAAGCGGGCCGTCCGGGACGACGTGTATCGGCGGGCCCTCTCCCGGTTTGCCGAGGCAGGGATCGAGATTCCGTTTCCTCAGCGCGTGGTCCAGATTACGGAGGGGCCACGAGACGAGACCTGAACAGCGTGGGGCTCCGGATCGGCATTCAGTCGCCTACGGGCGCCGCGGTCTCCACCTCTTCTCGAAAGTAGCTTAGCGTGCGGCGAAGGCCCTCGCGCCGACCCACATCCGGCGTCCATCCCAACTTGTCCTTGGCCCGCGAGATGTCCGGCTGGCGTACCTGGGGGTCGTCGGACGGCAACGGCTCGTAGGTAATCTCGCTGTCTGACCCGGTCACCTCAATAATCTCTTCGGCAAACCCCTGGATCGTGATCTCGTCGGGGTTTCCGATGTTGACCGGATCGGTCACGTCGCTCATTAGGAGCCGGTAGAGGCCCTCCACGAGGTCGTCGACGTAGCAGAAGGCGCGCGTCTGACTGCCGTCCCCGTAGACGGTGAGGGGATCGCCCCGGAGCGCCTGTGACATAAAGTTGGGCAGGGCCCGCCCGTCGTCCACGCGCATGCGCGGCCCATAGGTGTTGAAGATCCGCGCGATGCGGGTCTCCACGCCGTGGTATCGGTGGTAGGCCATCGTGAGCGCCTCCCCAAACCGTTTGGCCTCGTCGTACACCCCCCGCTTGCCCACCGGGTTCACGTTGCCCCAGTAGTCCTCCGACTGCGGATGCACCTGCGGATCGCCGTACACCTCGCTCGTCGACGCGATGAGCAGGCGGGCCTCCTTCGCCTTGGCGAGGCCCAGGGCCTTGTGGGTGCCCAGCGCCCCGACCTTTAGCGTCTGGATCGGGTACTGCAAATAGTCGTCCGGGGCGGCGGGGCTGGCGAAGTGAAGGACGTAGTCGAGCTCGCCGTTGACGTGGAGGTAGTCGGTCACGTCGTACTCGACGAACCGGAAGCGATCCTGCCCGAGCTCGAACAGGTGCTCGATGTTTTCGGTGTCGCCCGTAATGAGGTTGTCCATGCAGATCACCGAGTGGCCCTCCTCGATGAAGCGGTCGCAGAGATGGGAGCCGAGAAAGCCGGCGCCGCCGGTAATGAGTGTACGAGGCATGGGCGTGGGAGCGTGCAAAAGAGAGAAAGAACGTAAGATGGAGACCTACGGCTGTCCGTTTTCGACGATGGCCTCCTCGATGGCTTCCTGATTGGTCTCCGGCGCATAGCTCGGCCGTCCGATGCTGTGGTACTCAAAGCCCATCTCGGCCATTCGAGCAGGCTCGTACAGATTTCGTCCATCGAGCACGAGTGGGGTTTCCAAACGCTCCCGCACCGCGCCCAAGTCCGGCCGTCGGAATTCGTGCCACTCCGTACAGATCAGGAGCGCCTCGGCCCCGTCGACCGCCGCGTACATGCCGTCGGCGTACTCGATCTGGTCGCCGAACGTCTCCTTCGTCGTCTCGATGGCCTCGGGGTCGTACCCCACCACGTCGGCCCCCTGTTCCAGAAGGTAGTTGATGACGACGTGAGAGGGCGCCTCGCGGGTGTCGTCGGTGCCGGGCTTGAACGACAGGCCCCACACGGCGATGCGTCGCCCCTCCAGGTCACCGTCGAAGTAGTCCTCCACCTGCTCGGCCAGGCGTCGCCGCTGCTGGTCGTTGACGTTGAGGACGGCATCCAGAATTTGGAAATCGTATCCCTTCTCTCGGCCCTTTCGGGCGAGGGCCTGCACGTCCTTCGGGAAGCAACTGCCCCCGAACCCGATGCCGGCGTACAGGAAGTGCGGGCCGATGCGGTGGTCCTTGCTAATGCCGAGGCGCACCTTGTCTACGTTGGCCCCCACCCGCTCGCAGACGTTCGCAATCTCGTTCATGAACGAGATGCGCGTGGCCAGCAGCGAGTTGGCCGCGTACTTGATCATCTCCGCCGAGCGACGGTCCACGACGAGAATCGGATTCCCCTGCCGCACAAACGGCTCGTAGAGCCGCTCCATCTTCTCGGCGGCCCGGTCGCTCTCGGTGCCAATCACGACGCGGTCTGGCTTCAGGAAGTCCTCCACTGCGGATCCCTCTCGCAAAAACTCGGGGTTGGAGACGACGTCCACCTCCTCGCCGATTTCGAGGCCGCGGTCCGCAAATGCCTCCTCCACCCGATCCCCAGTGCCGACCGGGACGGTGCTCTTGTTGACGACGATTCGGTGCTCCGGGTCGTCCGCTTCGACCAGCAGGTCGGCCACGTCCGCTGCCGCGTCCAACACGTACGAGAGATCGGCCGAGCCGTCCTCCCCCGGCGGCGTCGGGAGGGCAAAAAACACGATCTTTGCGTCGGTGACTCCCTCGGCCAGGTCCGTCGTAAAGTGGAGGCGGTCCTCCGCCCGCGCCCGCTCAAAGTAGCGATCTAGATCAGGCTCGTAGATCGGGACCTCGCCGCTGGCAAGCTGAGCGACTTTCTCTTCATCAATATCGACGCACGTTACGTCGTGTCCCATTTCAGCGAAGCAGGTGCCCGAGACGAGGCCGACGTACCCAGTGCCAACAACTGTGATGTTCATGCCAGTAGAGTTCGTTTCAGTCTGTAGAGATGTGCGTGAAATGCCCCGACGAACGGGACGGTGCTCGGAGCATTTGTGACGCTCGTAAGGTGGCGACCACCGGTCACAAACGCAACGAATTCCTGGCCGGTTTGGCCCGGAAGCGGCTTCTTTAGAAAGCCTACGCAATGCTCAAGCAAAAAGCGATCCGCTCCGGCGAAGGTTGTAGCAATCCCAAGGACCAATGGGCGTTGCCCACCGCCCCGTTCCGAGTCGCCGCTCCGCGACGCCACACGGGAGCGATGCTGCTTTGGAACGGGCACTTATCCAAGAAAATAACGGAAGACCAGCACCCGGAGTGGAGGATGGCGGCCTCAGCTTCGTTCACAGTTATCCACAACGCATCCACAACCCGGTCTGGAAAAGAACAATAACAGCATTAAAAATTCGGGCTGTCGAACCTGCAGCGGCCACTGTACCCCTGGTGTATATTCTGTTATTGTTCCTATTGGGTGTACTCCTCCCATGTGGCGCAACAGTTATCCACAATCAGGAAGCGGGCCCTGCAGAGAAGCAGGGGGGCACCAGCCTTCGCGGACGTGCCGTACACAAAATGCCGGCCGACAGGAGGGCTGAGAGCGTCGACGTCACCTATTTTGAGGCGTACTTGACCGTGCAGCCGTACGGCTCCGCGCGCTCGGGGCTCACGTTCTCCCCATTCATCGCCGCATCGAGGGCCATCTGAACGTAGTTCGTCGCCCCCTCAATGTCGGCCTCATCGGTGGTCGGCTTGTCGTCGATGCCACCCCGGTAGAGCAGCTCCCCCTCCGGACTGATGACGTACATGTGCGGCGTCACCGTCGCGCCGTACGTCTTTCCAACTTTGCCATCCGGGTCCATCAGGATGGCCGTCATGTTTCCGTCGTGCTTTTTCTTCTGCTGCACCATTTCGTCGGGCGGGTAGTAGCCCTGCTCGCCCGGCGCCGACGAGACGATCGAGAGCCACACGACGCCCTTGTCAGTATAGGTCTTCTGGAGCCGCTGCATATTTCCACTGCCGTAGTGCTTCCCAACGAACGGGCAGCCGAAGTTGAGCCACTCGAGCACGACGTACTGGCCCTCAAAGTCGGACAGGCTGTGTTCGTCCCCGTCCGCAGCCTTCAGGGTGAAGCCGGGAGCGGACGCTCCCAACTCAGCCTGATCCGTCTGGGCCGTGCTCGTTAGGGGGAGCGCAACGGCCGTAAGCAGTCCGATCGCGAGCGTGGCGCAGGTGATGCGCATTGGGCGTGCAATCATAAATCCGTAGAGGTTGTTTTGGGACACAAAGCGGGCAGCATTCAGAGCAAAGCGTGTGCAGGTTGTCACCACCGAGCGAGACGCGGAGATTGACGCCGGTCTGCTACGACGGAGACGCCGACGTAAGATCGTCCAGGGCATTCAGAACGCTGTCTTCCGTAAGCACCTCCGGCAGGAGTATGGGTTCGGAGCCATCGCCCGCGTACAGCACGTAAACCGGCACCCCACTCCGTCCGTGCGACTCGAGTGCGTTCGTGATGTCCGGATCGCGGTTCGTCCAGTCGGCCCGCACGAGCGCTACGTCCTTCTCGTCAAACGCGTTCTGCACCGACTCGGCCGTCAGTACGCGGCGCTTGTTGACCTGGCACGTGAGGCACCAGGCCGCCGTGAAGTCCACGAAGACCGGACGCCCCTCCGCCCGGAGCGATTCGATGGTTTCCGGAGAGTAAGAGCGCCACGTCGGCTCCGTTCCCGACACGCCGTTGGCCGGGGCCGCCGTAGTCTCTTTGGCGGGGGCCGAGCCGGCTCCGATGACCGCGACCGCGATGCCGCCCACCAGCGCGGCCCCCGCAAGCCCCCGCGTGACCAGCGTGGTCGTTCGCGAGAGCTGCGGCGCCGACCAGCGGTGCACGATCCAGGCCGCCACCCCGAGCAGCAGGAGCCCGGCGAGCAGGAAGGCCACCCCGCCGTTGCTCGTCTGCTGCCCGAAGACCCACACGAGCCAGACGGCGGTGGCGAACATGGGGAAGGCGAAGGCCTGCTTGAGGGTCTCCATCCAGGCCCCCGGCTCGGGCAGGCGATCGAGGAGGGCCGGCGTCATGGAGAGGACGACGTACGGGGTCGCCATGCCCACGCCGAGGGCCGTGAAGATCAGTAGGGCCCCGGCCGCCGAGAGCGTGAGGGCCACGCCGAGCGCCGCTCCCATGAACGGCGCCGTGCAGGGCGTGGCGACAACCGTAGCAAGCACGCCGGTGAGAAAGGCGCTCAGGTCGCTCCCCCCGGACGCGGCCGTTTGCATCCGCCCGCCCCAGCTCATGAGGGTCGTGCCCACCTCGAAAGCCCCGAGCAGGTTCAACCCGATGCCGAAGAAGAGCATCGTCATGAGGGCGATGAAGATGGGCGACTGGAGCTGAAAGCCCCATCCAATCTGGCTACCGGCCGCTCGGAGCGCGAGCAGCCCCCCAGCCAGCACCCACATCGACACCAGCACCCCCGCCCCGAAGAGCCATCCGTGGCGCCGCATCGTGCGCGCCTCGCCCCCGGCCTCCTCGGCAAACCCGAGAATCTTGACCGACAGGACCGGAAAGACACAGGGCATCAGGTTGAGCAGGAGCCCGCCGACGAGGGCAAACGCGAGGGCCCAGCGCAGCGAGAGCCCCCCTCCTGCAGAGGAGGCCCCTCTCCCTGCCGCATCGGCGACCGAGAGCGTCGTATCCACCGGCACGTCCACCTGCATGGCACGTACGCCGCCGTCCGCCGCCCAGCTCACGCCCTCGGGTGCCACCAGCACGCCCCGGAGCCGATCCGCCGGGGCCTGGGCGTACTCGGACTGCTGAAGCGCAATCGTGTAGGTGTCTCCGTCTCGGGTGACGGGCTGGGGCGCCCCGGGATCAATGACCGATTTCTCCGCGGCGTAGAAGTATGCCCCCTCCAGGTCCGGGCGGGGGGCATCCGGCGCCCCCAAGATCAGGGTGTACTGGTCGCCGCTGCGCCCCGCGCCCACCGACCAGTCGGTCACGCTCTTCGCATGCTTTCCCCGCGCCGCCTCGAAGGCCGATGCCCATTCGGTTTCTCCGGGGGCCTCCTCGATCACCGGCAGCGAAAGCTCGACCTCCGCGTGTGCCGGCAGGCAGATCTCTTCACAAATCAGCCACTCGGCGCGCCCGCCGAGGGTGACCCTCGTGCCCGGCGTCAGGGTGTCGGGCGGCGTAATCCTGGTAATCAGGAAGACCTCGTCGGAGTACCCGTAGCTGATGAGCGACCCGAACTCGATCCGGTGCGGGTAGGGCCACTGGAACCCACTGGTTTCGTAGCTCGCCGGCAGCGCCCAGTCGATGGACGTCGGCTCCCCGGACGCCCCGGGGTTCTTCCAGTAGCTGTGCCATCCCTCCTCCATTTCCAAGCGCAAGGCCACCGTAAACGCCTGCCCCGGCACGATGGCGTCTTGCTCACTCACGAGCGTCGCCTCGCTGTGCGGACTCGGGTCGTCGGCGGACTGCTGGGACTGCGCCTGAAGGGCGACCGCGCCCCCCATCCCCCATAGAATCGCGAGAAGCAACGCCCCGACGAGAAGGCGCCCGCGTCCGATGCATCGGGAAAGGGTCATGAGAAATTAAGGACGTCGTGTAGGCAGCTATTGAGCCGTTTTGGACCAAGGGACTTTACCCAAATTGTCCAAAATGGTTCATCCTTGCTCGTTCTCTCACCGTGCAGGCACGCCGGTCGCCCCCCGGCTGCCCGACACGTCCCCCGCACTGCCCTCATGCCTCTTCGGAGGGACGGTAGATCTTTCCCACCTCATCACGAATTTCCCCGATTCGGTCCCGAAAATCAGGCCGACGGCCACCAGCAGATCACTTTCGAAAGGGATCCCATGCGCGAAAAGGATTGGGGCCGACGTTCAGGCACGGCGGCCCCGTCTCCGGGAGCGGCACGCGTATTCGCCCCCTCCCCGACTGTCTCTTTTTACAGGAAACGCGCACACTTTTCTCAAGGCCAGCCCGGCGCGGCCCCAACGGTCGGAACGGTTTTGGCCCTGCGTTCCACTGACTTCTTCTGTCGGTACTTCCCTCGGGCCGTTGCGCGTAAACCGATGAAGAAACGAAGACACGTGCAGCGCCCGGATCCCGAATACCATTCGGGAAGGATCGCCGTCGGAGGCGCCCGGCCTCTTCCCTACCCTCGGCCTTTCCGCCCGTTTAAGCTTTCCTCGTCGCCGCCGATGTCTAGGACACAGGACTTTCGGACAGCCCCTTGGATGGTCTCTGGGACCAACCGGCTGTCCGAAGTTCCCAAGCGCCCCCCTTTTCCCAGTGGACCGATTATGATGTTTCTCAACGACTCCTTCCTCCCGTTTGGGTCTAGCGCCGACACTCCCCCTGACGAGTCCTCGACGGAGGACGTCCCCCCCGGTCTCCGCCGGGCCGGGCGTCACGCGTACCGCCGAGGGTGGGCGGAATACCGCAAGGCCGACTGCCCCTTCGGGCCGGAGGACCGGGCGATGCTCGTCTGGTTCTCGTTTAGCAACGACACGGACCCGTCCCCCACCGTGGGTCGAAACTAACAGACGCCCCCGAGGCTCGCCAGATTTGCTCACGCATGGATTTTCTGCACGAAGAGGAGGGGAGCGAGGCTCCCTCCGTCCGTGCCGCAGCCTGTTCTTCCTCGCCAACGCTCCCGGACACACCATGAACGAGCCCGCCTCGACCGTAAACATCACATTTGAAAGTCCTCCCCGAAACTCTCCCCCACGGACTTCCTCCCACCACCACCGGGACCTCGAGGGCATCCCAGAATCTACGGCCCACCAGATGGCACAGGATTTTACGACCTACCAGCACGAGCCGTCCATGGTCAGCGAGAAGAAGCTGTACACGTACGAGCCGGCCGGCCCAAACAAGGCGGGCAACGACACGCGGTTCATTGCGCTCGACTTCGAGGAGATCGTCACCCTGGAGGTCGTTGAACCTGCGGCCGTGGCCGTACCGGGACGTGCTTGAACCACGGCCCGCGCTCCGTTTCCGGGGCTCATGTCTGCTCCCTTTCCGGGCCCCGCCCCCGCGTGACGTCTTCTCCAGGCTCCAGAACAACGCCTCGCTGCACGGTCGGGCTCCCTGCTCCCGGCGGGAAGGAGGGCACTCTTTCCTCCGCGGTGCAATGTCACGGGCCGAGCAATGCCGCGTGCACTGGCAGGGTTCTTGTCACCCTCTTGAAGCAGAGCGACTGGCGCTGGCTCTGGGAACACCCCACGAGCCGCTCGCCCCCTAACGCCTGCAATCTACCGGGGCCTCGTCCCTAAGCGGGGCGCACAGCGACGGCGTCGAACCGCTCGGAGAAGTGTCGGTCATGCTTTCTTCAGTCGGGCTCTCGCCCCCCACCACGATGCGTCTTCATGTTGCAACTCGCGGCCGACGAGCAACCCTTGCGGCCCTCGCCGTTGTGCTGCTGAGTGGGCTCGGGCTCCCCTTGCACTCGTCCCACGCGCAGGAGGCGGAGGTCCAGATCCCACTCACTGTACACAACGGAGAGGGGGAGACGCGCTCCCTCATCCTTGGCCTCGACCCGGACGCTACAGATGGCGTCGACCCAGCCCTCGGGGAACAGGAACAGCCCCCGATGCCCCCGTTGGGCGTCTTTGACGCCCGCCTGACCGACGCCAACATTCCCGCGTCCGGATTCGGGGAGGGGCTTTTGAAGGACATCCGGCCGGGCGATGCACAATTCGAGGGGACCAAGCAGCACGAGGTTCGCTTCCAGGCGGAGGGCGGAACAGAGCTTACCATCGCCTGGGCCCTGCCCGAAGACGTCACCGGGACGATCCAGGATGCGTTCGACGGAAGCGTGTACGGACCCGTAGGCATGAGTGGGACTGACTCCATCACGGTGGACGCAGGTGCCCCCAATGCGATCATTACGCTGGACTACGCCCCGAATCAAGCCCCGACCCTTGACACGAACAATGGGGCAACGCTCCTCGAGGGGGAGTCTGTGACGCTCACGACCGGCGAGCTTAGCGCGTCCGACCCGGACGACCCGCCCTCGGCCCTCACCTACGTGGTCACCGACGGGCCGACGCAGGGCGAGCTCTTGATTGAGGGCAGCCCCGACTCCTCCTTTACCCAGGCGGACCTGGAAGAGGGCGCCGTCCAGTACGACCACACCGCCCCCGACGCCACCAACGACGGCTTTTCACTTTTCGTGGAGGACGCGGAGGGAAGGCGCACTACGGAGACGACCTTCTCGATTGAGGTGGACTCCGTCAACGATCCCCCAACCGTCTCGCTGGACCCGCCCAGCACCTCGATCGCGGAAAACAACAGCCCCCCGACCGCCGTCTCCGCCGTCTCCGTCACCGACGACAACCTCGGCACGAACGAACTGTCCCTCAGCGGCCCCGACGCGGGCTCGTTCACCCTTACCGACGCCAACGACCTTGCACTCACCGCATCGGCCGACGCCGAAGCCCGAGAAAGCTACTCCGTCACCGTCGCGGTGAATGATCCGGACCTCCCCCCCACTCCCAATGACAGCGAGCCGTTCTCCCTTTCGATCGACGACGTAAACGAGCCGCCCGTCCTTGAGACCATCGGCGGCCTTGCCGTGTCGCCCGGTGAGTCCGTAACGGTCACGACCGGCGAGCTCAGCGCGTCCGACCCGGACGACCCGCCCTCGGCCCTCACCTACGTGGTCACCGACGGGCCGACGCAGGGCGAGCTCTTGATTGAGGGCAGCCCCGACTCCTCTTTTACCCAGACGGACCTGGAAGAGGGCGCCGTCCAGTACGACCACACCGCCCCCGATGCCGACGATGACAGCTTCACCTTCGTCGTAGAAGACGAAGCCGGGACGCGCAGCACAGAGGCGACGATGCCAATCGCCATCGATCCGTCGACGCATCAGACCACCATCGAGGGCACGAACGGAACGGGAAACGATACGGGCTGGCGGGTGCTCGCTCCGCCGTCGAACGTGACCCGGGCGGCCCTCGAAGACGACCTCGCGTTTGACGTGACCTCGGGGGCCCTGCTCTACACCTGGGACGGCACGCAGTGGACGCCGGCCGCGGACTCCTCCACCTCACTGCCGCGCGGAGAGGGGTTCATCCTGTACTTTTTCGACGACGAGGTCGACCCGATCACCGCCGACGGGCTGACACTCGACATCCCCGACCTGAACGAAGACCAGACCGCGGACGTGACGGTGGATGGGCTCGCGACGAACAACACCCTCCACCTGCTCGGCAACCCGTACGACGTTGCCTTCGACCTTGGGGACCTAGCCGGGGGGGACCTCTCTGCACGTGGCTTTCAAAACACCGTGCAGGTGTGGGACCCATCGGGCGACGGACAGTGGACCCTCATCACGCAGGGCAGCCCTGACGACACGATTCCCGCGTGGCAGGGGTTTTTCGTCGAACGGACCCAGAGGGGCCGCGGCCCGACGCGGCTCACCTTTGGTGCAGACGGACGCCAGTCCGACCCGGGCGACCTCATTGGGAGCGCGTCCTCGCTGTTCTCGGCCAAACAGTCCGAACGGGCCCGGCTCGACCTATCTCTCGTCGTGGAGCGCGACCCCGACACGCTTGCCCGGGACAACGTCACCCTGCTCTTCCACGAGGAGGCCACCGCAGGCTGGGACGCGTACGAGGCCACACAACTTCCCCCCCCGACCGCGAACACCTACGCCACCCTGAGTAGCCCCCTCCAGCGGGATGGGGCCCTGACCCGGCGGACTCTCGCCAGCGAGCCCGCACCGGCGCAGAATGACACCCTCGCCTCCGTTCTCTCAGTGCAGTCGGTCGGCACGGCGGGGGCCGCCACCGTGACGTGGCCTGACCCAAAGCGGGCCCTCGTCCCCTCCACGTGGACCGTGGAGCTGCACGACCGGACGACCGGGACGGTTGTCAATCTGCGCGAGGAGTCCTACACCTTCGACCTCGCCGAGGGGGCCGGCTCCCTTGACACCCCCAGCGATGCCCGATTCGAGCTCCGCCTCACTGCTAAGGCGGGCGCCGCGGAGGTTTCCGATTTTTCGGCGGAACCCACCGACGCTGGCATCCGCCTGACATGGCGCACCACCTCCGAGATCAACAATGAAGGGTTTTACGTCCAGCGCAAGTACGCCGGGGCACAGTGGGAGCAGATTGCATTCGTCGAAAGCAGCACCGCGAAGAATACCACGCCCGGGCCTCGCTCGTACCAGTTCACCGACGAGGACCCTCCCTACGCAATCGATTCGCTGAGCTACCGCCTTCAACACGTAGACACCACCGGCACCGCCCATGCCGCCAACGAAACGAACCTCCGGCTCAGCACCCCGGAGCAGATCACCCTCCGTCCACCTTTTCCCAACCCGGCGCAGCAGCGCGCCACCCTTCATTTCGGGCTCTCTGAAGCCACAGAGGTGCACATTTCGGTCTACGACCTCCTGGGACGATCGGTGCAAACGCTCGCGGGCGGCCGCTTCGAGGCAGGCCGCCACAGGAGGCAACTGTCGACCTCCGGCCTCGCCCCGGGCGTATACTTCGTACGAATGCGGGCCGGCGGCACCACCCGCACCCGAAAGCTCACGGTCATCCGGTAGCCCACCCGATTTCCCCGCCCGTCAATGAAGGGATCCGCACAAGGGATTTTGCTCTATAGGAGCACCCTATGATAGAAAAATAGTCTATATACCAACTCTCGTCGCACCGGACCTGGAACGGAAGCGCCGCTGAGCGTGCCAAGATTGGTTCCACGCATTCGGATCTCGATAAGAGCCGCGGGGACAGAGCCCCGTACTGCGATGGGACTGATCAGCACGCTGTTTATGGCTGCCTCGCTGGCAACCTTTACCGTCTACCTTCGGCGCCTCTCAAACGATGCCCCGGCGAAGGCGTAGGCAGACCCTCTGTAGGCAGACCCTCTGAGGGCACATGCCCCCGCCGTTCCGGCGTCCTTCAGACGGATAGGGGAACCGTACTCTAGGCCCCCCGTCCTCGTGCTCGGCGCTGCCGTTCCCGAAGGCCGGGCTCTCCCCGCCGACGAGCGCCATGGACGCTGCACGGGCACAGAGAGTGGGGGCAGGCAGGAAGAACGGCGCAGCATCATTCTGCCACGGCATCGGCCCGTCGGGCCATAAAGCCGATGCGATCCTCGTACCCGTACGTCGACATGAGCACCGGGTAAAAGGGCTCTTCTGCCCGCCGCACGGTGCCATTCCTCCGCGCGAATGCTTCTCCCGCCTCCACCCGCTGGAAATTCTCGGCGACGAACTCGAAGTCTCGCCCGGACGCATCCCCAAACACCTCGAACACGTCCGGCGTGGAGCGAACGTAGGGACGATCGATGAGTCCTTCGGCGGCGAGGAAGTGGAGCAGGATGCGGTGTGCACTGGACGCCGCGCCCTCGTCGTCGTAGTATCCACACTCGATGGCCACGCCCGTTACGTGCTCCGTCACGCCCCCGCCGATGTGGCTCATGTCCACGAGGCGATCGAGTCCGGTTGACCGCGCAAGCCGCCGGGACGCCATGTCGCCCCCCGTCACGATCGCGTACGGACAGCCCCGCGACTCGGTGGAGTGGAAATCGATGACGGTGGTGTCGTCCAGCTCGCGTCGGAGGCGCGCCGCGAGGCGCACCTCGTGCTTCTCGCTTGACGCGTCGCCCGGCATGGACCGGTTCAGGTCTGCGTCGCAGAACCGGTAGCCGAGCTTGAACGCCCGCTCGTTGGCGAGCACGAATTTGACCGGGGCCTGCAGCGTCACGTCGCTCGCCTTGAGGCGATTGAGCGCGTGCCAGCCGCAGGTCTCGTCGCCGTGTACACAGGCCAAGATGGTATATTCTGGACGTCCGTCGCCAAGGGTTTCAACGTGCATCGGTAAAGCAGTGAGTGAGCATTCTGCGGATTATGCCAGGGGCCGGGGGCAACGGTGCACGGCGCGGCGGCGTCCTCGGGAGGCCCTGTCGCGGGCCGGGTCTCGCGACGGCACCTCCCCTGCGAGCACCCTTGTGAGCACAACGACTGAAGGCACAGCGGGCCTCGAGGACTGCCGACTACTCGTGGGTGTCGACCACCACCTCGTAGTGGGCCACCTCGTCTTCGAACCGGTGGAGCAGCGAACGGGCAGCGGGCGGCACGTGGGCGTCCCGGGGGTCCTCGCCTACGAATTGCCGGACGGCATCCATCGAGACGAAGCGGAGGACCGTCATGAATGCCACCTCGTCTCCGGCCGGCCGCCGATACACCTCCGCCCCGCGAAAGCCCTCGCCACTCTGGGCGGCCATGTCCGGCAGGATCTCGGTTCGGAGCAGCCGCTCGTACTGGTCTGCCTCGTCCGGCGCCGTCCAGCCCCGCCACACACGTGCAACCATTGGAACGTAGTGGTGTGTCAGTTCTCAATCTCTGCGGTACCGGTGCGCCCTCCCACTTCCAAGGCAGGTCGCCCTGGGCGCCAGCGAAGGGCCTCCTCGACGAGGGCGGGGGCTTCAAAGAGATCGTTCGCCTCTTCTCAAGACGAAGAGAACCCGAAGCTCTCATCAACCGTCCGTCGCAAACAGGTAGGCACCGGCTGCCAACACGACGGCCGCCCCCTGCAAGGCAAGCCGCTGGTACGCAATGGCCCCGGCGTTCCCGATGA
>NZ_JAZKRW010000027.1:0-27217 GCF_036626415.1 Salinibacter sp.
GGGGCTCAGCCGGTGGTTCGCCCGCCGTCCTCCCCCAGGTCTCAATTTTCGACTCGTCGGTGCTCGCTCTCACGAGCCGATCCAAAATCAACATCCCAGATCCTAAAAGGCAACTTGCAGCCGCCCGGTGACGAAGCCGTCCGCAAGGGCATCGGCCGGCGCCTGGTAGTTCACCAGCACCCGCAAGACCGAGGAGGCGTCGTAGTTGTACCCGAGGACAAGTTGGTCGTCGGGATCCGCGAGGCGGGGCGTATCGGGGTCGTAACCGTCAAGCCGAGCGAGCACCTGGTGCCCCGCCCCCACGTCGACGCCGGCCGTCGCGTAAAACCCAACGGGCGATTGGGAGCCGACCTCTGGGACGGCGGATCCATCGGGGTCTAGGTCCGCGGTGTGGAATTCTCCTGCCACGAGCCACCGTCCAGCCTCGTACTGGGCGTCGGCCTGTAGGAGGAGACGCGTTCCGGCAAACGAGGGAGCAGTGTTCGGAATTGTGGCCTGGTCGTCAATGCTGTAGCCCCCGCTCACCCCGACGTCAAGCTCGCCGGGCCCGAGGGGCACAGCCCCACGCAGGCGCCCAAGGTACAAGAGGCGGTCGTTGTCGTTTGGGCTGAGGCCGCGCGTGCCGTTGAAGGCCCCAAGCGTGGCAATCACTTGTGCGTCACTCTCCTCTGGCGTCAGGTCGCCCGACAGCTGCACGCCCGCCTGCCGGGCCGGGGCCAGGGCGTTGACCCCACGGGCCCGCTCGGCGAACCGGATGCGCGGCCGGGGGGTTAGAAGCTCAGCACTGTACGGCGTTTTGAAGAGGCCTCCGCGGAGACGAAGCCGATCTGCCAGCGGGAGCTGCACAAATGCGTCGAGCAGGGGACTCGACGACGCAAAATCGGTCTGGACGACGTACGAGACGCCCTCTGCCTGCCCGCCGAGCCGAAGCCGCGCACTTCGGGCCCGAAACCCGTCGCTCGGACCGGTCTCCCGCCCCAGAACCGCATCCGCCTGCACGAGCCCTCCCACCCGAAGGGCATCGCCCGCCCCAACCGTTACGCCGGTGCCGCCGGGCGACTGTCCAGCCGCCGGCCGGGCCATTGTGCTGAGGCCAATGAGGAGTCCAGCGAGGCCCAGAAGGGCTCGTCTCAGGACAGCAACAAGCGTCGTCATGATTCAGCGTCAACGATAACGAGTGGAATTGACGAGGTGCCGCCGGTCCTTCACGAGACTGCACGACGGGCAGCAAGTGAGATTCGCGACAGGTCCGACACGGAGGAGGAATTCAGGGGTTTCGCCCCCAGTTCGCCCCCGCCTGCCTTCGAGCCTGACGGGGGCTCCGGGGCGATCCCCGCCGGGGACGTATCTCGTTGATCGGATTGTCGTTGACACACGCAATGAGTACCTTCTTCGTCCCTCAGTGCATGCCCCACCGACACTCGCAACTGGGGGTGGACTGATGCGTCCCTCCGTGTGGATGCGCTCTCTCCCGTGCCTTTCGGCCCCATTGATCAGATCATGTCTCTGTTCCTTGCCGAACTCATCGGAACCACCCTTCTTCTCCTTCTGGGCAACGGTGTGGTCGCAAATGTCGTCCTCGACGGCACCAAAGGCGAAGGCGCGGGCTGGATCGCAATCACGTTTGGGTGGGGCACGGCCGTGTTCGTGGCGCTGTTTACCGTGGCCGGGGTCAGCGGCGCCCACATCAACCCGGCTGTCACGCTCGGGCTCGCCGTGGCCGGCAAGTTTCCATGGGCGGAGGTGCCCATGTACATCGCCGCGCAGATGATTGGCGCTGCCCATTCCTGGAAAGCGCGACAGCCACTGGGGCTACGCTTGGATTCCGGTTCTCGAGCCCATGGCCGGGGGCGCCCTGGCCGCGGGCGCATACCTCTTCCTCGGCGGGGCCCACGTTCCCCTCGAGCTTTCGGCGTGGATGGGCGGATGAGCCATTCTGCTCACCCTTCGGCCCCTTCGACTGGGCGTCGTGCCCGCGCGGGGGGCAGGTCTGCCGCTCGCAGCGCCGCCTGTCCCCGCACCGTCAGGTCGGTCGTGAATCGGAACTGGTCGCGGGGGTCCACCGGGTAGGCCTTGAGGCGGTAGTGCGTGCCCCACGGCTGCTCCGCCACGACGACGTCGATGGGGCGCTCGATCTGCAGGTACGGGCTTGTGAGGGCCACGTCGCGCAGGAGGGCGCGGACCTGGCGGCCGTCGTGCTCGGAATCGAGGTAGAAGTCCGCCACGCACTGCAGGTCCTGCGTCCCATCGTTGGCGTTGTGGATGAGCTGGGTCCACAGGGCCTGGTGCGGCACGACGATGACCGTGTCGTCCGGCGTCACCATCTCCATGGCCCGCATGCCCACGGTCCGCACCTCGCCGTACTCGCCCTCCACCTCTACCCAGTCGCCCGGGCGATATGCCCCCTCGTAGATGACGACGATGCCCGCGAGGAGGCTGCTGACGTAGTCTTTGAGGGCAAAGCCGATCGCCAGCCCCGCCGCCCCCAGAATGGCAACCAGGTTCTCGAAGGTCGGCTCAATCAACTGCGGGACGATGAGCACAAGGGCCGTCGCGATGATTACGAGGCGCAGCAACGGCACCAAGGCCAGGGCCGAGAGCCGGTAGCGCCCGGGCAGCTGCTCGGCCAGGCGCGGGCCATAGCGCTGCACCAGCAGCGTGAGCGTCACGGCGACCGCCAGGATGGCCGCGACCGCCACCAGGCCCTCAATCTGAATCTCGCGCAGTATGTCTGTCGGCTCAGGCGTCATGGGAAGCCCTACACTGAGAAGCACACACAGATTCGGCGGTCTTATCCGTCGTCCCGTCGGTCCGAAAGATACGCCTCGTCTCGAAGGAGGCCACAGACGACGGGATACCCGAGGGACGTCACCCGCCACGTCTCGCCGTCCTTCGTGAGGACATCCGCACGGCGAAGCGTTCGCAGCCGGTCGCGGCGCTCGTAACGGTCCACCGGCATCACGTGCGCGAGAGTCGCGTCCGAAAGTCCGCCGTGCAGGACCAACGAATGCAGGAGGAGAAGCCCTGGACGGTCAAGGTCGTCCGGGCGCTCGGGACGATCAAGGTCGGCCCAGGGCGGGACCTCCGCAGTCGCCGAGCCGGCTGTCGCCGGGCGGGGGGCCCGGAGGCTGTGCCGCCACAGCGCCCACGCCACGCCGGGATCCCCGTCGCTGAAGGCGGCAAGCGACTGCAGGAAGGTCGAGGGAGGCTCCTCTTCTTCTGTCGCGGCGGGCCCCGGCTCCGAGGGCCGCCCGGCGCCTGGCAGCACACGACCGTCGTCCCGTTCCTCTACAGATCCTTCGGAAGCTCCGCCTTGTCGGGCGAGCGCCCGAAACCAGCGCGCCAGGGCCCCGGCCGACAGCGGCTGGAGGGTGACGCGGCGCGGCGCCCGCCCCGGCCATGCCCGCCGCAGGTACCGCCAGGCATGACGATCGACCCCGATCACGCCGCGCCCCAGCGTCCCCGCCGCCCAGGCATCCAGGAGCGCCCGCACGAAGGCCAGTCCGTCCGGGGTGCGCAGCCACCACCGCTCCAGGCGCGGCAGCACCCAGGGCGCCCCTTCCTCCCGCTGCGCATCCACCCACGCGGCTCCGTCCTCCTCCCCAAGACGACCGCGCGGTGGGGGCTCCAGCACCACCGCGTCTTGACGTGTCCCCCACGCCTCGACGATGGACGGAGCGTCGTGGTAGGCCGGCTCGTACACCAGGGGCGGCGTCTCCATCGCCTCCGGGTCCGGCCCCACCACCTCGTCCAGCGCGGCCACCGCCTCCGTCCAGTCGGGGGGTGGCGCCAGCCGGTCGCGAAGCGCGTCGGAAAGTGCCCCGCCGCCCTCCGCCGCTCGGTCTTCGTCCACAGTTCGCGTCTCTCCCGGGACCGCGTCCCCGGAGACCCAGGCCCGGAGCCGCGCCAGGCCCGCCCGCAGAACCGACAGGCCCACGTAGAGCTGCTCCTCGACGGGCGGCTCCGGCACGCGCGCTTCGCTGGGCGACACGTACCCCCAAATCGCATCGTCGTCCACGTCCCACTCGTCAGTCATGGCACCTGTACAGAGGCTTGACCCTCCCAAAACGAAGAGGAAACAGCGACGGCCGTGTGGCAGGGCCGGGTCCCTACCGAAATTCCATCCAGAAAAGAATGGTAACGATGAGAATCGTGAGGCTAATCAGGAGGTTGGTGGCCGTCACCCATCCATCGCTGATCCGGTCGAGCTTGTACAGGCACAGGTCGTAGGCCCGGTCGTAGGTGCGCTTGATGCTCGCGAGGATGAGCTCCGCGTTGTCCGCTCCCTGGGTTTCAATCGTGTCGGCCTTGGCAAACGCAAACGACAGTTGCTCCACGTCCTGCTCAAACGCCCGGACGGACGTGCGCACCTCATGCAGCCGGCCCAGAAGATCGCGGAGCTCTCTCCGGCCTGCACGGTCGTAGAAGGCCGGTTCGAGGTCGTAGACCGATTCGAGGAGGTCGTCGAGGTGCTCGTCCAACTCGCTCCCCTCTTCCATCAGCGAGGCGAGCCACTTCCAGTACTCCTCTTTTGAAAACTCGTGGATGACGGCGGCCTCCGGGTGCACGTCGAGGGCCTGCTCCGGCTCTCCGGTCTCGTGCCCCCGGGCCCGCAGCAGGTCTTCGAGCGCGTCCCCACGTTCGTAGGCGGGCAGTTCGGGCGTCGACATCAAATCCATGGGATACGCAGTGTCCATCAACAGAAACAAACCGGAGGAGCCCTGAAGCCAAATGGAATGAGCCGCCGCTCCAATGTCCTTCCGGACGCCGTACGCGTCAGATCCACTCGCGGCGGCGAAAATACAGGAGGAGCGCCCCTGCCAGGGCGATCATGAGTCCCCACACGGCCGGATACGCCCAGGCCCAGCCCAGCTCGGGCATGTACTCGAAGTTCATGCCGTAGATGCCGGCGATGAACGTCAGCGGAATGAAGATCGTCCCGATGATCGTCAGCACCTTCATGATTTCGTTCATGCGGTTGCTGATCGAGGTCATGTGCAAGTCGTGCAGCCCGCTGGCCGTGTCCCGAAGGGCCTCCACCAGGTCGAGCACCTGCACCACATGGTCGTACGTGTCGCGCACGTACGGCTGGTTGGTGTCGTCCCAGAGCGGCGCGTCGAGCCGTTCGAGCTGATGCAGAAGCTCTCGCATCGGCCAGGTCATCCGGCGCATAAAAATCAGGTCGCGCCGCAGGTCGTGGATCTTGTCCTCCACGTCTTGGGCCTCCTCCCCCATGATTTCATCTTCGAGGTCCTCGGTGCGGGCCCCCAGTTCCTCCAGGACCACGAAGTAGTGATCGACGATCACGTCCAACAGGGCGTAGGCCAGATAATCCGGGCCCTGATCACGGATGCGCCCCCGCCCGTTCCGGATGCGCTTGCGGACGGGATCGAAGACGTCCCCGGGATCTTCCTGAAACGAGATGAGGTTTCGCTCTCCCACCAGGAAGCTCACCTGCTCGGCCCGCAGCTCTCCCTCGCGATCGTCGTCGAAATAGACCATCTTGACGACGAGGTAAATGTAGTTCTCCTGGGCATCGAGCTTGGGGCGCTGCCCCGTGTGGACGATGTCCTCTTGAACGAGCGGATGCACGTGAAAGTGGTCGCCGATGGTCCGGATCACCGACTCGTCGTGCACCCCCGCCACGTTGATCCACGTCACGGGCGTCGTGTCTCGGTACCGAAGCACCTCGTCGATGCCTTCCTCATCGGTCTCGAACAGATGATCCGGCCCGTACTCCAGGACCCGAAACGCAATCGGCGCACTCTTCTCCTCCCCCACGAACACCACCGAGCCAGGAGGGAGTCCAACTTTCTGCTCGTGGCCGGGCGAGACGAAGTTGCCTTCGGGACTGGACATGCATGCGCAAAACCGGTGACGGAGGGGAAGAAGGGACAAGTCCGCCGAGGAAATGTAACCGACGGGCCCCCGAGAGACAAACCGTTCGCCCCAGATGTCGCCCCCACTCGCGTCCGGTCCACAGGCGGGGCCCGCCGTCATTCGACGACATCCGGATTCAGCACCCGAAATTCCACGCGGCGATTCAACGCCCGTCCCGACCGCTCTTCGTTCGAGGCGACCGGCTCAGCCTCGCCGTATCCGCGCGCAACGAGCCGGCCGGGGGCGATGTCAAACTCATCCAGCAGGTACGTGCGAACCGCTCCGGCTCGCGCCTCCGAGAGCTGCTGGTTGAAAGCGTCCGCCCCAATCGAGTCAGTGTGGCCCCCGATCTCGATTCGGAGCTTCGGGTAGCGCTCCACCACGTCCCCAACCGCGTCCAGCGTCCGGGTGGCCCGGGGTTGGAGGGTGCTCTCCCCAAACGCGAAGTTGACCTCGTATCCCCGGAAGACGCCCGTATCAAGCAATCGCCGCTCAACGACATCGACGCGGGGCCGCCGCACCGTGTCGGGCGCCGCCCGTACCGAGTCCACGACCGTCACGGTGTCTGACACTGGAGCCTCGACGCGAGCGGTGTCGGCGGGCAGAAATCGAAATTGCTCGGCCGTCTCCCGGGCCAGCGCAGGCCCTGCGTCTCCCTCCGCCAGGAGATCCCGAATGACGGCCTGCAGCCGACGCTCGAGCCGTCGCAGGTCGGCCCGCGTCAGTCCGCGCCCGGCGAGCGGGCGGGCTTCTGGCTGGGACATCGGCGGGGCGTCCCGCGGCGCCAGGCGGGTCCCGAGCCGCTCCCGCCATTGATTGGGCGACTGGCGGATCTCTTCGATCCGATCCTGCACCCGCTCAATCCCCTGCGGTCGCATCGCTTGGGAGTCCGGCGGTGCGCTCTGTGCATAGGTCTGCTGGCTCAGGCCCACCGCCAGCAGAGCTGCGCCCACAAGACACAGCCCCCCCAGTCCCGATCGGAGGAGCATCCAGCATGTATCGCCGGTTCGCGTCATGACGCCCTTCGATTGTACGAGACAGCGCGGTCCTGCGGGAGGACGCCACTACAGCCGCACACGGACCCCGACGTGCACACGGTGGCTGCTGAACGCATCGAAGGTGCTGTACTCCAGGAAGACGCGCCGACCGCCCTGGAAGCGATAGTCGAGCCCGAACGTGCTGATGAGGACCGGCTCAAACGTGAATCCGCCCAGGCTCGAAATTCCGCCCCCAAGTCCCGCGTAGGGCTCCAGGGGCACTCCCACGAGCTCCGTGGTGGTGTTCCGCAGGAAGCTGTAGGCCCCGCTGACGAAGAAGGACGGCGAGAGCTGCCCATTCCCAACCCCCAGCCCGAACTCAGGAATGATGTGGAACCGGGACGTGGGCGAGGTCCGGTAGTCGGCACGAAGGCCGAGGTGGGCCTGGTTCGTGACCTTTCCGCCCCGGAAGCCCACGATGGGGACCAAGTAGGTCAGCGGTCGGCCCAGCGTCTCACGGTAGAACGGTTGCGTGCCGTCGCCTGCCGGAGCCGAGCGGGACGGCTGGGGCTGCTCAGCCCGTTCTTGCTCCTGCAACTGGCGCTGAAGCTTGTCGACCTGGTCTTGGAGACGCTGCACCCGCTGGGCCTGCGCGGTCTCCTCATGCTGCTGGTCGCGCCGGGTCCTGCCGGCCTCACGTTGGGTCACTGCGTCGCGCACGGTCTGCCGGATCAGCCGCTCAATGTCGGCGTCGGTGAGGGCCCGGGCGCTGTCGGCCCGCCCCTGCTGCTGGAGCTGCTGGCGCAGGGCCTTGCGGACCCGCTGCTCTACGTCTTCCGGCACAGCCTGGGCTGGGCCGTCGGCCTGCGCTCCCTGCCTGGACGAGCGGACCTGGGGCTGTGCGTCGTCCCCGAAGCGAACGTAGATTTCCCCGCTCTCCGGCACGGGCACCGTCATCGTGCGGTCGGACAGGTTCGATTGTTGCCGCGCCGTGGGCCCTACTACCGGTCCTCCGGTCGTGTCGGCACGGGACGGCCGTCGGGAACCGGTCTGGAGGGCCGTGAGGGCCCGCTCCAGCGAGTCGGCCCGCGCCCGGAGCCGTTGCTGCTCCGAGGTGGTATCATCTTCAGCCTCCGGCGTGTCCGCCGGGGCGAGCACCGGTTCGGGCTGGGGCCGCGGCGTCGGGCGGTCCGTTCTGCCGCCGCCAATGCGAAACTCAATTCCGGCCGTGTACATCAGGCTTCCGTAGAGGTCGCCGGGGTCGCCCGCCTCCACCGTGTTCGGATTGTCCATGACGAGGCCTCGCGCGCCGCCCGAGAACTTCACCGATTGCGTAAGCGGCACTTCAAGCCCAATGCCTCCCATGCCGAAGAAGCGGTCTTCCGGGGGCAACGTGCTTTCGGGAATGTCGCCGGAATACCCGCCCAGCACATCCAGATATCCCCCCCCCACCTTGGCGTACGGAACGAAGCCACGGCCCGGCGCGAGGTTAAGACGCAGCTTCAGCTCGCCCCCATACATCTGCAGTTCCTCGAACCCGCCCGTAAGATTATCCGTCACCGCAGTGCCCTGTCGCCCGCGCCAATAAAAGCCGCGCAGCCCCACGTAGGGGCCAAGCGACACCCCGGCGTTCACGCCGCTCAGGTTCTGGTCTTTCGGAAATCCGAGGGCGTCGTTAAATTCGATTCGTCCGTGGAACGGATTGACGTACAACTGCACCCCGCGCAGGAATCCTTCACCCCCAAACTGCTCCTGGAGCGCCTGATCCACGGCCGTCTGCTCCTCGAGCGACCGGCCCCCGAGGTAGAGCGCCAGCGACGCCGTAAGGGCCGGCGACGTGACGAGTTCGGTTCCGGTCTCGAAGTTCTGCGCCCCGGTCGGTCCCAGGAACGTCGCCACCGGATCGTACCGGTATCCCAGCATCTCGGCGCCGACAGAGATCCGGTACCGGTCGTAGGCACTAAACGTCACGCCGCCGCCCGCCGTCCCGTAGATCGTGCGGGTCCGCTCCGCGCCGTCCGGATCGAACTGCATCACGCCGCTGCCCACCGTGAGGTAGGGGATGACACGCCGGTCGTACAGGTTGAACCGGAGGCGCGTCCCGAGGCGCCGCACGTCCACGTCCCGGTTCACCAGTCCGTTCAGCCGATCAATGTTCGAGAAGTCCGTCCTGGCTCCCGTATTTGCGAAATACTCGGCGCTGGCCTGGAAGTACCGGCCGAAGCTGAGGCCCAGCGCCCCCCCGTAGAGCGTGCTGCTCCCAATCGCCGCGGCGTCATCTTCGAAGACGCCCTGCACCCCAGGTTCGAACGTATACCCGACGTCGCGGAACTGGGCCGTGGCCGGACGTGCCGCCATCAGCGCCGCCAGCAGGAGCCCCCCCGTAACGAAGAGGACCTGAGCCCCCGAAACCCGTCGAACGAAAGCGAGAAGACGAGAACAGGAGGAAGCTACCATAACATCGAAGACCGCTGAGGAAAGGAATGTGGAGGAGGCGGAAAAAGAGATGCAACGCACCGATGGGGAAATGTCCCCAAAGAGACCGGCCTGAGAATGTAAAGCGTGGATGCCCCTACTGGGCCTGGACCCGCTCCAGCTCCATCCGGAGCGTGCCATTGACGTTCTGCGTCAGCCCGCCGTAGCGATCCGACGAGTATTCCCGCAGGTTCACGTCGCGCACCTCCTGGTTCACCACGAGGCGAGCACCACTGTTTTCTCGCTGCAAGCGCACGACGGCGGGAAGCAGAAGGTCAAATCGGTTCTCTTCACTAACGTTGCTGAAGTCAGCCGTAACCCGGTCCTGTCCCGTCGAAAATTGCCCAGAGAGCAAGGAGCTGCCAGGACTGCCTTCGAGCCGGTAGATGAGGTTCACTGTGGCATTGCCCCCAAAAAACTCCATTCGGGGGGACGGCGGCGGGCTATCGGAGGCCATGAGCGTGTCGGCGAGAATGTCAAAGTTATTTACCCCCGAGACCGTAAAACGCATCTCCTGGATTTCGTACGTGCCTTCCAGGTCCGACGGCGGCGGCCCCCCACCGTTTGAATCACAGGCCACGAGCCCCAAGCTCAGCGCCAAGGCAATAATTCCGAGGACTCCCCTCCCACTCGTCTGGTGCAGGCAACAAGAGCTAAAGGGAAGAACACGGTCCAAGAACATGAAAGAAGGAGACTTGAGGAGAAGAAGCGGCGGGATGTGGCGCAGGGACAACCTGGCAGGGAGAACCTGGAGGAGATACGCCAGACGGGACAAGCGAGTACCTTACGGCGATGCGAACTGCTGAAGCGGGCACCAACCGGATCAGCGAAAGCCAGAAACTATACTTCGTTCCCCGCTTTGAAAATATGTTACACCGTTTCAGACAGATCTTCTTGTTCTGGCTTGTTCCTTCGATCCGCTCCGAAACCGGCTTACTCAACGGCGAAGAGGACAGCCTACCCTCGTGAACGGCCCCGTTCCATATCCATAATGGCGTACGTTCCCATTCCTGGTTCCCATCCTCCATTCCCCCGACAAGACGCCCGCGACATTAACCAAGACGAACGGGCGGATCAGTGAGGGCCTGCGCGCCCGCGCCAGCGCCCCGGGCTTCACCGTCGTGGAGCCGACGGGCGCCTTTCCCTTCCAGCCTCCTGATAAGGGCTGGCACTTTGACTTTCAGATCTCGCCGGGACGGGAGCCGCCTTGCCCTCCCCGTAGTGGCTGAGGCCCCTAGTCGGATTCCGTTATTGACACCGTCCGACGCGCGTCGTTCTTTGGAGACGACACCTTTGCCTTCATCCGGCTCCCCCTCCCATGCCCGACGACGATTCCTCCCCGGCCCCGGCGCTCGACCTTTCCCTGCGGGAGCTGCGGGACCACCTGCAGGCCTTTCAGGACGACTACCTGAAGGAGAAGAGCGACGAGACGGTAGGGACATATCGGCGCTCCCTCAACTCGTTCGAGAAGTGGTTCGTCCAGCAGAACAACTTCCGGTTCACGGAAGACGACGTGCGCGAGTACAAGCGCCACCTAATGGAGGACCGCGACCTGAGCCAGGTGTCCGTGTCCACGTACCTTACGGCCCTCCGCCGCTTCTGCCAGTACCTCACCGACATCGGCGAGCTGGGCGAAAATCCGGCCACGGGCGTGAAGGGCAACCGACGGCCCGACACCCACTCGCGCTCGGTGCTCACCGAGTCCGACATCGAGAAACTGGAGGCGGTCGTCGACGACCAGACCCAGATCGACAAGCGCGACCGGGCCCTCATCGCGCTCATGCTCTACGCGGGCCTTAGTGAGATCGAAATCGTCCGGGCCGACGTCGAGGACCTGGAGCATACCCTCATGGGCCCGGTGCTTCGCGTGCAGGGGAAGGGGCGCGACGTGAAAGACCAGGAGGCCCCGCTCGACCCGCCCGTCCTGGAAGCGGTGGAGGCATACCTGGACACCCGGGAAGACGTCCACCCCGAAGATCCGCTGTTCGTCTCCCACGGCCACCGCTCGAAGGGGAAGCGGCTCAAGACGCGGTCGGTGCGGAGCCGCATCAACGGCTACCTCAAGGAGGCCGGCATCAAGCGCAAGGGCGTGACGCCGCACAGCCTCACCCACACGGCGGCCCTCCTCTGGCTCAACGACGGGATGCCTCTCGAAGAGGTGAAGGAGCGCATGCGCCACGGCACCCTGGACACGACGATGATCTACTACAAGAAGCAGGGACTCCTCAAGCGCGACCCGGAGGAACTGGAAGAGCTGGACGTGTAGCGGGGACATCGTGGGACCGGACGTCCGGCCTCGCCCCCTCGGTTGCCCCCGCCGTCCTCAATCGGAGAGTGCCCGAATGGACCGCCCATGCGCCCGCACTGTGAGGACAGGACAGGGCACGTGCCGAATCACGGCCTCCGCTACGCTGCCGAGCAGGACCCGCTCGATGCCTGTACGGCCCTGCGTGGACATGACGATGAAATCGGTGTCGTGGTCCTCGACAAATTTGTTGATCGCGGATGCGGCCGTGCCGGTTCGGACGTGCACCGCGACCGGAACACCCAGCGCTCCTAGCGTTCTCCCCATCCTCGCCAGTGCCCGGCGGGCACTCGTCTCCGGTCCAGCGCCAGGCTCGTCGTGGGCCGACGGCTCTTGGTCCGGGGGCGGCGCTGAGGTCCCCGTCACGACGTGCAGGAGGTCCACTTGCGCATCGTAGAGGCGGGCCCACTCCGCGGCGGTGCGCCCCGCCTCTCGCGCATTCTCCGAAAAATCCACCGGGACGAGGAGGCGCTCCATCTGCCCCGGCACAGGAGGGACCTCGGCCTCTTCCCCGCGCAGCGTAAGCACCGGGCGGTCCGCCCCGCGGATGACCGCCTCGGCCACGCTCCCCATCAGAACCCGACGCGGCCCGCGCCGTCCCCGCGTGCCCTGGGCGATCAAATCGATCTCTTCCTCGTCGGCAAACCGGTGGATGGTCTCCGCGACGCCCCCGTCCTTGCGGGACACGCCCTCGATATGAACCGCCCGCAGGGCCTCCTCCGAAGCCACACCCGCCTCCCGCAGCTCTTCGCGAATCGCCCGAAGATCCCGCGCCGGGTAGGGCGTGTCGTCCCGGTCAGTCACATGGAGGACGTAGAGCCGGGCCCTCATCTTTGCGGCGAGGGCGAGGCCGTGGGGCAGCACCCGGGCCGATGCCTCCGAAAAGTCGTGGGGAACCAGAACTCTGCTGACGACGAGCATCGGTCGCAGATACAGGGAATGGAGTCGGAAACGGCTGCGTCCGGACGTTAGTCAGGCTCTGCACTTGCCTCTCGCAGACGACCGTCGTGTGTTCATTGCTAAAAACTGCCCTGGGGCTGGTCAAGTTCGCCCCCTCCTCGTGCCGGCGCGTCTCCGCACGCCCCTTTTTGCGGCCTACGGCTTTTTGCAGCCTACGGGCGGCGCTGCCGACTGCGGGCGCCTGTGCCGGTTCGGGCGGGAACGCAACCCGGCGCCTTCCGTGCCAATCGTGTTGTATTTGCTCGCTGTCCCCGTGCGGGCAGCGTCGGTGCAGCGGACGTTGCCGCTGGAGCATGCGCTTCGTTGTCTCTCTTTCTAGGCACGCGCCCTCTTCGCACACATGTTTGAGTGGATCAAAAACTTGTTTGGCGACCCGAATGAGCGGGAGCTCAACAAGCTCTGGCCCATCGTTGAGGAGATCAACGAGCACTACGAGGAGCTTCGAGACCTGACCGACGATGAGCTCCGCGCCAAGACCGACGCGTTCCGGGCGGAGATTCGGGAGGCCGTCGCCGACATCGAAACGCGGCAGGACGAGATCCGCGAGAAGCTGAAGCGGGCCCCGGGTCCGGAGGGGCCGGTCGGCGGGGACGGCCAGGTGGCCGAGCTGGAGGGCGAGCCCCTCTCGCTTGAGGAGCGCGATGCCCTCTACGACGAGTTCGACGCGCTCGAGGAGGAATGGCAGGACGTCGTCGAGGACACGCTGTGGGACCTGCTCCCTGAGGCGTTCGCCGTCGTCAAGGAGACCTGCCGCCGCATGCTCGGCGAAACGTGGACGGCCGGCGGGTCGAAGATCGAGTGGGACATGGTGCCCTACGACGTGCAGATCCTGGGCGCCATCGTGCTGCACCAGGGCCGCATCGCGGAGATGAAGACCGGCGAAGGAAAGACGCTGGCCGCCGTGATGCCGCTCTACCTCAACGCCCTCACGGGCCGGGGCTGCCAGCTCGTGACGGTCAACGACTACCTCGCCGAGCGCGACACCGAGTGGATGGGGCCCATCTACGAGTTCCACGGCCTCACGGTCGACTGTGTCAACCGCTACGACCCGCACACGCAGGGCCGCAAGGAGGCCTACGAGGCCGACATTACGTACGGCACCAACAACGAGATTGGCTTTGACTACCTGCGCGACAACTCGTTCGTCGTCCGGCCCGAGCAGCTGATGCAGCGGGGCCACCACTACGCCATTATCGACGAGATCGACTCGGTCCTGATCGACGAGGCCCGCACGCCGCTCATTATCAGCGGCCCGGTGCCCGACCAGGAGAACGACGAGTACAATGAGTTGCGCGACCCGGTGGAGCAGCTCGTGGAGGCGCAGCGCCGCCTCGTCCGGTCGCTCGTGAAAGAGACGCGCGAGCTGCTGGACGAGAAAGAACAGGCCGAGGAGGAGGACGACTCGCGGCGGGCCCAGGAGCTGGAAGACGAAGCGGGCCTTGCCCTCTTCCGCGCCTCCCGCGGATACCCCAAGAACCGGCAGCTCCAGAAGCTGCTCAACGAGCCGGGCATGGAGCGCCTGCGGCAGAAGACCGAAAACTTCTACCTGCAGGAGAACGCCAAGCGCATGCCGTTCGTCGACGAGGAGCTCTACTTCTCCGTGGACGAGAAGAAGCAGTCCGTGGAGATGACGGAGAAGGGACAGGAGTACATCGCGAAGATCATGGACCAGACGGCGGACCTGTTCGTCCTGCCCGTCATCGGCGAAGAAATTGCCGAGGTCGAGGACGAGCATGAGGAGAAGGTCGAACAGCTCGAGGAAGAGCTACAGGAACGGGACGACCTCTCGAAGGAAAAGCGCGAGAACAAGTACATGAACGACAAGCGGGAGCTGGAGAAGGAGCTCCAGGAGAAAAAGCGCGAGGTCTACAACACGTACTCGGAGCGGGCCGAGCGCGTCCACGCCATCGAGCAGCTCTTGAAGGCCTTCACCCTGTACGAGCGCGACACCGAGTACATCGTGCAGGAGGGCAAGGTGCAGATCGTCGACGAGCACACCGGGCGTGTTATGGAGGGGCGCCGCTACTCGGAAGGCCTCCACGAGGCCCTGGAGGCGAAGGAGGAGGTCGAGATTCAGAACGCCACGCAGACGTACGCCTCCATCACGCTCCAGAACTACTTCCGCATGTACGACAAGCTGTCCGGCATGACCGGGACGGCGGAGACGGAGGCGGAGGAGTTCAACGAGATCTACGACCTGGACGTGGTGGTCGTCCCCACCCACGAGCCGGTGCGGCGCGACGACAAGGACGACCTCGTCTTCCAGACGAAGCGTGAGAAATACAACGCCATCGTCGAACAGGTGAAGGAGTACAACAAGCGCGGCCAGCCGGTGCTCGTGGGCTCGGCCTCGGTGGAGGTGTCCGAGACGATCAGCCGCACGCTGAAGCGGGAAGGCATTCCCCACAACGTCCTCAACGCCAAGCAGGACCGGGCCAAGGAGGAGGCCCAGATCGTCGCGGAGGCCGGGCAGAAGGGCTCCGTCACGATCGCGACGAACATGGCGGGACGGGGGACCGACATTCAGATCACCGACGAGGTGCGTGAGCTCGGCGGGCTCGCCATCCTCGGCTCCGAGCGTCACGAGAGCCGCCGCATCGACCTGCAGCTTCGGGGCCGTGCGGGGCGCCAGGGCGATCCGGGCGAGAGCCAGTTCTACGTCTCCCTCGAGGACGAGCTGATGCGCCTCTTCGGCTCGGACCGCGTGGCGAAGGTGATGGACAGCATGGGCATCGAGGAGGGCGAGGTCATCACACACCCCTGGATCAACAAAAGCATCAAGCGGGCGCAGTCGAAGGTGGAGCAGAACAACTTCGCCATCCGGAAGCGCCAGCTGGAGTACGACGACGTCCTCAACTCGCAGCGGGAGGTCATCTACAAGCGCCGCCGCGAGGCCCTCACCGGCGAGCGGTTCCACGGCCAGGTGCTCAACATGCTCTACGAGTACGTCCAGGCCCTCGTGGAGCGCCACTACGGGCAGGGCAACATTGCGGGCCTGCGAGAAGACCTGCTCCGCACCCTCGCCTTCGACCTGGAGATGGACCGCGAGGAATTTGTGCAGCTCGGCGAAGATGGGGTCGTGGAGCACGTCTACGACGTGGCGACCGACTACTACCAGCAGAAGCGCGCGAACATTGCCCAGCCGTTCTACCAGACGCTGCGCGACCTGAAGAACGAGCGCGGGGACGACATGATCGACCAGGTGTTCGTCGACTTTACCGACGGGCAGGACGCGATCCGCGCCGTGGCGGACGTGGAGGAGGCCCTCGAAACGAACGGGCAGGAGATCAACGAGGCGCTGGAGCGGACCGCCATGCTCCAGACGATCGACGAGAAGTGGACCGACCACCTCCGCGAGCTCGACGAACTCAAGGAGGGCATCGGCCTCCGCTCGTTCGGGCGGAAGGACCCGGTCGTGGAGTACAAGATGGAGGCATTCGACCTCTTCTCTGAGATGATGGCCGAGATTGGCCAAGAGGTCGTCTCCCTCGTCTTCCGCGCCGGGCCGGTGGTCGACGACGAGGTACAGACGGAGGGCCAGGGCCCGCGCCGGCGCCTCAGTCAGCGCAACGCCCAGACCCAGCACGACTCTGCCCAGCCCGACTACAGCATCGATACCGACGGAGAGGGCGGCGGCCAGGAGGGCGAGGCGGCCGAGCGCGACCCCACCGTCGAGGAAAAGCAGCCCGTCACCGTGGCCGACGAGCCGGGCCGCAACGAGTACGTCACCGTCCGCAACAACGCCAACGGCGAGACCACGGAGATGAAGTGGAAGTACGCCAAGAAGAAGATCAACCAGGGCGGCTGGTCCCTCGTCTCCTGAGGCCACTTTCGAGTGTCGATTTCCGACTGTCGAATGATGGGGGCCTCCTCGTTCGACACTCGCACCTCGCAATCCGTCACTGCCTATGTTGCAGTCGTTGTCCGTCCGGGACTACGCCCTGATCGAAGAGCTGGAGATGGAGTTTGGGAGCGGGCTAAACATCATCACCGGCGCAACTGGGGCCGGCAAGTCGATCTTGATCGGGGCGCTGCGGATGATTCTGGGCGAGCGGGCAAACACCGACGTGGTGCGGGAGGGCACCTCGAAGGCGGTCGTAGAGGGCATCTTCGACGACGCGGACACCGCGCGCATCCGAGCCGTCCTCGAGAAGAACGAGATCCCCACCGGTCCCCTCCCCCGCGTCATCCTGCGCCGCCGCATCACGGACCGGGGCAGCCGTGGCTTTGTGAACGACACCCCCGCCACGCTCGACGTGATGCGCGCCGTGGCCGGCGAGCTGATCGACCTGCACGGGCAGCACGAGCATCAGAGCCTGCTCCATACCGAGACCCACCTCCGCCTCCTCGACAGCTTCGGCGGCCTCGGCGGGCTCGTCGAAAGCTACCAGGCGAAGCGCGAGCAGGTGGCCGAGCTCGTGGAGGAGCGCGAGGCGCTGGCCGCCCGCGAGCGGGAGCTGCGGCAGCAGAAGGAGCTCTACGAGTTTCAGATCGAGGAGATTGACGCCGTCGATCCGCAGCCGGGCGAAGAGGAGGAGCTGCGGGCCGAGCAGCGCGTCCTCGAAAACGCCGAGCACCTCTACGCCTCGACCAAAGAGCTGTACGAGCGCCTCTTCGAGAGCGAGGAGGCGCTCCACGACCAGCTCGTCGTCTCGCGCAACGACCTGCAGGACCTCGCCCGCATCGACGACGCGTTTGAGGACCACGTCGACGAAATCGAGTCGGCCCGCATCATGGTCAGCGAGCTGGCCAACTTCCTCCAGGACTACAACGCCCACGTCGAGTTCGACCCGGAGCGCCTGCAGGAGATTCGGGAGCGCACCACCGAGATCGAGAAGCTGAAGCGCAAGTACGGCGGCACCCTAGAGGCCGTCCTGGAACATCGGCGCGAGATCGGGGAGAAGTACGAGCTGGCCCAGGACTTTGAGGGCAACCTGGAGCGCCTCGATGCTCAGATTGAGGACGCGAAGGCCGACCTGACCGACGTCGCACAACGTCTCTCTCAGAAGCGCCGCGAGGTGGCCACCCGCATCGAGGACGCCATCCTCGACGAGCTCGGCACGCTCGGCATGCCCAACAGCCAGTTCGAGGTCCGATTCACACGCAAAGAAGAGCCCGACGGCTGGATTCAGCCCGACGACGCGGACGCCAACTACCGGGCGTTCCGCAAGGGGGTAGACCAGGTCGAGTTCTTCATCTCCACCAATGTGGGCGTCTCCCCCATGCCCCTTGCGGAGGTGGCCTCCGGGGGCGAGATCAGCCGCATCATGCTCGCGCTCAAGACGATCCTCGCCAAGAGCGAGCGGCTGCCCATCCTCGTGTTCGACGAGATCGACGTGGGCATCTCCGGCAACATGGCCCGCCGCGTCGGCGAGAGCATGCACGACCTGGCCCGCTACCACCAGATCATCACGATCACGCACCTTCCCCAGATTGCCGCGCTCGGCGACCGCCACTACAAGGTCCAAAAAATCGTGGAGGACGGCACCACGAAAACCACGATCCACCGGCTCGACGAAGACGAACAGGCCACACAGGTCGCCTCTCTCATCAGCGGCGAAGACATCACCGACGCCGCCCTCGAAAGCGCCCGACAGTTGATGGCGGCCGGCGAGCGGGAGGAGTAGGATGTCCGGGAAGCGCACGGACACCGGGGTGGGCACATGCCCCTCTGGCCCTCCGGGCCGGGGGGGCCGCTACGGAGTGTGTGCTTGGGACTCGTCCGCGTGTGGGCCGTGCTCCGCCGCCACCGTCTCCAGTGCCCGCCGGATGCAGGCCATGCCCTCGTCCACCTCGTCCTCCGTGATCGTGAGGGGCGTGCGAAAGCGGATGGACCGGTCGCCGCAGCCGAGGATGATGGCCCCCTCCTCGTAGGTTTGCTGGGCCACGTGGTCGCGGTACTCGGTGCTCGGCAGCGTGAAGGCCGTCATGAGGCCCTCGCCCCGCACGTTGGACACGGCCGAGAACTGCTCTGCCAGCTCGTGCAGCCGGTGCTGCAGGTGCGCCCCCACCCGCCCTGCGTGGTCCACGAGCTGCTCCTCCTCCATGATTTCGAGGATGCGGTCGAAGCGCACCATGTCCACGATGTTGCCGCCCCACGTGGAGTTGATGCGACTGGGCGTCTCGAAGACGTGGTCGTCCACCTCGTCGAGCTTCCGCCCGGCCAGAATGCCGCAGACCTGCGACTTCTTGCCGAACGCCATGATGTCGGGCCTCACCCCGAGGGCCTGGTGCGCCCAGAACTCGCCCGTGATGCCGACGCCGCTCTGCACCTCGTCGAACACGAGCAGGGCGTCGTTCTCGTGGGCCAGGGCCTTCAGCTCCCGCAGGAACGTGGGGCGGAAGTGGTTGTCGCCCCCTTCGCCCTGGATGGGCTCCAGGATGACCGCCGCAATCTGGTCTTCGCGCTCGTGGAAGTGGCGCTTGGCCTGTCGGAGCGCTCGCTCTTCGTGGGCCCGCACGCGCTCCTGCTCGTCGGCGTCGAGCGGGAAGTGGACCTTCGGGTTCGTGATGCGCGGCCAGTCGAACTTCGGGAAGAACATCGTCTTCCGCGGGTCGGCCGTGTTCGTGAGCGACATGGTGTAGCCGGTGCGCCCGTGGAAGGCCTGGTCCAGGTGCAGCACCTGGTGGCCCACCTCGCGGCGGTAGCCCTTCTGGTGGTTCTTGCGCACCTTCCAGTCGAAGGCCGTCTTCAGCGCATTCTCCACGGCCAGGGCCCCGCCGGAGATAAAGAACGTGTACGGCAGGTAGTCCGGAATGCCCACCCGATCGAAGGTGTCCACGAACCGCGCCATGTGCCCGGTCATGACGTCGGAGTTGGTCACCTTGTTGAGGGCCGCGTCCACCAGCCGCTCCATGAAGGCCTCGTCGCCACTCATCTTCGGGTGGTTCATCCCGAGGGGGTTTGAGGCGTAGAAGCCGAACAGGTCAATCAGTGAGCGGCCGCTTTTCTCGTCGTGCAGCCGAACGCCCTGGCTCGCCTCCATGTCGAGCACCATGGGCATCATGCCCTTCGTCAGCATGTGCCGGGACAGAAGCTCTTTGACCTCCGCGGGACGGATCGAGTTGGGGGAAACCGCTTCCATGGGCGAGTGGACTAGTGGAGAATGCCAAACGGAATGTAGAAATTCGCCAGCCCCGCGGACGTTTCCCTCCGACGGAAACTGTCACTCCCTCGTGTAAACCACCTCCCCTCCCACGACGGTGTAGTCGACCGTCGTCTCCCGAATGCGCCCCGGCGGCCCCTCCAGCATGTTGTCGGAGAGCACCGCCACGTCGGCCAGCTTTCCGGGCGTGAGCGTGCCCTTCACGTCCTCCTCGAAGGCCATGCGGGCGTTGTTGAAGGTGTACGACTTGAGGGCCCGGCGACGAGAGAGGGCCTCGTCGGGGGTAAACGTGGTGTCGGTGCCGGGCACCTGCCGGGTCACCGTGCAGTGGAGGCTGGCGAGGGGATCGATCTTTTCGACGGGGACGTCGGTGCCATTGCCCACTACGACCCCCTCTTCCCACAGTGTGCGCCACACGTAGGCCCCCTGCTCCACCCGTCCCGCCCCGAGGCGCTGGTAGTTGTACGGGGCGTCGGAGCAGGCGTGGATGGCCTGCATCGAGGCAATCACCCCGAGGTCGGCGAAGCGCGGGATGTCGTCCGGGTGCAGGTGCTGCGCGTGCTCGATGCGCCAGCGAAGCGACTCGCTGTCGACATTCGGATCAGCAAACAGATCGGCGAACAGGTCGAGGCTTTCCCGATTGGCCCGGTCGCCGATCGCGTGGATGGCAAGCTGGTAGTCTTCCTCCAGCGCAATCTCCGCAATCTCCAGGATGCGGTCCATCGAGGTCACGTTGATGCCCGTGTCGTTCGGGGCGTCGTCGTAGGGCTTGAGCATCCACGCACTGCGGGAGCCGAGGGCCCCATCCACCGTCACCTCGCCGATGGAGCGGACCGTGAGGTGTTGATCTGCGGCCCCCACTGTGCGGATCTCTGCGAGGCGCTCCTGGGTCTCGGGCGTCACCTCGCTCTGCGACACCATCGCGTACATGCGAATGCCGAGTTCATCGTTTTCGGCCATCGTGCGGTACAGCTCGATGGTTTCGAACGACGCCCCCTGGTCCTGGAAGCTTGTGACGCCGTTCGCGAGCGCCTCCTCGGCGGCGAGCCGGACCTGCTCGCGGCGCCGCTCGCGACGCTGCTCAGGACTCAGGTCGCTCCGCGACGCCTCGATCGCCTCCTGCACCAGTCCCTCAGCGGTTTCCAGCAGAATGCCAGTGGCCCGCCCCTGTGCATCCCGCACGATGGTGCCGCCGTCCGGATCGGCCGTGTTCGGCCCAATGCCGGCCGCCTCCAAGGCCGCCTCGTTGGCGATGGCGGCGTGGCCGCTGGCATGGGTCAGGTACACCGGCGTCTCCGGCGCTACCTGATTGAGCCGCTCATTCGTCTGAAAGCCGCGCACCATACGCTCCGGCGTCGCGTCCCACTTCTCCTGGTGCCACCCCCGTCCCTGCACCCACGCCCCATCGGCCGACGCGGTGGCGGCGGAATCAACCCGAGCCACGATCTGGTCCCACGACGCGGTGCCCAGCAGGTCGATCTGCAGTTGCGCCTCCCCCATGCCCATGTAGTGGCCGTGCCCCTCGATAAGGCCGGGGACGGCGAGGCGCCCGTCGAGGTCGACGACGCGCGTGCCGCTTCCCGTGTAGGCCTCGATCTCCTCGGCGCTGCCGACGGCCAGGAGGGTGTCCCCCGCGGCGGCCAGGGCCTCGACGCGGCCGTGATCGTCGTCGAGCGTGGCAACGGTTCCGTTCGTCAAGACGAGGTCGGCCGTGGGGCTCGATGAGCAGCCGGCCAGTAGGGCAGCAAGGGCAAGTACGACGGTGCGAGGACCCATAGAGGAAACGAGGTTGCAGGCGATAAGAGGATGGAATCTCGAACCGGCTCGGGAACCGACGCCCACAGTCTCACGAATCAGGGGCTCTTTATCAAGAGGAGTAACGGGCCGTGGACATCCCCCCGCATCTTGACGACAGTCATCGGCTCCACGCGGCTGCAAACGGAGAACCCCGGAGTTTCAAGAGGGCGAAGTCCGCTTCGCAGACCGTCTCTCTGCCCGAATCGTCCGTGACGGATGGAGTCCGTCTACCGGACATGGGTAGAATTGAACGCACGAAATTGATTGCCTCCAAAATGAATCCCAGGAAGCCCATTGCAGAGTAGTAATCGAGTATCTTGATTGTATACTTGGACGAGTTCAGAAATGCTCGCGTCAATTCCTCATAACGCCATGTCGTTTCCTCCAGAGGATTGGACCCAATGGTTCATCGTCCTCGCCGGGATTTCTATCGGCTTTGCCCTGTGGATTTCCCTGTTTACGGCGGGCATTTTGGTCGACTCAGAGCCCTACCGCCGCGTTATCAGTTCGCAGGGGGTGGAAGAGATGAGCACAGCTGCCTCGGCGGGCCAGGCCACTGCCTCCTCCGATACGCTGTCTGCCACCCCCCAGTCCGGCTCCCCCACTGGCCCCCCCGAAGCGGCAGAGCCCACAGGGACCACGACGGCGGATTCCCCTCCGACAGATTCGGTCCTGTGGGCGTTCATCGTAGCGCTTCTCTGCTTCACGCCGTCGAACCTCGCTTTTCTCTGCTGTCTCGCCGGCGTGTTGGGGGCCATGGGACGACGCGTCGTGCTCTCAACCCAGCGAGGCCAGGGCAACCGCGATCGCACCTACCCCCTACTCTCCGCCCTTCTGCGGAGCTTTTTCGTCTACCTGACCGTGATTTCCGGCCTCTTGGTGCTCTTGGAAAATCCGATTCTTGGCACCGCGTCCCCCGGACAGTACATTCGGTTTGCGGGCCTGCTCTCGCTCATCGGCTTCTTCGTGAGCTACGACCCCACGATGTTTGTGGCGCTGCTCGATCGGGTTCGCGACCGGATGCAGGAGAATACCGAAGGGGATCTTTCGGTGAACACTTCTGAGGACGCACCGGAGAAGAACGAGTAGCGATGTTGATCGGCCACGTAGCGGAGATCGGCCGGAGCATGAGGCTCACTGGCACCTTCTGTTGCAATGGCTTGCATTGGCCCGATGCGCCGGGGGCCGCCGATTATCCCATTCTGGAAGCCCTTATCTGTCAGATTTTGGCGAAGATGCCGAGAACGGTTCTTTTCTAGAAGGACGTGGTCGTCGCCCCGATCGGGTCCCCGCAGTCCCTCTTGGCCTGCGCGCCCGAATGGAAAGAATCGACAGGCAGCGTCCCTCAGGACGATCATGCCACGATCGCCTCCTCCGCGAACTTCTGCAGGGCCTTCGGGGCAAACGCAGCGAGGAGGAAGCCGAACGTAATGTAGATTCCCATCGTCCCGACGCTGGGGTCAGCGAGAGTGAATCCCCCAAACCCGACTACACACAGGAGCGCGACAGCACTCATGATCCGCATAGAGGACCTGTGGCCGGGCCGTTCTTCGAGAAGCCTTTCTCTCGCTCTGGCGCCTCAGGCTCAGGGCATCCGGATCCCACGTCAGGCTCACTGTCGGATGTCGAATCCGGCGCTTTCCCATGACGGGTTTGGACTACAAAAACAGGGCCTGTCCTCGTTGCCACCGGACCCTTCCACTGATGTCGGGTCGCCGAGCCGCAGAACTCTGTTGGCGTGTCACACCGGACGTACTTGAAGGTATTCGGCGATATACGGAAGGGTGACGGTAAAGGCCACGGCCTCACCGCCCCCCGAGGTCCCCGTTCCCCGAGGTCCCCGTTCCCCACGGCGCCGTGCTGCTTCCAGTGGCGACCCTACAGTAGAGACGATCCGCTATTGAGGCTCTTCGCCGATGCTCAGAGCGACCTGCCTCGGAATTTCGAGGTCGCACCGCAGACACACAGATTGAGGATCGACAGATCAGTAGGCGACTCAAAGCCGAGAACGACGTGTTCGTGTCTACGCTCAATACACGATTAGTTCGTCGGATTCGGGTTCCGGAATGAGAAGCGGCTCGCCGATCTGGAGGTTTCGCGGATCGACATCGTTGAGCCCTTCGAGCTCGGCCGGATCGACGCCATACCGGTTTCCAAGCTCCCAGAGCGTATCCCCTTCCTCGATGACGTGGATTCTCGCTCCGCCAACCTCTCGGTACTCGATTTCCTCTGGTTCTTCGTCGCCACTACTCTTTTCATCCTGTTGGCTCTCGCGTGTCGCCGATAGCTCATCGGCGATGACCTCTCGGACAGCCAATCGTACCTGCTCTCTGAGCTCGGGGAGCATCGGTTCCACCAGGAAGTAGCCCATGTCCAGGTTGCGCTGCCGGAGTTGGCGATAGAGCTCCGAATTGTTGTTCCGGAGCTCGCGGCTGGCATTCGACGCTCGCTGGAGGACGCCCAGCATGATGGTTCCCGTGACGGGGATGCCGATGCCGGTCGCCCCCGCGCCAGCCGA
Organism: Salinibacter sp.; assembly: GCF_036626415.1. Lineage (GTDB taxonomy): Bacteria > Bacteroidota > Rhodothermia > Rhodothermales > Salinibacteraceae > Salinibacter. The sequence continues at coordinate 24,019 of NZ_JAZKRW010000027.1, forward strand.
TACGCCAACTTTCCGTGCCAGGCTCTTGTACGCAGCCGTCGCCGCGACTTTCACTGCGATCCGTTTGAGGATGCCCTTGATTATCGTCGATCCGAGCACTCGTCCAGCGATGTGCGTGACGGCCTTCTCGCCCGCCGCCGCAGCGCCACGTTCGATCATCGTCCGCTGCTCGCGCGTGAGTTCCTCAGCGATTGTGTCGTCGATGTCGTTCTGGACAGTGAACTTGATAATATTGTACAGCGGCCCGTCGACCTTCGCACCAGCCGACACTAGGTCTTTGAACAGTGCCCAAGCCCGCTCGTTTTCGCTACCGATTTCTGACGTCCGGTCGAATCCCGTGAGGCCCCATGACTCAACGGCTCGCTGACCGCCGCGCCCGACATCCTCCACTACCGACCATGCCGTCCCGAGGATCGATTCAAATGTCGATCCGTCGCTCTCCTCGTCCGTCTGTCGGTAAATCTGGGACTCTTCAAACGAGCTGTGTCGCGTGACGTGTGTCAATTCGTGGGCCAGAAGCTCTCGTCCCCAGCGCGTCTGCGGTTGGTAGTTTCCGTTCGCGAAGACGACATCCGTCCCGACCGTGAACGCTTTAGCGTTGAGCGACCGCGCCACCCGGTCGGCCTCTCCGCCTGTGTGGATCCGCACATCACTGAGATCCTCTCCCATCCGGCTTTCGAAAAACGGCCGCATGTCCATTCCCGAGTCTGGATCCGGCATTCGCATCACCGCGTCAGCGACCCGCTCAGCCTCTCGCTCAGACCTGTCGTCCGGCTCGCTCACTGTCAGCTTCGGCTGAATCCCAACACCGTCCTGTATATTCCGATCACTGGCGCCGAGGGTGACGGCTGGGGCGGCCGTACGTAGCAGTCCCTGACTCCGCGTGAACGAGAAGGTCGACGACGAAGCGTCGTCGCGTTCGTCTGAGCCCTTCTTCGAGAACGGCGAGAATGACGATTCTTGAGATTCTGCGCGAGCGTAAGCCATGATAATTCGGGGTAATGGCAGAATTTATTCGCTGAAAAGTCAGTGCGATGGCCGTCTGCATCAGGAGACCACCCCCTGAACAAACTGCTGGGCCCCGGAGCTCGGCCCCTCGTTCTCTTCAATGGTGAGGGGACAGACAGCGCCGTCCTTCTGATACTCCTCGCGGACGGCGGCGACAACGTGCTCATCGCGCACCGCGACCTCATCCGGTGCCCGACGCATCCGGTTGTCGGCATCTCCTTCACCAGACGCGTCACACCCGGTGGCCTCGTCGAGTGCCAGGAGGGTCGCCTGTTGCGCCGCGTTGCGGATTTGACCACCGTTCAGGGCACACACCCGCGCCACCCGCCGGAGCGTCGCCTCGGAAACGGTGTGGTCTTCGGGCAGGTGGATCGACCAGATGGCGAGGCGCTCCTCCGCCGAGGGCGGCGCGAAGTCGATCACCCGGTCCATGCGGCGCTGGAAGGCCGGGTCGATGTTGCCGGCCAGGTTGGAGGTTACGAGCAGGATGCCCGCGTAGTGCTCCAGCCGCTGCAGCAGGTAGTCGGTCTCGACGTTGGCATAGCGGTCGTTCGCCGTCGACACCTCGGTGCGCGTGCCGAGCAGCGCGTCGCCCTCGTCGAGCAGCAGGACGACATCCAGCTCCTCGGCGGTGCTGAGGAGGCGGTGCAGGTTCTTCTCCGTCTCGCCCACGTACTTGTTGATGACCGAGGCGAGGTCCACTCGGTAGAGGTCCATCCCAAGCTCGGCGGCGAGAATGCGGGCCGCAAGCGTCTTGCCTGTGCCGCTCGGTCCCGTAAACAGCGCGCGCACCCCCTTCGTCGTACTGCTGCCAAAGGCCGGGCCGAGATGGTCGAGCAGGCGCTCGCGGTGGTGACAGCGGCGCTTCAGGTCGTGCAGCTTCTCCTCCGTTCTCGGGTCGATGACGAGGCGGTCCCACGTGCCGTCCACCTCCAGCCGCTCGGCGAGGGTATCGAGCAGTTGCCGCCCGAGGGACCGGGTGGCGTGGCGCACGTCGCCCGGGGTCACCGTCTCACGCCCGTCGAGCGCGGCGTGACGGACGGCAGCGGCCCCGGCGCGGCGCAGGTAGCGGCCCGGCAGCTGAAACCCGTCGACGATGGCGTCGAGGTCGTCCACCTCGGCGCCCTCGAAGGCGGCCCGCCAGTGGCGGCGCCGCTCGTCCGCGGAGAGCGTGCCGAGCGAGAGCGTGACGGCGGTGTCGAGGGCATCGCCGGTGAGGCCGCCGGTCGGGCTGAGCGCGACGCCCACGGGCCCGTCGTAGCCGGGAATGGGCGGCAGCGGGCGCGACTCGCCCGGCGCGAGGTCGACCTCCAGCACCGGCATCATCCGCGCCCCCACGCAGAACGGCCCGAGCCCGCCTGGCACCGCGGCGGAGGCGTCCGGCGCGTCGGTCTCCCCGAGGCCCTCCACCCGCACGACGCCCCGCTCCAGGGTGCGAGCCACGGCGTCGAGGGCGGCGAGGCGGTCGCTGCCCGTCGTCCCACGCACCACGGCGAATCGGGTGTCGTCGCTCCGGAGGAGCCGGGGCACCCGGCACAACTGCTTGCGCGAGTCCGCCGGGAGAATCGCGTCGTCGAACGTCGGCAGTTCATCGACCGGCCGCACCTGGGTCCGCTGCTCGGCGCTGTCGAGCGTCGACGGAACGGTCCCCCGAGCCGCGTCCCAGACCAGGCCCGGAATCCGAAGCGTCCACTCCGCGCGGGGCCGGCTGCGGTCGATGACCTCCACGAGGTGGTGTTCGACAAGCGGCCGGCAGGTCCCCCATCCGTCGGCCCCCGCATCGAGACGCTGCACAATGCGGCCCAGGAGCTCCACGGTGGGGCGGCGGCGCTGCACCGGCGCCTGGAGGTGGGCGAACAGGGTGCCGAACCGCGAATCCTCCTCGATCAGCCCCGTTAGCATAAACGCCCGCCGCTGCGGCGGCGACAGCCCGAAGCTCGTCGACAGGGCGCGCAGGGGCAGGGGGCCCTCCGCCTCCCCTTCCCAGCGCCGGAGTTCCCGCCCCCACCACGCCCCGCCCTCGTCCCACGTCAGGTCCTCGGGCATGAAGCGCAGGTCCTCGGCGAGGTACCGGCCGAGAAACGGATAGTCTTCGACTAGATCGTCCGTTTCCGCCCCGCCCTGCTCCTGGAGGGTGCGCACGAAGGCGAGCACGGCGTAGACCGCCGCGTGGAAGTGCAGTGCGAAATGG